>JBKPQY010000164.1:0-8943 GCA_046734315.1 Actinomycetota bacterium | reverse complement strand
AGCCAGAACCGCCACGGGCGATCCGCGGCGAGCGTGATCCCGACGCGGCGGCCGGAGCGCAGCCCCGCCTCGGGTTTGCCGAGCGACTCGAGCCGGACGATCGACGCCGGGTCGCACAGGTCGGCGCCGTTCGTGTCGCGGCCGAGGGCGAGACAGGCGGCCAGCCGGGCCGGCCCTCGGGCGAGGTGGCGGGTGTCGCGGGCCGCGGCACGGCGCGCGCGTGCCGTGTCGGTTCCGCGCACGACCTCGCCGGCACGCAGCAGGACGGCGGACGCCACGCCTTCGCGTTCGCACACCACGTTGGCGCACCAGTGCATGCCGTACGTGAAGTAGCAGTACAGGTGCCCGGCCGGGCCGAACATGACGTCGTTGCGACGCGTGCGGCCGCGGTAGGCGTGCGAGGCCGGGTCGGCCAAGCCCTCGTACGCCTCGACCTCGGTGAGCCGAACTGCCACCTCGGCACCGTCCACAGTGGACACCAGCACGGCACCGAGCAGCAGCGGGGCGACTTCCAGCGCGGGCTTGGCCAATGACTCGCGCTCGACGGTCATGCCTGGGCCCAGGCGGCGTGGGCAGCCACGATGTCGCGCAGCGCCACGAGCTGCTCGGCGACGCGTGCCGGCGCGGTGCCGCCGTAGGTCGCCCGGGCGCGCAGCGCGCCGTCGACGGAGAGCACAGCGCGCACGTCCGCGGTGAGCGTGCCGTCGACCTCGGCGAGCTGCGCGTCGCTGAGGCCGCCCAGGTCGGTGCCGTGCTGCTCGCAGTAGGACACGAGCCGGCCGGTGATCTCGTGCGCCTCGCGGAACGGGATGCCCCGCCGGACCAGCCACTCGGCGACGTCGGTGGCCAGGGCGAACCCGGCCGGCGCGGCGGCCTGCATCCGTTCGGTCACGACGTCCAGTGTGCCGACCAGTCCGGTCATGGCGGGCAGCAGGAGGAGCAGCTGATCGACGGTGTCGAAGACCGGCTCCTTGTCCTCCTGGAGGTCGCGGTCATAGGCCAGCGGCAGCGCTTTGAGCGTGGCGAGGAGTCCGGTCAGATTGCCGATGAACCGCCCGGCCTTGCCGCGTGCCAGCTCGGCGATATCAGGGTTCTTCTTCTGCGGCATGATCGACGAGCCGGTCGACCAGGCGTCGTCGAGTCGCACCCAGCCGAATTCGGGCGTTGCCCAGAGGATGATCTCCTCCCCGATCCGCGAGAGGTGTACGCCGAGCAGTGCCGCCGCGAACAGGAACTCGACGGCGAAGTCTCTATCGGAGACGGCGTCGATCGAGTTCGCGGCGGGACGGTCGAACCCCAGCTCGGCGGCGACCGCGGCGGGGTCGAGGGGCAGCGACGACCCGGCCAGGGCTCCCGCACCGAGTGGTGACACCGCGGCGCGCTTGTCCCAGTCCTGTAGTCGGTCGACGTCGCGCGCCAGGGCATGGACGTGCGCGAGCAGGTGGTGGGCCAGCAGCACGGGTTGGGCGTGCTGGAGGTGGGTCATGCCCGCCATCGCGACGTCGCGGTTCTCCTCGGCGAGGCGCAGGAGCGCCGCCTCGAGCTCGGCGACCTCGGCGATGATGCGTCGGACGTGATCGCGCAGGTACAGGCGCAGGTCGGTGGCCACCTGGTCGTTGCGGCTGCGTCCGGCGCGCAGCTTTCCGCCCAGTGCGCCCAGGCGCTCGACCAGCCCGCGTTCCAGGGCGGTGTGGACGTCCTCGTCGGCAGCGGTGGCCTGGAACCCCCCGGAGCGGACTGCCGCGTCCAGCTCGTCCAGGGCGGCCAGCATCGCCGCGAGTTCGTCGTCGGTGAGCAGCCCCGCCCGATGCAGCACTCGGGCATGCGCCCGGGACGCCGCGAGGTCGTAGGGTGCGAGCCGCCAGTCGACGTGCACGGACAGGGAAAGGGCAGCCAACGCCTCCGACGGCCCGCCGCTGAATCGCCCGCCCCAGAGACTCAACCGATCAGCCATCGTTCAACCCAAGCACCGGTAGCGACCGGCAGTGCGATGAGCGCTCGCGCGAAGAGCCCGCGCCCGCGCGAGCGAAGCGAGCTTGCTTCGGATCGCGAGATCCGGCCCAGCGGGCCGGTCGAGCAATCCGAGTGGCGCGGATGAGGACTAATCACGGCCGGACTCCAGCGCGGCACTGTCCAGCGCGCTGTCGTCGGCCCGGAACGGGGTTTCGAGTGCGGCGATCTGATCGGAGTGGCCCTCTCCCAGCTCGTCGAACAGGGCCGTCCTGGTGAGCTGCCCCATGGAGCCGGCGTACTGCTCGAGCTTCGCACGGGAGTCCGCGATGTCGAGGTTGCGCATGGTGAGCTGGCCGATCCGGTCGACCGGGCCGAACGCCGCGTTGTCGGTGCGCTCCATCGACAGCTTGTCGGGGTGGTAGGACAGCGCGGGACCGCGGGTGTCGAGCAGCGAGTAGTCCTCGCCGCGGCGTAGCCGCATGGTGACCTGCCCGCTGACCAACGAGGCGACCCAGCGCTGGATCGACTCGCGCAGCATCAGTGACTGCGGGTCGAGCCACCGCCCTTCGTACAGCAAGCGCCCGAGGCGGCGTCCCTCGGCGTGGTAGTTCGCGATGGTCTCCTCGTTGTGGACGGCGTTCAGCAGCCGCTCGTAGCCGATCCACAACAGCGCCATGCCCGGCGCCTCGTAGATCCCCCGCGACTTCGCCTCGATGACCCGGTTCTCGATCTGGTCGGACATGCCGAGCCCGTGCCGGCCGGCGATGGCGTTCGCCGCATATACCAGTGCCACGGGATCGTCGAACCCGACGCCGTTGATCGCGACCGGGCGTCCGGCCGAGAACTGGACGGTGACCTCCTCGGCGTCGATCGCGACCGCCGGATCCCAGAACCGCACGCCCATGATCGGCTCGACGGTTTCCAACGAGACGCCGAGGTGCTCCAGCGTCTTCGCCTCGTGCGTGGCGCCCCAGATGTTCGCGTCGGTGGAGTACGCCTTCTCGGTGCTGTCGCGGTAAGGCAGATCGTGCTCGACGAGCCACCGGCTCAGCTCGGCGCGGCCGCCCAACTCGTGGACGAAGTCTGCGTCCAGCCACGGCTTGTAGACCCGCAGTCCGGGGTTGGTCAACAGGCCGTACCGGTAGAACCGCTCGATGTCGTTGCCCTTGAACGTGGAGCCGTCGCCCCAGATATTCACGTCGTCGGACTGCATGGCGCGCACGAGCATGGTGCCGGTCACGGCGCGGCCGAGCGGGGTGGTGTTGAAGTACGCCCGGCCGGCCGACCGGACGTGGAACGCACCACACGCGAGCGCCGCGAAGCCTTCCTCGACCAGTTCCCGGCGGCAGTCGACGGTGCGGGCGAGTTCCGCACCGTACTGCATGGCGCGTCCCGGCACCCCGGCGATGTCCGTCTCGTCGTACTGGCCGAGGTCGGCGGTGTAGGCGCACGGGATCGCACCCCTGACGCGCATCCAGGCGACGGCGACGGACGTGTCGAGCCCACCGGAGAACGCGATGCCGACGCGCTCGCCCACCGGCAGGGAGGTCAGGACCTTGCTCACTCTGTTGACATCTCCTGGAGTTCGAGCAGGTGATGGGCCAGCGCCGTGCCGCCGTCCGGCTCGCGGGCAATGACAAGGATCGTGTCATCGCCGGCGATGGTGCCGAGAACGTCGGGCAGGCCGGCGCGATCGACGGCGGAGGCGAGGAAGTGCGCAGCGCCCGGGGGGGTGCGCAGCACGACCAGGTTGGCACTCGCCCGGGCCGACACGAGCAGCTCGTCGATCAACCGGGCCAGCCGGTGCGGCGGGGCGTCCTTGGCGGCCCGGGCGGTGAGGGGCGCGCCGTCCTCGGGAACGACATATCTCGGCAGTCCGCCGTCGGGGGTGCGTAGCTTCACGGCGCCCAGTTCCTCGAGGTCGCGGCTGAGCGTCGCCTGCGTGACTTCCAAGCCATCGTCATTGAGCGCCGCCGCGAGCTCGGCCTGCGAGCGCACCTGCCGGCTGTTCAGGATGGTCACGATGCGGGCGTGGCGCGCAGCTCTGCTGGTCATCAGCCGCGCCCCAGCAGCCAGGTGAGCAGTGCCTTTTGCGCGTGCAGCCGGTTCTCCGCCTCGTCCCAGACGACGCTCTGTGCGCCGTCGATAACGTCCGCGGCGATCTCCTTGCCCCGGTAGGCGGGCAGGCAGTGCAGCACGACGGCGTCGCTTGCGGCGCGCTGCATGGCGGCGGCGTCGACAGCGAACGGCACGAATACCTCGCCGTCCTGCTCGCGCTCCTGACCCATGGACACCCACGTGTCGGTGGCCACCACGTCGGCGCCGTCGAACGCCGTCCGGGGTTCGGCGGTGACGGTGATCGAGCCGCCCGTGTGATCTGCGATTCGTCTCGCATCGGCGACCACCGCCGGGTCGGGGTGATACCCGGGCGGGCCGCCGATCCGTACGTGCATGCCTGCGGAAGCGCCGCCGAGCAGGTACGAATGGGCCATGTTGTTGGCCGCGTCGCCGACGTAGCTCAGCGTCAGCCCGGCGAGGCCGCCCTTGTGTTCGCGAATGGTCTGCAGATCTGCGAGGACCTGGCACGGATGGAACCGGTCGGTGAGCGCGTTGATCACAGGCACCCGGCTGACGGCGGCCATCGTCTCGATGCGTTCCTGAGCGAAAGTGCGCCAGACGATCGCGGCGACCTGGCGGTCGAGGACCCGCGTCGTGTCCTCGATCGGCTCGCCGCGCCCGAGCTGGCTGGTCTGGGCATCGATGACGAGTGGGTAGCCGCCGAGCTCGGCGATGCCGACGCTGAACGAGACGCGGGTGCGCGTCGAGTGCTTGTCGAAGAGCACGGCGACGGCTCGCGGGCCGGCGAGCGGCTGGCGCACGAGGCGGTCGGCCTTCATCGCGTCGGCCAGGTCGAGCACCTCGAGAAGCTCAGCCGGGCTCAGGTCGTCGTCACGGAGGAAGTGCCTAGGCATCGACGTCTGCCAATGCGGCGCGCAGTAGTGGCATCGCCTCGTCCACGTCGGCCTCGGTCAAGATCAGGGGCGGCGCCAGGCGGATCACGTCCGGCTTGACGGCGTTGACCAGCAGGCCGTACTCGCGGGCGTTGCGTTCGACCGCGGCCGCGTGCTGTCCGTGCAGAGCCAGCGCCCGCCACAGGCCGGAACCGCGCACCGGGACGTCCAGCGTGCCGAGCTCGTGCGCCAGATATTCGCCGACGCGCTTGACCGAATCGAGCAGGTGCTCGTCGGCGATCGTGTCGAGTACCGCCAGCGCGGCAGCGCACGAGACGGGATTGCCGCCGAACGTGCTGCCGTGCGCACCAGGTTCGAAGAGCCTGCCCACCGCGCGGAGGCCGATGCACGCGCCGATCGGCATGCCGCCGCCGAGGCCCTTTGCGAGAGTGATCACGTCCGGACGGACGCCCTCTGCGAGGCTGGCGAACCAATGGCCGGTGCGCCCGATGCCGCTCTGCACCTCGTCGACGATCAGCAGCGCGCCGGCGGCGGTGCATGCCTCCCGGGCGGCAGCCAGGTAGCCCGGCGGGGCGGGCACCACACCCCCTTCGCCGAGGGTCGGTTCGAGGACGACGGCCGCGGTGCGCTGGGTGACCGCCGCGCGTAGCGCGGCAGCGTCTCCGTACTCGACGAAGGTGACCGGCCCGGGCAGCGGCGCGAACGGCTCGCGCTTGGCGGCGTTGCCGGTGATCGACAGCGCGCCGAGGGTACGGCCGTGGAAGCTGCCCCGCGCGGCGACGATCTCGACGCGCCCGCCGCTGTTGCGGCCCGAAAGGCGGGCGAGCTTGAGCGCGCACTCGTTCGCCTCTGCGCCGCTGTTGGCGAAGAACACCCGCCCGTCGGCGCCGACCAATTCGAGCAACCGCTCGGCGAGTCGTACGCCCGGCTCGTGGATCGCCAGGTTGGACGAGTGGGCGAGCCGCGCAACCTGCGTGCAGACCGCCTCGACGACCGCGGGATGTGCATGGCCCAGCGACGAGGTGGCGATGCCCGCGACCAGGTCGAGGTACTCGCGCCCGTCGAGGTCCCAGACCCGGACGCCCGCGCCGTGGTCGATCGCGATCGGCGGCGTGCCGTAGGTGGGCATCATCGCCGCGTCCCACCGCTGTGTCAGCGACGTCATGCAGGCTCCTTCGCGGGCAGCACCATGGTGCCGATCCCTTCGCTCGTGAAGACCTCCAACAGCAAGGCGTGCGGGACGCGCCCGTCGAGCACGTGCGCGCGTGGCACGCCGCCCTCGACGGCGCGCACGCAGGCCTGCATTTTGGGCACCATGCCCGACGACAGGCCGGGCAGCAGTTCGGCCAGGGTGGCCGCGTCGATCTGGCTGACCACCTCGCTGCTGGCCGGCCAGTCCGCGTAGAGACCCTCGACATCGGTGAGCACGACGAGCTTCTCCGCGCCGAGGCCTACGGCGAGAGCCGCCGCCGCGGTGTCGGCGTTGATGTTGTAGGACAGCCCGTCCGTGCCCCGTGCGACCGTGGCCACGACGGGGATTCGACCGGCGTCGAGCAACGCGTGCACCGTGCTCGGGTCGACCGCTATCACGTCTCCGACCTGCCCGATGTCGACCGGCTCGCCGTCGACGAAGGCCGGGCGCCGCTCGGCGGTGAGCAGTCCCCCGTCCTCCCCTGACAAGCCCACCGCGAACGCGCCGTGGTCGTTGATCACGTTGACGACGTCGCCGTTGACCTTCCCGACGAGGACCATCCGGACAACCGCCATCGCCTCCGGTGTGGTGACGCGCAGCCCGCCGCGGAACTCGGTCTGCATGCCCAGCTTGGCGAGATGCTCGGTGATCTGCGGTCCGCCGCCGTGCACCACAACAGGCTTCAGCCCGGCGTAGCGCAGGAACACGACGTCCTCGGCGAATGCCTTCGCAAGCTCGGGGGAGGTCATTGCGTTGCCGCCGTACTTGACCACGACGACCTTGCCGTGGAAGCGCTCCAGCCACGGCAGCGCGTCGACCAGGATGGCCGCCTTCTCCATCGCGTTCATGTCGAGTAGGCCGAGTTCTCTTCGACGTAGTCGTGCGAGAGGTCGTTCGTCCAGATCGTGGCCGTGTCCGCGCCGGCGTGCAGGTCGACGGCGATATGTACAGCTCGGCTGGATAGATCGACAAGCTCGCGAGGATCGCCCGTTGCGCCTTTGCGGCACACGGCGATCCCGTTGATCGTGACGTCCAGCTCGTCCGGTTCGAACACTGCCTTCGTGGTGCCGATCGCGGCGAGGACGCGTCCCCAGTTGGGATCGTTGCCGAACAACGCGCACTTGAGCAGGTTGTTGCGGGCGATCGCCCGCCCGACCTCGACGGCATCGGCCTCGCCGGCGGCACCGGCGACGTCGATCGTGACGTCCTTGGTGGCGCCCTCGGCGTCGGCGAGCAGTTGCAGCGCGAGGTCGCGGCAGACGTGTTCGGCTGCGCTCGCGAAGGCCGCCGCGTCAGGCGCAACGCCGGACGCCCCGTTTGCCATCAGCACGACAGTGTCGTTGGTCGACAAGCACCCGTCGCTGTCGATCCGGTCGAACGTCCGGCGTACCGCCGCCCGCAGGGCAGCGTCCACTATGGACTTGTCGACAGATGCGTCAGTCGTCAAAACGCTGAGCATGGTGGCCAGGCTCGGGGCGAGCATCCCGGCACCCTTGGCCATGCCGCCCAGCGTCCAGCCGTCCGGGTGGACGAACACCGCCTGCTTGGCGATCGTGTCCGTGGTGCGGATCGCCTCGGCGGCAACGTCGCCGTGATCGCCGAGGGCGGCCGCCGCCGCGTCCACTCCGGCGAGCACCGCGGGCATGGGTAGCCGCTCACCGATGAGGCCGGTCGAGCAGACAGCCACGTCGCCGGCGCCGATGCCAAGCGCGGCGCCGACCCGCTCGGCTGTGGCGTGGGTGTCGGCGAAGCCACCCGGACCGGTGCAGGCGTTGGCGCCCCCGGAGTTGAGCACCACCGCACGCAGCCGCGCGTCCGCCACTGCCCGCTGGGACCAGAGCACCGGTGCGGCCTTGACCCGGTTCGCGGTGAAGACCGCGGCGGCGGCGTCCGACGGCCCGTCGTTCACGACGAGGGCGAGATCGAGCCCGGCGGGCTTGATGCCGGCCGCGACACCCGCGGCCCGGAAGCCCTGCGCCGCGGTGACGCTCACGGGGAGATCCCGTCGACAGACAGGCCGGCCGTCTCCGGCAGGCCCAGCATCAGGTTGGCGTTCTGCACGGCCTGCCCGGCGGCGCCCTTGCCGAGGTTGTCGATGGCGCTGGTCACGATCAGCCGGCCGGAACTGGCGTCGGTGGTGAGCTGCAGGTGGGCGGAGTTCGAGCCGTAGGTCGCGGCGGTATGCGGCTGCCGGCCCTCCGGCAGCACGTGCACGAACGGCTCGTCGGCATATGCGGCGAGCAGGGCCGTCCGGGCGTCGCCGGTGCCTGCCGGGCGGGCCGTCACCGTCGCCAGGATGCCCCGCGGCATCGGCACGAGCAGCGGCGTGAACGCCAGGCTGGTCGCCCCGGTCGCCTGGAGAATCTCCGGGACGTGCTGGTGCGCGCCCACCTTGTACGGCGTGACGTCGCCCATCACCTCGCTGGCGAGCAGATTGAGCTTCACGGTCCTGCCGGCGCCCGAGGTGCCGCTTGCGGCCACGACCACCACGTCGTCGGGCTCCACCTGCCCGGCCGCGATCAGGGGCGCCAGTGCCAGGATCGTCGCGACCGCATAGCAGCCGGTACTTGCCACCCGTGTGGCCGTGGCGATGCGGGCGCGCTGGCCGGGCAGTTCGGGCAGGCCGTACGTCCACGCTCCGGGATGCGCCCCGCCGTAGTACCTGCGGTACGCGGCGGCGTCGACGAGCCGGTGGTCCGCGCCCAGATCGACGACCCGCACCTGTTCGGGAAGCGCCCTGGCAACTGCCGCGGACAGTCCGTGTGGCAGCGCGAGGAAGACGAGCTCGGCGTCGGCGAGCGTATCCGGCGAGGTCGTGCCGAGCGT
>JBKPQY010000163.1:0-25526 GCA_046734315.1 Actinomycetota bacterium | reverse complement strand
GCCCGCTCAGGTGCCGGGCCAGTTGCGTGATCGCATCCAGGCACGGCAGCGCGGCCTCCAGGAAGGCCCCACGACGCGGCTCGTTCATACCCGCTCCAGACGTCTCGATTGTCGCAGTGATTGCAATCAACCGCGCGCCGCGGACGTCTAGATTCGATGTGCGGTACGCGGTGGCCTTCGCGGGCCGGATCGTGTCGTTTCTCTGGACGTCGTCGGAGCCGCGGGGGATTCGGTAATGCCCAATCGGCTGGTGGGCAGCGGTGCCCGGGTGGACACTGATGACGTGAGCCCGGCCCGGATGGCTCAATTTCGCGCTGGCCGGATCGCGCACTACCAGGCTCGCCGACCCCCGGGTCGTCGAGCTGGTGATGCTGGCCCGGTTTCTGGCCGCGCGTTGTGCCGCTGCGCGCCTGGCCGGAACGCAGATCGCGCGCCCGCGCCACTCGCCGTTGAGCGGAGGCCGCGATGACCCGCGGACGGCGTCCGCCCGCCGGGCCGCGTGGCGGGCTGGCCGCGATTGCCGCCGCGCTATTGATCGTCTCGTGCTGTCCAGCGTGCAGCGCCAACACGGCTAGCAGCGCACGCAGCGCAGCGTCCAGCCCTCGAGATGAAGCCGCCACGCAGGCGTCGTTGACGACAATCGACGGCGCGGCGGTGCGGGTGCCGAGCAACAGACCGAGCGTGCTGGTGTTCTTGTCGATCACCTGCGCCGACTGCGCGGACGTCGCCCGGACGCTTGCCCAGGTCGAATCCGCCACCAACGCCACGGCGCGGGCCGCCCACCTCGCCACGACAAAGGCCCGCTTCCTCGGAGTCGATATGGACCGCGGCGCGTCCAGTGAGGCAGTTGCCGACTTCCTGCACTCGGTCGGCGCCGACGGCCTGCCGACGGTCGTCGACCAGAAGGCCGTTCTCTCCGGCATGTACCAGGTCACCGCCCTGAGCACGGTGCTAGTGGTTGACTCGACGGGCCACGTCACGTTCCGCGCGGTCAACCCGAGCCAGGCCAAGATCGTGGCCGCGGTCGACGCCGCGTCGTGACCAACACCCTGCTCACCCTCGCGTTCACAGCCGGCCTGCTCGCACCGGTCAACCCGTGCGGGTTCGCCCTGCTGCCCGCCTACCTCACCCACACCGCGACCGCCCGGCCCGATGCAGCCCTCCCCCAGCGGCTCTTGCAGTCCCTGGCCGCCGGGGCGGCGCTTGCCGCCGGGTTCGCAATCACCCTGTCCACAGCCGGCCTGGCGATCAGCGCCGGCGCGCAACAGCTCATCCGGGCCGCGCCCTGGCTCGGGTTCACCGTAGGCGTCCTGCTCGCGCTGCTCGGCCTCGCCGGGCTCGCCCGGTACGAGCCGCGCGTGCGGCTGCACCTGCCCGCTATCACGCCCCGGACCGGCGGTGCCATGACAAGCCCCGGTCGCTGGGCGCTGTTCGGCGTCGGCTACGCAGCCGCGTCACTGGCCTGCACCATCGCCGTGCTGCTTGCCGTGATCACCCAAGCCCAAGCCAGTACGACCATCGGCGGGCAGGTCGCCGTGTTCGCCGCCTACGCCAGCGGCTCGATCGCCCTGCTGCTGGTGCTCTCCGCCGCGGCCGCCCTCGCCGGCAGCGCCCTATTCCGCTGGGCGCGAGTAATAGCCCGCCACCAGGCCCGGTTTGCCGCCACACTGCTCCTACTCACCGGCGTTTACGTCGCCACCTACTGGTGGCCCGCCGTCACTGGTCAAAGCCCCACAGGACATGGCCTTGCCGCTATCGACCAGTGGTCCGCGACCACCACCACCTGGCTGCAAGCCCACACCGGCACTGTCGCAGCCGCCGCCCTGACGTTGATCATCCTCACTGCGCTCGGCGCCATCGCTGCACACCTGCGGCATCGGTTCCGCACCGGCGCCTCAGCGACTACCAGCACCCAGGTGACCGCGGAGCCGCAATGCAGCCGCGCCGGCGGCGCCGCCGACGATGACACCGCAGCGTCCACCGTCGACCCGACACCGCAGCGAAACGAACGCCCGACACAACAGCCGTAGCAGAGCCCGCGTACCTGCAATTACGCAATGACGCGGAAGCGCCCCCGGGATCATTGTCAATGACACCGTGCGCCAGAGCTCAACAACCTCGATCTTGCTGATTGCTGGAGGGCCCGGAATTACTGGCCTGGAGGTGGCTCCCCCGACTGGACTCGAACCAGTAACCTGCCGGTTAACAGCCGGACGCTCTGCCAATTGAGCTACGGGGGATCGCCCGCCCGGAGCACGCCCGCGACGCGGCCGAGCAAGGATAACCCATCGTACGGGTGGTCTCGTCAATCCTGTGGAGCGGCCCCGAACATGGCGGCCACCCCAGCGGCGACCTCGCTCGGCGGGACGTCGCGCAGGTGCTGCGAGAGGCCCCACCGGTGGCCGAACGGATCGATGACCTGGCCGGTGCGCTCACCCCAGAAAGCGTCCTGAAGCGGCTGGTGCACCTCGGCGCCGGCCGCCAGCGCCCGGGCCCACAACACGTCCACCTCATCGGTCGCGATGTGGAGGGCACCGTAGGTCCCGCCGACCGAAAGCGGTGACAGCACTGCCATCTCCGGGAACTCGTCACAGAGCATCAGCGGGGAATTGCCGATTCGCAGCGCGATTTCCAGGAAGCGCCCGTCAGGTACCGCAATGCGGTTCTCCTCAACGGCACCGAACGCGTCGGCGTACCACTCGGCGGCTCGCCGGGCACCCCGGACAACGATGTGCGCAGTGATCGTCGGGCGAAAGTCGGTCACCAGGCCCACCGTACGTGGTGGCTCGCCAGGTTAGGGTGAATTTCTAGCCGCCGAACGAGGAGGACGCGATGAAGGTCTCGCTGCTGGTCGGCGCCGCCATCGGCTACGTACTCGGGGCCCGCGCCGGGCGCGAGCGCTACGAGCAGTTCGTCAGCCTCGCCCGCAAGGTTGCCGGCAGCCAGACCGTCCAGTCCACGGCGGGCGTGTTGCAGGCCCAGGTCGACGATCTCCGGCATCGCGCAAGGGATGTGATGCACACCAAGCGGCAGGCAAGCGAGCAAGCACCGAGCAACGGCTACCGCGGCTGAGCCTGCGCCCACTGGGCAGCGAGTTGGTCGCGCCGGGCCCGTACCGAGGTACGCGTCTGCTCGCTGTCCCGGGTGCCGAGCTCAAGGCGGGCCCACCAGCTGACCCCGTCACGGCCGGGCACTCGCCGGGCGACGAACCGTGCCGCTCCCCCGGCAACCGGATACACCTCCGAGCGGACGACGCTGGCCTCGACCCTGCGACGAACGGTCGGTGGCAGGTCGCGCGCGACGGTGAGCCGGAGGTGTATCGACGGGAGATCCCGCAGCAGCAGGTCGTCCAGGAGCTCGGCCTCCGTCACGGTCAGCACGCCGTCACGCCACACCGCCTTGTCGACAAGCTCCCAACCGATCCGTCGGTACCCGGGCACCCACAAGCCGCGGTTGGTCGCCGCAACGACAGCGGCATCCGTGTCCGCCCAAGACACGATGCGCTCGTCGCGATCCAGCCCCGCGACGAGCTCACCCGGCGGGCGCTCCCGCCGCCGAAAGATCATTCGCCGCCGCTCGCCCGTTCGCGCAGCCTTATCCGGTGCATCTCGAGTGCGAACAGCTCACCGGACAACCGGGCGTGCTCCTCGGGCTGATCCTCCGGATTGATGCGTTGCACGCGCGACTTGAGCGCTGCCACCTGCCGGGACACCAGAATCTCCTGGAGTCGCGCCAGCACGATGTCGGCGTATCGCTCGGGCTGCAGGTTCGTGTGCAGCGGCTCGACCGCCAGCGCATGAACGAGGCTGCGCGCCTCCAGGTCAGGCAGCTGGTCCTCGACGGCGCCGGCCCATGCCGGCCCACTGACCGCGCTGGCCGTGCCGCCGGCCGCGGCGATGCCCTGGCGCAGCGTGACGTGCACCGGCACCACGAACGCGGCGTCGGGCAGTGCGTCGAACGCCGGACCGGCAACCGCCGGCAGCTGCATCGCGACCTTGAGCGCCTCACGCTCGACCGAGGCGACGGCCTCGTCGATTGGTGGCGGCGCCGCACGGCGTGGTGGCGGCTCGGGGCGTCCACCGGAGCGGACGATGCCGCGTACCCGAGAAAGAACGCGGTCCGGGTCGTCGACGCCGACCATCCGGGCCAGCAGCTGCGAGTACTGCTCAAGCAGGCCGCGGTCCTTGATCCGCGCGACGATGGGCACACCGCGGTCGAGGGCCGCGGATCGTCCCTCGGCGGTGTCGAGGTTGAAGCGGTTGGCGGTCGAGCGCAGCACGAACTCGACGAGCGGCACGCGCCGCGCCACCAGGTCGCTCACCGCCGTGTCACCGGCCTTCTGGCGCAGCTCGCACGGGTCGAGGCCGTTCGGCTCGATGGCGACGAATGTCTGCGCCATGAACTTCTGGTCCTCGCCGAACGCTCGCTCGGCGGCCTTCAGGCCCGCCGCGTCCCCGTCGAAGGTGAAGATCACCTCGCCGGTGAACGCGTCGGAGTCCATGAGCAGCCGGCGCAGGATCGCGATGTGCTCGGCGCCGAAGGCCGTACCGCAGGTCGCCACTGCAGTCGTCACACCGGCGAGGTGGCAGGCCATGACGTCCGTGTAGCCCTCGACTACAACGGCACGGTGCTGGCGGGCAATCTCGCGCTTGGCCAGGTCGACGCCGTAGAGCAGCTGGCTCTTCTTGTAGATGGGCGACTCCGGGGTGTTCAGGTACTTGGCGTCAACCGGGTCGTCGTCGAACAGGCGGCGAGCGCCGAAGCCGACGACGTCGCCGCCGATGTCGCGGATCGGCCAGAGCAGACGCCGATGGAAGCGGTCGATGAGCGAGCCGCGGGTGGACTGCCGGGACAGGCCCGCCGTAGTCAGCTCCGCCGGCGTGAACCGGCGCGCCAGCAGGTGTTTCGTGAGCGCGTCCCACCCGGAAGGGGCGTATCCGCAGCCGTAGCGCACCGCGACGTCGTCGGCGAACCCCCGCTCCATGAGGTATTCCCGGGCCGGGCGCGCCTCGGGGCTTCGCAGCTGCTCGACGTAGAACTCGGCGGCCACCCGGTGCGCCTCGATGAGCCGGGCTCGCTGCCCTGGCTGCCGCGCAGGGCCCGGGCCGCCGTCGACGTAACGCAGCTGGATACCTGCCCGGGCAGCCAGCCACTCGGCCGCCTCGGTGAAGCTCAGGTTTTCGATGCGCTCGACGAACCGGATCACGTCCCCGCCGGCGCCGCAGCCGAAACAATGGAACAAACCCTTGGCCGGCGACACCGACAGCGACGGCGACTTCTCGTCGTGGAACGGGCACAGCCCCTTGAGGTTGCCCCCGCCGGCATTGCGCAGCTGCACGTGCTCGCCGATCACGTCGGCGATAGGCGACTTCTCGCGGACCGCGGCGATGTCCTCGTCCCGGATACGCCCCGCCACGAACCAGAGTCTAGGCCGCTCGGCGGACGAGTCACTTCAGCAGCAGCTGACCGAGGCGGCGTGACGCGATGTACATGCCGACGCCGCCGAGGACGACCAGGTAGGCGAGCGATACGAGCATCGACGAGGTAAGGCTACCCAGGGTCAGCCCGCGCAGCAGGTTGACGCCCTGGTAGAGCGGCGTGATACGTACCAGCCACTGCACCGCGTCGTTATAGACCGACAGCGGGTAGAAGGTCGCTGAGAACAGGAACATCGGCAAGATCGCCAACTGGATGAACTCGAAGTCCTGCCACGAGCGCATCCACGTGGTGCACGCCATGCCCGCCGCGGCGAACGCGAAGCTGATCAGAACGGCGACCGGGAAGGCGAGCACCGCCCACCATGACACCACCAGACCGAGTCCGGACATCACGATCAGGAACACCAGCGAATACGACGCTCCGCGCAGCAGCGCCCAGCCCACCTCGCCGGTGGCGATGTCCCACGGCCGCATCGGCGTGGCCAGCACCGCATCGTAGAGGTGCAGGAATTTCATCTTGAAGTAGATGTTGAACGTCGCGTCGAAGATGGCTCCGTTCATCGCTGATGTGGCGAGCATCGCCGGCGCGACGAACTGCGCGTACGTGACGACGGTGCCATCGGCAAGGGTGAAGTCCCCGACCAGCTTGCCGACGCCGATGCCGATCGACAGCAGATAGAACACCGGCTCGAAGAAGCCGGATACGAAGAAGATCCACGCCCTGCGGTAGGCGAGGAAGTTCCGCTCGATCATGCGCCAACCGGCGGAGCGGACGAGCGGCAGCGGCGTGACCCGGACGACGACCCCGGTCATCGCACCAACCGCTTCGTCAGGCCGCGCACGGTCAGCCACGTCCCGGCGCCGATCCATACCAGCAGGTATGCCGCGTGGCCGAGGGTCGGCCACAGCGCAGCCACGCCGAGGCTGAGATCGCGCGACATCATGACGCCGTGCCACAACGGCGTGACGTATGCCAGCCACTCGATACCGTCAGGCAGCTGCGTCACGGGGAAGAAGGCGCCGGAGAACAGGAACATCGGGATGACGCCGAAGCGGAAGATCATCGCGAAGCCGGCGTCGCTCTCCAGCCGGGACGCGATCGCGAATACCGGTGCCGCGAATGCCAGCCCGACCAGGGGTTCGACGACGAGGCAGAACACGCCGAGCGGTGATTGGATCGCGCCGAATGCGGCGATCACGCCGAGGAACACGGCGCAGGTGGTCGTGACCCGGAACGCGATGAAGCCGAGCTGGCCCGCGACAATGTCCCGTATCCGCAAAGGGGTTGCAGCCATGGCGTGGAAGACGAAATTCCACTTGATCTTGCCCATGATCGGGTAGGTCGACTCGCCCACCGCCGTCTGCATCGCGGTCGCAGCGAGCAGTCCGGGGGCGATGTAGGCGAGGTATGAGACGCCACCGAGCGCACCGGCCCCGGCATTGCGGTCGACGAAATGACCGAGGCCCACCCCCATCGCGGCGAGATACAGCAGCGGCATCAGGAAGCTGGAGATGACGCTGCCCTTCCAGGTGCGGCGGTAGGCCGTCGCCCAGTAGTCGTACTGTCGCGCCAGCGCGCTAGTCAACGAGGCTCCGCCCGGTCAGCCGCAGGAACACGTCCTCCAGCGTGGACCGCCGTACCAGCACGCTGGCGGGTGTAAGGCCGCGCTCGTGGGCTGCGACGGCCGCCGCCTCGCCGTCGTCGGTGTAGAGCAAGAGTCGATCCGGGAGCGCCTCGACCCGCCGCGCCAGGTCGGCCACCTTGCCGGCGAGCGCCGCGTGATCGTCGTCCGGGTTGAAGCGCAGCTCGGTCACCTCGCGCGTGGAGTACTGCCTGATCAGCTCGGCCGGCGATCCCTCGGCGACGATCAGCCCCCCGTCGATGACGACGAGCCGGTTGCACAGCTGCTCGGCCTCGTCCATGTAGTGGGTGGTCAGCACAAGCGTGACGCCGGCCTGCCGCAGCCGGAACAGCTTGTCCCACAACAGGTGCCGGGCCTGGGGGTCGAGTCCGGTGGTCGGCTCGTCGAGGAGCAGCAGGTCGGGATCGTTGATGAGCGAGCGGGCGATGGTCAGCCGGCGCTTCATGCCGCCGGACAGGTTCTCGACCTTCTCGTCGGCGCGGTCGCGAAGCGCCACGAAGTCGAGCAGCTCGGCGGCCCTCGCCTGGCACGTCGCCCGGCTCAGCCCGAAGTAGCGGCCGTAGACGAGCAGATTCTCCTGGGTCGACAGTTCCGGGTCGAGCGTGTCGTCCTGCGGGCAGACCCCGAGTCGCCCACGGATACGCGGGCCGTCGACAGCCGGGTCGAGCCCGAAGATGCGCAATTCGCCGCCGCTCGGCGGCGACACGGCGCCCATCATGCGCATGGTCGACGACTTGCCCGCACCGTTCGGCCCGAGGAACCCGAACGCCTCGCCGCGCTGCACATCGAGGTCGATGCCGCGCACGGCCTGAACCGAGCCGTACGCCTTGGTGAGGCCGCGGGCGCGGATCAACGGCATCTCGGACACGACTGCGAGGTTAACGTCCGCTCCCGACACCCCCCATCGGGTTTTGCCGCCCGTCGTTTGCGCCCGGCTGCCCCGTGGCCGATCCTTCAGGCGTGGCGAGTTCGTATGTCCGCGGAGCGACCGGCGTGCCCGTCAGCCCGCGTCGCATCGCCTGGGCGACAGCCGGCCTGGGTGTCGCCACGCTGGTGTTCCTCGTCATCGTGCTGACCGTCTCCGCGATCGACGCGCAGTCGCGGACGAGTCGGCTGCGCCGCGCGGGCGTGCCGGTCGAGGCGACGGTGACACGCTGCGTCGGGCAGGCATCGGGCACCGGAATCACCACGATCGGCTATACCTGCCGGGCGGTGTTCACGCTGGCCGGTGACCAGCACGAGGCGGTGCTGGGCGGCAGTTCGGTGTTGCGCGCGACCGGCGACGTTGTCGCAGCCGTGGTCGATCCACGCAACGCGTCGGTGGTGGTGACCGCCCAGAGCGTCGCGCAGTCGAGGTCCTCGTGGACGCCGTTCATCGCGCCCGCCGCGCTGCTCGCGGCGCTGCTCGGAATCGTGGCGATCGGCGCACGCCGGCTGCGGCTACTACGGTCCTCGCGGCCTTAACACGCCGGAAATCCGCGCGGCGTTCCCCGGAAACGAGCCGCCCATAGTTTGCTGGCCGACGCGGCGACCGAGTTTCTGGCCACCACGCCTCACTCCTGGGTTCCCACCACAAAGGAGGGGCTTCGTTGCTGCCCGAGCTTGCGAGTGTTGTCCACTCGGCCCCGAACCCCTGTACGCCGACCTCGGCCCCGACGGGCTGTCAGCCGCCGTGGCTGGATACCGGCAGCACGTCTTGGCAGCTCACCGCGGCGACGTTCGTAGCCCTGATGAGCGTGCCGGGCCTGGCCCTGCTCTACGGAGGGTTGGTGCCCAAGAAGTGGGTCGTGAACACCATGTTCATGGCGTTCACCGGATTCTGCACGATACTGATCGTATGGGTGCTGTGGGCGTACAAGATGGGGTTCGGAGCCCCGATCGGAGGTGGCGGGGCGAACCACTACAGCTACACGTACGGCGGCAACTTCTTCAAGAACTTCTTCTCCAATTTCATGGGCCATCCGCAGACGTCTTTACGCGGCACGTCACAGACGTCGCAGGCAACGCTTCCGACCGGCACCGCCGTGCCGCTGTCGCAACCCACCACCTCGATCTTCTACTTCCAGTTCGTGTTCGCGGCGATCACTCCGCTGCTGTTCCTGGGCAGCGTGCTGGGCCGGATCAAGGTCAAGGTGTGGCTGGTCTTCGTCCCGCTGTGGACAACGTTCGTCTACGCGGTCAACGCGATGCTGCTCTGGGGTGGCGGCTACTGGGCGCACGAGGGCGCCGTCGACTTCTCCGGTGGATACGTGATCCACCTGGCCGCGGGCACGACTGGATTCGTCGCAGCCTGGGTGATCGGGCCGCGGCTTGCGCGTGACCGGCAGCGCTTCGTGCCGCACAGCCTGCCGATCGTGTGCGTCGGCGCAGGCATTGTGTGGCTGGGCTGGAACGGCTTCAACGGCGGCGACCCGTACTTCGCCAGCGCCGACGCCGCGACTGCGGTGGTCAATACCAACCTTTGCACAGTGGCGGCGCTACTGACCTGGGTGCTGTGGGACATGTTCCTCGGCAGGGAAAAGAAGCCGACGTTCCTCGGGGCGGTCAACGGCATGATCGTCGGGCTTGTCGCCATCACGCCCGGCGCCGGTTACGTGAACGGGTTGGGTGCTCTGCTGGAAGGCATCATCGCCTCGACGATCGTGTGGTTCGCCTGGAGCTACATCCAGCCGATCGTGTTGCGCCGGGTCGACGACGCGATGGGCGTGGTCTACACGCACGGCCTGGCCGGGTTGCTGGGCGGGCTGCTGGTGGGCATCTTCGCCGACCCGAGTGTCGTCGTCTATCCGAACACCACCAGCGGCACTCCGCTCTCGGTCACGGGCTGGCTCTACGGCAACCGGCATCTGTTCTTCCTCCAGATTCTCGCCGCACTGACCGTGATCGTCTGGGACGCCCTGGTCACGTTCCTGATCTTGAAGGTCATCGGCCTCGTCACCCCGCTCCGCATGCCCGATGAGGAGCTCGCAGTCGGCGACCTGGCCGTGCACGGCGAGGAGGGCTACCCGTCCAGTGAAGGCATCGAACTCGTCGGCGCCGGAAGTCCTGCGGCGGCGGGAAGCACCGGCCCACCGAGCACGGCGCCGATACAGGCCGGCGATGCGTCATGAGCGCCCGAACGAGTCGACAAGGGCGCCCTGGACCCGCGCAGCAGGCGCCTCGATTCCAGCTGCCTGACGGCACCCGCTCGGCGGGGTCGCCCTGGGTGTGGCGGGGGTTCCTGTTCATGTCGCTGATCGCCTTCGGACTGTGTCTGTCACTGGCGTTGAGCGGACATCGGCTGTACGCGATCGCATGGGCGTTCGTGACCGTCGGCTGGTTCAGCATCGCGATGTGGCTCTGGCGCAGACACCTCGCCGAAGACCCGGTCGCGCCGGCGGCGCAACAGGGAGGTCGGCGACGGTGATGCTCATTACCGCCATCATCAAGCCGTTTCAGTTCGATGCCGTCAAGCATGCGCTGAGCACGATGGGCGCCGAGGGCATGACCGTCGCTGAGGTCAGTGGGTACGGACGGCAACGCGGTCACACGGAGGTGTATCGGGGTGCCGAATACACCGTCGACCTGGTGCCGAAACTGCGCATCGAGGTCCTCGTCAACGACTCGGACGGTCAGACCGTCATCGACACGATCGTGGCCAGCGCGCGCACCGGCAAGATCGGCGACGGGAAGGTGTGGTCTACGCCGGTCGACGGCATCGTACGAATCCGCACCGGCGAACGAGGTCCTGACGCGGTCTGATCCGACCAGCCGGCCGCCGACCGCGCGCGAAGGAGGGCGCATGCAGCTCGTCAGCGCCATCGTGCGCCCGGCCAAGGTCGGCGAGATCTGCGCGGCACTCTCGACTCTCGGCTTCCACGGCGCGACGGTCACCGACGCGAGTGGGCTCGGCAAGCTACCCGGCCGCACCGAGATTTACCGCGGAGCCAAGTACTCCTCGGAATTCCAGCAGCACGCCAAGCTCGAGGTCGTCGCTCGCGACGACGACATCCAGGACGTGATCGACGTCATCTGCGCGGTGGCGTACACCGGCGCAATGGGCGACGGCAAGATCTGGGTGACGGCGGTCGGCGAACTCGTGCGAATCCGCACCCGCGAACTTGGCGCGGACGCGCTCTGAGCTCAAACCAGAGGTGCTCAAGTTGGCCGCACCAGCCGGGCATGCCACGCGTAGGCCGAGGAGTCGGTCAGCTGCGCGACCTGATCGATGATGACACGCAACCGTGCAGCCTCGCCGGCGGCCTCATGCCAGGCAGCGGCCGCCGGCGCGTCGAGCGTGGCCGGCGCGCCATCGCGAACGGCCGTAACGAGCTCGGTGAGCAGCCGCCGCTGATCGGCCTGCCGTTCCGCCGCGCCTGCGCGGCGCATGACATAGCGTGCCGCCACCGCCTTGAGCAACGCGCACTCTGCCACGATCGAGTCGGGGACGACGAGCTGCGCGTCGTACCGCGCGAGGCGCGCCCGACCGTGGGTGTCCTGGGTTGCCAGCACCGCCGCGCCGGCGAAGCGACCGGTCAGCTCGCTCGTAGCCCGCTTGGCAGCGGCCTGTGCCGCGTACGAGCCGTCGTAGCGGCCCAGGTCGCGCAACGCGGGCAGCGCGAGCAGCGCATCCAGCATCGGCGCCAGCACGACCGGGGCCAGCTGCGAGTACAGCTCCGCGGCCACTTCGCAGAGCGCGGCCCGCTCCGTGTCGTCCACGGTGGACAACTTGATGTGTCCTCCGTACACGCCGTCCTCCACGTCGTGAACGGAGTAGGCGACGTCGTCCGCCCAGTCCATCACCTGGGCCTCGAGGCACCGCTGCCCGGGCGGCGCCCCGGAGCGCAGCCAGGCGAAGGCGGAAAGATCAGCGGCGTAGACACCGAACTTGCGGATGTCGTCCCGCCGCGGCCACGGGTACTTGCACGTCGCGTCGAGCGTGGCCCGGGTCAGGTTAAGCCCGCCCGGCATGCCGTCGGGTGCGACGACCTTGGCCTCGAGGCGGGTGAGGATACGCAACGTTTGGGCGTTGCCCTCGAAGCCACCGCACTCGGCTGCTGCAGCATCCAGCGCGTCCTCACCGTTGTGGCCGAACGGCGGGTGCCCGAGGTCATGGGCCAGCCCCGCGGCGTCGACGATGTCCGGGTCGCAGCCCAGGGCGGCGCCGACCTCGCGGCCGATCTGAGCCACTTCCAGCGAGTGGGTGAGCCGGGTGCGCGGGAAGTCGTCCTCGCCGGGCACGACGACCTGGGTCTTGTCAGCCAGGCGGCGGAAAGCGTACGAGTGCAGCACCCGCGCCCGGTCGCGGGCGAAGTCGCTGCGAACGGCCTGCGCACCGGCCCGCTTCGGCGGTTCCGGCACGCGGCGGGCCCGCGCCGCATCGTCGTAGGACATGCCTAAGCCTGCACGAACTGCTCGTCCACCCATTCAGCGAAGCGCAGCAGGGTCTCGATCCAGACGCCGACCGTGTGGTGGATCTGGTCGCGGGTCGCGCCGAGGTGGAAGTCGTGGACCTGCTCCGCGCAGATGCCGACCATCCCGTCGTCCGGCAGCACCGTGTACGCCTTGGGGAACAGCTTCGTCCGGTTCCAGTCGTCGAGGGCTAGCGCGAGGGCGGGACGCGTCTCGACGGGAAACCGGCGACTGAGGTAGAGCCGCAGCTGCAGCACCTCGTTCTGCTCGCCGTAGTGGAAGAAGTACAGCTGGCACTTCTCCCAGCGGACCTGGAGGTCGCCGTCCTGGTCGATGGTGTGCCTGAGCCCGTATTCGTCGAGCACCTGCTGCAGCAAGGGCGTATTGGGAACGACCATGATGGACGAGGCGCGTCCGACCGGCCGAGACACCGCCTCCGCGAACGATCGGAACCGGCGGCGCAACACGTAATCGAGCCTACCGATCGAGTCGGGGCGGGTCCTCACGCCTGCGTGACACGGGTGTCGGCCGTGCGGTCCAGGTAGGCCCGGCCGCGTGGGGAGATCCGATAGCCGACCTCGAGGCTCTCCGTGAGGCCCAGCTCCTTCAGCTTGCGGACGTCCGCCTTGAACGGCCAGGTGGGCAGGCCGCGAACGGCGGCTAGATCCGGCGCCCGGCGCGCGGGATTGGCCGCTATCAGCTCGAGGACATCGCGCGTCCAGGGGCCCTGCCGGCCGGACCGGTCGAGCCGGTCGAGCCGTGCCTGGATAGCCCCGACGTCCGCGTCGCTGAGCCCGTCGTCGGCGCGCAGGGCGATCCGCGGGTCGGCGCCGGCATAGCGCAGCCGCATCCGGTACACACGACCATCGCGACCCTTCAGGAACCGCAGCAGTTCGGCGCGGCTTTGCGCCCCCGCGGCTCGTGCCTCGGCGGCACTGATGCTGTCCATGCGCACCACGTCCACCGCGTCGATCGCGACCAGCCCTACCGGCGTGCGGTGCAGCGCACCGGCCTTGGCACGCGGACGGTCCCAGCGACGGAACGCCAACGTGACGCGGCCCTCGACAATGGCGTCAAGCACGGGCCGTGGTATGAGCACGGACCCTCCTTGCTTCTGCGGGCAAGCGCTCGTCCGCAGCGGCTCAGGCGGAGCGTGCGCGGTCGTGGACCGCGCGCCCGGCCTCGAGTCGGGCGATCGGCAGCCGGAACGGCGAGCAGGACACATAGTCCAGGTCGGCCAGCTCGAAGAAATGCACGGAGTCCGGATCGCCGCCGTGCTCGCCGCAGACGCCCAGCTTGAGACCCGGCCGCCGCGAGCGGCCCCGCGCGGCGGCGATGCGCACCAGTTCGCCCACACCGTGCCGATCAATCGTCTCGAACGGGCTGACGCCGAAGATCCCCTTCTCCAGGTACGCGGAGAAGAACGCTCCCTCGACGTCGTCCCGCGAGAACCCCCACGTCATCTGGGTCAGGTCGTTCGTGCCGAAGGAGAAGAACTCCGCGTACTCAGCGATGTGCTCGGCTGTCAGCGCCGCGCGCGGGAGCTCGATCATCGTGCCGACCAGGAACTCCAGCGAGACACCCATCTCTGCCCGGACCTCGCGGGCGACCTGGATGATGTCCTGCTTGACGGTCTCGAGCTCCTGCGCGGCACCGACGAGCGGCACCATGATCTCGACCCGGGGCACTCCGCCGACCCGGATGCGCTGTCCCGCCGCCTCGAGAATGGCACGCGCCTGCATCGCGAACAGGCCCGGGATGACGACACCGAGGCGGACGCCGCGCAGGCCGAGCATGGGATTCTGCTCGTGCTGTCGGCGCACCGCCTGCAGCAGGCGCAGATCGCCTTCGTGCTTCTCGCCCCGCGACTCAGCCACGGCGACGCGTACCGAGAGCTCCGTGATGTCGGGAAGGAACTCGTGCAGCGGCGGGTCGAGCAGCCGGATGGTGACCGGCAGACCGTCCATCGCTTCGAGGATGCCGACGAAATCCGTCCGCTGCAGGGGCAGCAGCGCGTCGAGGGCCGCGGCACGCTCGTCGTCCGTGTCGGCGAGGATGAGCCGCTCTACGAGCTGGCGCCGATCGCCCAGGAACATGTGCTCAGTGCGGCACAACCCGATGCCCTGCGCGCCGAAGCGGCGAGCCCGCTCGGCATCGTCGGCGGTGTCGGCGTTCGCCCGCACGGCCATCCGCCGAGTTCCATCGGCGTGACGCATGATCCGGTCGACCGCGGCCACCAGATCGTCACCCTCCGAGTTGGTACCGGTCTCGAAGTAGCGGACCACCGGGGAGTCGACGACCGGCACGTCGCCGAGGTACACCGCGCCGCTGGTGCCGTCGATGGAGATTACGTCGCCCTCGTGCAGCTCGAGACCGCCGGGTGCCCGAAGCATGCGCTGCTTGGTGTCGACGTCGAGTGCCTCCGCGCCGCACACGCAGGTCTTGCCCATGCCACGGGCCACCACAGCGGCGTGCGACGTCTTGCCGCCGCGTGACGTGAGAATGCCGCGCGCGGCGATCATGCCGTCGAGGTCGTCGGGGTTGGTTTCGCGTCGTACGAGGATCACGTGCTCGCCCGATCGCGACCACTTCACCGCGGTGTACGAGTCGAATACGATCTTGCCGACCGCTGCGCCGGGCGAGGCGGCGATCCCGCTGGCGATCTTCTGCCGGGATGTGAACGCCTGGAAGCGCGGGAACATCAGCTGTGCGAGCTGTGCCCCGGTGACCCGCTGGATGGCCTCGTCCATGTCGATCAGGCCCTGGTCGACCAGCTGAGTGGCGATGCGGAAGGCCGCCTCCGCGGTGCGCTTGCCCACCCGGGTCTGCAGCATCCACAGCTTGCCGCGCTCGATCGTGAACTCGATGTCGCAGAGGTCCCGGTAGTGCTCTTCCAGTATCTGCATGATCCTCAGCAGCTCGTCGTAAGACCTCTTGTCGATCTTTTCCAGTTCCGCGAGCGGCACTGTGTTGCGGATGCCCGCCACGACGTCTTCGCCCTGGGCGTTTTGGAGGTAGTCGCCGTACACGCCCTTCGCGCCCGTGGCCGGATCGCGGGTGAAAGCCACACCGGTTCCTGAGTTCGCGTCGAGGTTGCCGAACACCATCGCGACGACGTTGACAGCGGTGCCCAGATCGGACGGGATGCGCTCCTGCCGGCGGTACACGACCGCGCGCGGCGTGTTCCACGACTCGAACACGGCACGGATGGCGAGGTCGAGCTGCTCGCGCGGGTCCTGCGGGAACTGCCGCCCGGCACGCTCGACCACGACGTCCTTGAACGTGTCGACGAGCTTGCGCAGGTCAGCGGCGTCGAGGTCCAGGTCGCTGGTGGTGCCCTTGGCGTGCTTGGCCGCGTCCAACGCGTCCTCGAAGTACTCGCCGTCGATGCCCAGCACCGTCTTGCCGAACATCTGGATCAGCCGCCGGTACGAGTCGAACGCGAACCGCTCGTTGCCCGCCTGCGCCGCCAGACCGCGCACGGACTGATCGGACAGGCCGATGTTCAGGACGGTCTCCATCATCCCCGGCATCGAGAACTTCGCCCCCGAACGGACCGAGACCAGCAGCGGGTCGTCGGACTGGCCCAGCTGCTTGCCCATCCGATGCTCGAGCACGGCCAAGCGCTCGGCCACCTGCTCGGCCAGGCCGTCCGGCTCATGACCGCTCCTGAGGTAGGCCTGGCAGGCCTCCGTGGTGATCGTGAACCCCGGCGGAACCGGCAACCCCAGGTTCGTCATCTCGGCAAGGTTGGCGCCCTTGCCACCGAGCAGATCCTTGAGGTCCTTGTTGCCTTCGGAGAAGTCGTAGACGTACTTCATCAGCACACCCATCCCACTCGACGTCGCGTTCCATGAGGGTAGGGCACCGCTGCGGCTCGTGTTACGGGCGTTGGTCCTGATCATCCGCTCCTGGGCCGCCGCGTCTCACGCCTCCGACCGGCGCGCCGTGAGCATGGGCACTGTGTCGTCGTCGAGCTCGCGGCGGCCCGCCTGGACGAGGTCGCCTGACCCGAGGCGAGCAGCGCGCCGACGCCGGCGGTGCACGTACGCCGCGGCACCGGCGCCCAGCAGTAGCGGCAGGAGCAGATAGGGGGCCCGCCATCGCGAGGAGTAAGCCCACAGCCGCCAGCGCGGCGAGCGCGGCCGTGCCCGCCCGGGTGCGCAGCGGGAGCAGCCGAACCGCGGCCGCGACGCCGACCGCGTAGACCGCCACCAGCAGCGCCGTGGAGAGCAGCACGAGCGGCCGCACGCTCACGTGTGTCGCCGCGACCACCGCCAGCGCGAGGAACGCGAGCCCCGACAGCAGACCGAGGCTGCGGCGCGGCACCTCCTCTGCCACGCTGCCACGCGCCAGCCACGCAGGCAGCGCACCGTCGCGCCCGAGCGCGGCGCCGAGCTTGGCCCACCGGCGAAGTAGGCGTTCATCGTGCCGAGGGTGAGCAGCACCGCCACTCCGGCAGCGAGCACGCGGGCCGGACCACCGAGCCCCCGGGCCATGAGGTCGCCGAGCGGCGCCGATGAGTCCGCCGCGGAGGGACCCAGGACGGCGACGGTCGCGAACGCCACGGCCAGGTAGAGCACGCCAACCACCACGGCTGCGCCCGTTGCCGGTGGCAGGTCCGAGCCGGGCGGCGGAACTCCGCGGCCAGGTGGGTGATGGCCTCCCGTCCGGCGAAGCTCCAGACGAGAAGCGCACCGGCCGACCCGACGGCTAACCACCCGTGCGGGTCGAACGGGCGCAGGTTCGCAGCTCGCGCGTCCGGCACCGACAGCGCCACCGAGCCGACCAGCAGCACCAGCAGCACACCGGCCAGCGCGAACCGCGCCCGGGCGCTGACCGAAAGCCCAGCGGCGTTCATCACGGTGACCGCCAACGGCAACGCCGCAGCGGTTGCCGTCGTCGTGATCCAGCCGCCGCCGGTCGCTGCCGACACCTACGCACCACCGAACAGCGCCGCCGCCGGCGCGCCGACCGGTACCGCGAAGTAGAAGCACCAGCCGACCAGAACGCCTGCGAGCTCGCCGAATGCCCGCCGGGCATACGTCGACACCCCGCCGGAGTCCGGGTAGCGCGAACCGAGGGCGGCGAACGTCGCGGCCAGCGGCACGGACAGCACGACCAGGCCGGCCCAGGCGATCAGCGAAGCCGGGTCGACGGCCTTTGCGGCCAGCGCGGGGAGCGCGACAACGCCCGTGCCCAGCACGGCGCCGACGTACAACGCAGTGCCCTGCGCCGTGCTCAGCCGCCCGGAGCCCATGCGGCGACTATGCAGGAGGCCTCTGACAGATCTCAGCCGCCGGAGTGTGGGAGCTCCGCATCTTCCGGCACAGCGCACTCGTTACGCGACGCGAGCCACCCGTCCGGGAGCGCGACGCCATTGCGGCCGCTGGTGCGCCCGCGTGGATGTCCCAGCACCTCGCGGGGGAACGGTTGGTCAGCGTCGAGCTTTCCCAGCAGGTCGTCCAGCCCGGCCAGGGTGCTGACGCCGGCGAGCGCCGCCCGCACCGGCGAGCCGACGGCGAATCCTTTCAGATACCAGGCGACGTGCTTGCGGAAATCGCGCAAGCCGACATCTTCGCCGGCCCAGTCGGCGAGCAACTCGGCGTGCCGGCGCATGGCGCTCGCCACCTCGCCCAGCGTCGGCATCCGGCGCCCGGTGCCCCCGCCAAACGCCGCGGCCAGGTCCGCGAACAGCCACGGACGGCCGAGGCAACCCCGGCCGATCACGACGCCGGCACAGCCGGTCTCGCGCATCATGCGCAGCGCGTCGTCGGCCTCCCAGATGTCGCCGTTGCCGAGCACCGGGATGTCGAGCAGCGCCGCAAGCTCTGCGATGGCCGCCCAGTCCGCTTCGCCGGCGTAGAAATCGGCGGCGGTGCGCCCGTGCAGCGCGACATAGGCGGCGCCGGCGTCCTGCGCGCGCAGTCCCGCCTCACGGTAGGTGAGGTGGTCGCGGTCGATGCCGAGCCGCATCTTCACCGTCACCGGGACGGCGCCCGCTGCAGCGTGCACCGCAGCAGTCACGATCTCCCCGAACAGCCCCATGCGCCATGGCAGCGCTGCCCCGCCGCCCTTGCGGGTCACCTTCGGCACCGGGCAGCCGAAGTTGAGGTCCACGTGATCGGCCAGATCGTCGTGCACGATCAGGCGCACGGCGGCGCCGACCACCGCGGGGTCGACGCCGTAGAGCTGAAGGCTGCGCGGACGCTCGTCGCGCGCGAACCGGATCAGCCGCATCGTCTTCGGATTGCGCTCGACGAGCGCCCGAGATGTGATCATCTCGCTTACGTACAGGCCGGCGCCGTGCTCGCGACACAGCCGGCGAAACGCCACGTTGGTGATGCCCGCCATCGGCGCCAGCACAACCGGTGGGTCGACGACCACCTTGTCGGACAGGCGAATCAAGGGTTGATCACCTGCAGCCTGCTTGTCGTCGGTGACGGTCGTGGTCGTGCATGACACGACACGACGGTACACATCGAGGTCGATCAGACCCCGGCGCAGACCAGTCCGGGACTGGCCACCAACTGGACGCAGGCCGGTCCGGCCTGGTTCGGTACCCGCGTGATCTTCGACAAGGCGGCACCGCCGCGGTTCGGCATCATGCACGACTTTCGCCGACCCAGCGACGATCCGTCGACCACTGCGGAGTACTACGCGCAATGCCTGGCCGAAGCCGCGGAAGCCGACCGCCTCGGCTACGACGCGGTGTGGCTGTCCGAGCACCACTTCACCGACGACGGAATGCTGCCCTCGCCGCTGGTGGTGGCCGCCGCGATCGCGGCCCGCACCCATCGCATCGGCATCGGCACCAACATCCTCGTGCTGCCGCTGCACCATCCATTGCGCGTCGCCGAGGACGCAGCGGTGGTCGACCTGATATCCGGCGGCAGGCTAGTGCTCGCGGTCGGCCAAGGTTACGCGCGGGCCGAGTTCGCCGGGCTCGGCGTCGACCGCACGCAGCGGGCCGGACTGCTCGAGGAGGGCATCTCCGTGCTGCGTCAGGCGTGGGACGAGGCCGCGGTCACCAGCGCAGGCCGGCACTGGCGGATCGCCGGCGTCCCGGTGCGCCCGCAGCCGGGACGGCGCGTGCCGCTGCTCGTCGGCGCGGTCGCAGAACCGGCCGTCCAGCGCGCCGTTCGCATCGGCGACGGGCTGATCGTGTACTGCGGCAAGCCCGCCGATTTCGTAGCGCGCCGGCAACTGGTCGACCGGGTACTGGCCGCAAATCCGCGTCGCGCATTCCCCGTCGTGTTGACGAGCATCCTGCATGTCGCCGCCGACGCGGAGCGGGCGTGGGCGGAAGCGCGTCCTGGAATCGCCTACCTCGAGGGACAGCTCGGCAGCCTGCGCGACGCGTCGCAGACGCCGTTCGACCGCTCGGACTTCCTCGTCGGAACGCCGGCCGAGGTCGCTGACCGGCTAGCCGCCCTGCACCGTGAGGCGCCGTTCGACCACTTCGCCCACTGGGCTCGGCTGCCCGGCCTGCCGCACGAACGAGCCGTCGAAACGCTGCGGCTAGTCGCCGAGCATGTCGTTCCCGCTGTGCGCGGCAAAATCGGTTAGCAACCGGCTAGGCGCGCCGCCAGGTAGCCCTCGACCTGGTCGATCGCGATGCGCTCCTGCTTCATGGAGTCGCGATCGCGCACGGTCACGGCGTCGTCGTCGAGAGTGTCGAAGTCGACCGTGACGCAGTACGGGGTGCCGATCTCGTCCTGGCGGCGATAGCGCCGGCCGATCGCCTGGGCGTCGTCGAACTCCACGTTCCACGAGCGCCGGAGCACGTCGGCGAGTGAGCGGGCCTTGGGCGACAGGTCGGCGTTGCGAGACAGCGGCAGCACCGCGACCTTGACCGGGGCGAGCCGCTTGTCCAGCCGCAGCACCGTGCGCCTCTCCAGCTTGCCCTGCGCGGTGGGGGCCTCGTCCTCGGCGTAAGCATCGAGCAAGAAGGCCAGCACCGCGCGAGTGAGACCCGCGGCCGGCTCGATGACGTACGGCGTCCACCGCTCGCCCTTGTCGGCGTCGAAGTACGTGAGGTCGACACCCGAGTGCTTCGTGTGCGTCGTCAGGTCGAAGTCGGTGCGGTTGGCGATGCCCTCGAGTTCGGCGAATTCGGTGCCCCCGAAGCGGAAGCGGTACTCGATGTCGACGGTGCGCTTCGAGTAGTGCGAGAGCTTCTCCTTCGGATGCTCGAAGTAGCGCAGGTTCGCCGGGTCGATGCCCAGGTCGACGTACCAGTTCCACCGCTCCTGGAGCCAGTACTCGTGCCACTGCTCGTCACTGCCTGGCTCGACGAAGTACTCCATCTCCATCTGCTCGAACTCACGCGTGCGGAAGATGAAGTTGCCCGGCGTGATCTCGTTGCGGAAGCTCTTGCCCGTCTGCGCGATGCCGAACGGTGGCTTCTTGCGCGCCGTGGTCATGACGTTGAGGAAGTTGACGAAGATGCCCTGAGCGGTCTCCGGCCGCAGGTAGTGCAGCGCCTCGTCGTCCTCCACCGGACCCAGGTAGGTCTTGAGCAGTCCGTTGAACATCCGCGGTTCGGTGAACTGGCCCTTCGTGCCGCAGTGCGGGCAGTTGATGTCCGCGAGGCCGTTGGCCGGAACGTGGCCACGCTTTTGTTCAAACGCCTCCTCGAGCTGATCGGCGCGGAAGCGGTTGTGACAGACCTTGCACTCGGTCAGCGGGTCGACGAACTGCTCCAGGTGGCCGGATGCCTTCCACACCTCCGTCGCCAGGATCACCGCGGAGTCGAGGCCGACGATGTCGTCGCGGCTGATGACCATCGCCCGCCACCACTGACGGCGGATGTTCTCCTTCAGCTCGACGCCCAGCGGGCCGTAGTCCCAGGCCGACCGTGATCCCCCGTAGATCTCGCTGGACGGGTAGACGAAGCCGCGCCGCTTGGCGAGGTTGACGACTGCGTCGTTGCGATCGGTGGGCACAGGTGCTCCAGAGCTGTCGGGTGACTGAATCACCAGGGTATCGACCGCCCGGGCGCGGTTTCCGGGCCGCTCCGGCCGTCCGCGACGGTGGTACGGCTACCGCAATTCGCCTGCTCCGACCGGCCCGGCCGCGCCGAAGCGCCGGTCGCGGGACGCGTAGGTCAGGCACGCCTGCCAGAGGTGCCGCCGATCGAAGTCGGGCCACGGCGTGTCCACGAAGACCAATTCCGCGTAGGCCGACTGCCACAGCAGGAAGTTCGACGTGCGCTGCTCGCCCGAGGTGCGGATGAACAGGTCGACGTCAGGCAGTCCGGGTTCGTCCAGGTTGGCGGCGATGGTGCGCTCGTCGATCTTGGCGGGGTTGAGCTCGCCCGCGGCGACCTGGCGGGCGATCGCCCGGGTGGCGTCGACGATCTCGGCGCGGCCGCCGTAGTTGACGCAGAACTGCAGGGTGAGCCGGTCGTTGTCACGGGTGTACTGCTCGGCGTCCACGAGCTGGTCGATGACACTGCGCCACAGCCGCGGACGGCGTCCGGCCCAGCGGATGCGCACTCCGGCCGCGGCGAGCTCATCGCGCCGGCGCCGGATGACGTCCTTGTTGAAGGCCATGAGGAAGCGGACCTCTTCGGGTGTGCGCCGCCAGTTCTCTGTCGAGAACGCATAGGCCGACACGGTCGAGATGCCCAGCTGCATCGCCCCGTAGAGCACATCCATCAGTGCCGCCTCGCCGGCACGGTGGCCCTCGGTACGGGGCAGGCCGCGCTCGCGCGCCCACCGCCCGTTGCCGTCCATGACGATCGCGACGTGCTTCGGCACGAACTCTCGAGGGATGTCCGGGGGTTGCACTCCGGATGGATGCGGCGGCGGGTCAGGCCAGCGCGACGTCACCCGGTCACGGTATCTGCCACGTCAGAACGCGCGATCGACAAGGGGCAGCGAGCGCAGCCCGCGTTCCAGATGCCACTGGAGATGGGCGGCGATGAGGCCGCTGGCCTCGCGGCGCGGGCCGGCGACGCTGGCGTCCGCACGTGCCCAGTCGCCGGAAAGCAGCGCTGCCATGAGGCCGAGCGTGTCGCGGTCCGGGCGTGTCGAACCGGGCGGACGGCAGGCGTCGCAGACCGCTCCCCCGGCGGCGACGTTGAACGCGGCATGCGGCCCGGGCGCCGAGCACTTGGCGCACTCGTCGAGCGCCGGTTCCCAGCCGGCGCCCGCCATCGCCCGGATCAGGAAGGCGTCGAGCACGAGGCCGCCGTCGTGATCGCGAGCGACGAGCGCCCGCAGTGCGCCGACCACGAGCAGGTACAGCCGCTGCGCCGGCTCACCCTCGTCCGTGAGCTGGTCGGTGGTTTCGCAGATCGCCGAGGCGGCGGTCCAACGGGAGTAGTCGCCGGCGAGGGACGCCCCGTACGCGCCGAGGGATTCGGTCTGCGTGACGATGTCGAGCGTCCTGCCGCCGAGGGGAGCTTGCGACCCGACCGAATAGCGTGAGTGTAGTTGGACGTCGATGTGGCTGCCCGGCTCCAGCCGGGCCCCGAAGCGCGAGGACGTGCGCCGGACCCCCTTGCCCACCGCGCGCACCTTCCCGTGCCGGCGGGTGAGCATGGTGACGATACGGTCGGCCTCGCCGAGCTTGTGCACCCGCAGCACGACCGCCTCGTCCCGGTACAGCGGCACCCGTCGATCGTCTCACCGCGCCCCGACAGCGACCGGTTGCGACTCGGCCACCCGAAGCCGCCGGTGCAACATGACACCGAGCGCCCCGACCAACACGCCGGATGCGATCGTCACGCTGAACGCGAGCCGAGCCCCGTGCGCGTCCGCGATCCGGCCGACCGCCGCGGAAGCGCCGCCGTAGCCGAGACTGAGCCCGGTGGTCAGCCAGGCCATCCCCTCGGTGAGCGCAGCCGACGGCACGATCTCCGCGATCAACCCGAACGACGTGATCAGCAGCGGGGCGATGCCGAGCCCGACCACGAACGCACAGACCGCCAGGACCAGAACGTTCACGGCCGCCAGGAACAGCCAGGGCAGCACCGCGAACACCAGTGCCTGCACCCGGAACCGGGTCAGCACCGATGCCCGCCACGTCCGCGCGCCGTAGCAGAACCCGGCCACACCGCTGCCCAACGCGAGGCAGGCGACCACCACACCGCTCGCGCCGGTGCGATGATGCTGACCACAGAACGCGATCATGGTTACCTCTGCGCTCGCGAACACGGCGCCCATGCCCACTGCGGCCAGCGTCATGAGCACCATGCCCCGGTAGCGCAGCGCCGAACGATGCCGCGGCGCGCCGATCGGATGCGGCGGCGGCTCGGTGGCGTGCTGCGGCTGGAGCCAGACCGCGCCGATCGTCACCAAAGCAGCACCCAGGAGCAGGCCCAGCACCGCGCTGACCTGGATCGCAATCACCGTTGCGATCAGCGGCCCGACCGTGAAGATCACCTCGTCGAGCGTTGACTCGAGCGAGTATGCCGTGGTGAGCACGGGGCGGCCGGCGAGCACGAACGACCACCGTGCCCTGATCAGCGAGCCGACAGCGAGCAGGGCGAAGCCGGCGACGGCGGCGGGTACCACGAGCGTCCACTGTGGACTGTCCAGCTCGGCCAGTATGCACAGTGCGGCGACGCCCGCCACGTGCACCGCCGACGCAGGCAGCAGCACCCGGCTCTGCCCGTACCGGTCGACCAGCCTGGCAAGCACCGGGTTGCCTACTCCGTTCGCGGCAACGTAGACACCACTGAGCAGTCCGGCGAACCCGTAGCGGCCGGTCTGTGTGGAGATCAGCAGCACCATGCCGATCGGGTAGATCGCGATCGGCATGCGCATGACGAACCCGGCCGCGCAGAAGGCGGCCGTGCCCGGTTGGCGGAAGACCGCGCGATAGGTCCGCAGCATCAAAACCCGAGACGGTCGAGCTTCTTGGGGTCGCGCTGCCAGTCGGCCTCCACGGCGACGTGCAGGTCGAGGTGGACGCGGTGGCCGAGCAGTTGCTCGATCTCGCTCCGCGCCCGAATCCCGATCCGCTTGAGGCGCGTCCCGCGAGTACCGATCACGATGCCCTTCTGACTCGGGCGTTCCAGGTGGAGCGTGGCAAATACGGCACGCGGCTGGATCTCATCGACGGTGACGGCGATCGAGTGCGGCAACTCGTCGCGCACCCCGTCCAGTGCCGCCTCACGGATCAGCTCGGCGATGCGCGCCTCGACGTCCTCGTCGGTCGCGACGTCGTCCGGGTACAGCGGCGGGCCCTCGGGCAGTTGCGCCACGAGGAGGTCGGTGAGCAGGCCGACCTGCTCTCCCGTCTCCGCCGACACCGGCACGATCTCGGCGAACTCGCCGAGCCCGCTCACCGTCACGAGCTGGCCGGCGAGCTTATCGCGGCTCGCGGCGTCGGCCTTGGTCACGATCGCCACCACGGGCTTGCCAAGCCCGCTGACCTCCGCCGCGATGTAGCGGTCTCCGGGTCCGACCTTCTGGTCGGCGGGCACACACAAGCCGATCACGTCGACGTCGGACAGCGTCTCGCGCACCACGTCGTTGAGCCGCTCGCCGAGCAGCGTGCGCGGTCGGTGCAGGCCGGGGGTATCGACGATGACCAGCTGCGCGTCCGGCCGGGTGACGATGCCACGCACGGCTCGCCGGGTGGTCTGTGGCTTCTCGCTGGTGATGACGATCTTGGTTCCCACCAGGGCGTTCGTCAGCGTCGACTTGCCGGCGTTGGGACGCCCGACGAAGCAGCAGAACCCGGAGCGGAACACGGGAGGCACGGCCGAATCCTCGCACACCTACTCTTGATCGGTTCCAGTCTGCGACGACACGCGGGTTGCCTGCCCGTTACCGGCTCCGTTGTCGAGCAGGCCGGGGGTGACGCGCTGCGATCACGTAAGTCCACCAGATCCGAACAGGACGATCATTGAGTATTGACGGATTGTGTTTCATCGCCTAGCTGTCGTCACCCGGCGGCTAGCTACTTCGCCCTGAAAAAGTCGGCGCGTGGCGTTGCGGTTGAGGGCGGTGGTTGATCGGGAGGATGGCCTTGACCCCTTGGGCTAGAAGGGATCGAGGCCATCGTGTTCAGAACTGTAAACGAGCAGGCGACGCTG
>JBKPQY010000162.1:0-8205 GCA_046734315.1 Actinomycetota bacterium | reverse complement strand
CCACGCGCAGTTCGGTCCGCGCTCAGCCGCAAGCGACGGTCCGCGCTGTAGTGTTTCTCGTCCACTGATTCGGGAGCTGCCTTGGTCCGCGTGCTGATCGATGCGACGGCGGTGCCGGCTGATCGGCGCGGTGTCGGCAGGTACGTCGACAACCTGATTCCCGCGCTGGTGCGGGCGGGTGTCGGGGTGCGCGTCGCGTGTCAGCCGCACGACGTGGCCCACTACGGCCGGCTCAGCTCTACCGAGCCGGTCGCGATGACACGGCTGGCCGGCCGCCGGCCGGCACGACTCGCCTGGGAGCAGCTCGGTTTTCCCGCGATGCTGCGACGGATCGCTCCGGACGTGCTGCACAGCCCGCACTACACGCACCCGCTGCTCAGTCGCGTTCCGCTTGTCGTGACGCTGCACGACGCTACGTTCTTCACCGACCCGAGCGTGCACACACGCACGAAGGGCCCGTTCTTCCGCGCTGCGACACGGCTGGCCCTGCGTCGGGCGGCATGCTGCGTCGTACCGTCGCAGGCCACCGCTGCCGAACTGGTCCGCGTCGCCGGGGCGGATCCCGCGCGCCTTGCCGTGGCGTACCTGGGGGTCGACACCAGCGTGTTCGCGCCGCCGTCCGCCGCCGCGATAGCCGCGGTGCGCTCCCGGCTTGGTCTGCGGCCCGAGCAGCCGTATGTGGCGTTTCTGGGGACGCTGGAGCCTCGCAAGAACGTTCCCGCGCTGGTGCGCGGCTGGGCCGCCGCGTCGCGGAACCGGCCCGACGCGCCGGCCCTCGTCCTGGCCGGCGGTGCCGGTTGGGACACCGGCCTGGACGCTGCGCTTGCCGACATGCCGGCCGAGCTGACCGTCGTACGTCCCGGGTATCTCCCGGTCGACGAGCTCGCCGGGCTCCTCGGCGGCGCGGACGTCGTCGCGTACCCGAGCCTGGGCGAAGGTTTCGGCCTGCCGGTGCTGGAGGCGATGGCGTGTGGCGCGGCGGTGCTCACGACGCGGCGGCTGGCGCTGCCCGAAGTGGGGGGCGACGCCGTCGCCTACAGCGAGCCGGACGCCACGTCGATCGCCACGGTGCTCGGCGAGCTGCTCGACGACCCCGATCGCCGCAAGGCGCTCGCCGCGGCGGCCGTCGAGCGAGCTTCCGGCTTCACCTGGGATGCTTGCGCCGCGGCGCACATAGCCGCGTACGAGAAGGCGGCGAGTCGATGATCACTGTCGTCACCGTGACGTATTCGCCCGGTGAGGCGCTCACGACGTTTCTGGACTCGCTGGAACACGCCACCACGGCGCCGTTGGAAGTTGTGCTCGCCGACAACGGCTCGGACGACGGCTCGGCCGAGATCGCGGCCAAGCGGCCCGGCGTGCGGATCGTGCCCACCGGCGGCAACGTCGGCTACGGGCGAGCCGTCAACGTCGGCGTCGGCGCGTCGACCGGGGAGCTGGTGGTGATCGCCAACCCCGATGTGATCTGGGCGCCCGGATCGCTCGACGAACTGCTCGCCGCGGCGCAACGCTGGCCCGCTGCCGGCACCCTCGGCCCCATGATCAAGACACCGGACGGGGCGGTCTATCCGTCGGCGCGGGCTCTGCCGTCGCTCGGCCGGGGCATCGGCCACGCGTTGTGCGGCTGGTGGTGGCCGTCCAATCCGTGGACCGCCGCGTACCGCCGCGAGCGTGGTGAGCTCGCGGAGGGGCCGACCGACTGGCTGTCGGGCTCCTGCATGCTGGTGCGTCGCGCAGCATTCGACGCCGTTGCCGGCTTCGATCCCGCGTACTTCATGTACTTCGAGGATGTCGATCTCGGTGAACGCCTGGGCAAGGCCGGCTGGCAGAACGTGTACGTGCCCTCGGCGGAGGTTGTGCATACCGGCGGGCATGCGACATCGCGCGATCCGGAGAGGATGGCCGTCGAGCATCACCGCAGCGCGTGGATCTACATCGCCAACCGCTACCGGGGTCGCCGCTGGGCGCCCGTGCGGTGGCTGCTGCGGGCCGGGCTAGCGGGGCGCGCCCTCCTGGCGAAGCGCGTGCGGAGCGTCGCCGAAGGCGCCGCACCGCAACGGCACACCTAGGAGGCGGCCAGGTCGTCGCGCAGTGGGGCTCTCAGCGGTAGTAGTTCGTCGTCGGTGGTGGGGCGCGGCGGTTGTTTTCGGTCGCTGCGCGCACCAGCAGGGCGACGATGACCCCGGTGAGGAAGCCGTAAATATGGGCGAGGTACGCGACCGAGCCGGCCGACGTGACAGCCCACCCGCTCGTGTACGCCCACTGGAGCAGGAACCAGCCACCCAGCACGACCCACGCCGGCAGCGGCAGCGGGATGAAGAACGCAAACGGCAGCAGGCTCCAGACGCGGGTACGCGGGAACAGGATCAGGTATGCGCCGAGCACTCCCGCGATGGCGCCCGACGCCCCGATCAGCACCTCGGTCGAGTTGCGGTTGGCCAGCGCGAAGCCGTACGCGGCCACCAGACCGCAGCCTATGTAGAAAATCAGGTAGCGCAGTCGGCCGAAGCGGTCTTCGACGTTATTGCCGAAGATGTACAGGAACAGCATGTTGCCCAGCAGATGCAGCCAGCTGCCGTGCAGGAACATCGCGGTGAGCGCCGACAGTACCGGCGACTTGTAGTATCCGGGCGCCGCGAGCACGCAACCGGGCCCGTGCGGGCCTAATGCCGTCAACCCGGTGGGCGCGAGAGCCAACGGGTGGTTGTGCACCAGCTCGGTAGGTATCGCCGCCCACCGGGCGTAGAACGCCTCCAGCCGGCATTCCTGCGCCAGGCTCGCCGCGCCGGTCATCGAGGCAGGCGCCGTGGGCGTGAGCAGGAAGACAACGACATTCGCGGCGATCAGGGCCCAGGTGACCCACGGCGTCCGGCGCACCGGGTTGACGTCATGGACCGGGATTACCACGGCGCTTAGTGTGCCCTGGTCAGCGCCTTCGCTCGAATCCGCTCGATGCGGGCGCGGGTGACCAGGAACACCAAGGCCACGGCGCCCAGCACGGCCATGATTCTGTTGACGTCGACGGCGGGCATCCACCGCACGTTCCCGTCCTTGATCACGTAGGCGCCGGCGGGCCGGGCTCCTACGCCGAAGCCGCCGCCCTCTCCCTCCTGACCGTTCTTGTCGTGACCGCCGCCGCCTCCGCCGCCGCCGCCGATCCGCGCGGCCGCGATGAACGTGACGCCGTCCTTCTCGTACGGTTCGCCGAACACGCGCCGCACGGTGATCGCCTCGCGCGCCGTCGCCAGGACTTCCTCAATCTTCATCTGTCTAGCGTGGTCGTCCCAGAGGCTGCGTCAACCCCAGTCCGCCAGCCCACGCTGGCGGAGCAGCTCGGTGAGCTTCTTGACGTCCTGCGCACGGTCGCGGCGGCACACCACGACCGCATCGGGCGTGTCGACGACGATCAGGTCGTGTACGTCGAGCAGCGCCAGCAGCCGCCCCTCGCTCGGCACCGCCACCACGCCGTCGGAATCGAGGCTCAGCACCGCAGCATCCCCGATCGCGGTGACCCCGTCCGCATTGCGGCCGAGCAGGACGCCGATCGTCTCGAAGTCGCCGATGTCACTCCAGCCGAAATCGCCCGGCACCGTGGAGACGAGGCCGTCGAGCGACGCCGGCTCAAGGACCGCGTACTCGACGGCCACCTTCGGCATGGTCTGCCACAGCTCGTCCAGCAGGGAGTCGGCGCTGTCCCAGGCGCCCGCGATGCGTTCGACCGGGGCGGCCACATCGGGCCGGCGCACTCGCAGCTGGTCAAGGAACATGCCGGCGCGCCATACGAAGATGCCGGCGTTCCACAGGTAGCGGCCGGACTTGACGTACTCCGTCGCGAGCTCGAGCGACGGCTTTTCGCGAAACGCCAGCAGCCGCTGGGCGGATGTGCCGATCGGCTCGGCACATTCGAGGTAGCCGTAGCCGGTCTCGGGACGTGACGGGGTGATGCCTATGGTCAGCAGCTGCCCCTGCCGCGCCGCGGCGACGGCTCGGCGCACCACGTCGTGGAAGGCAGGTACATCCTCGATCAGGTGGTCCGCGGCGAACGAGCCGACTATCGCGCCCGGGTCGCGCCGCTCGATGATGCCGGTGGCAAGGGCGATCGCCGCGCATGAGTCGCGGGGCGTCGGCTCGGCGATCAAGTTGGCCGGCGGCAGCTCCGGCAACTGCTCGGCCACTGCTGCAGCGTGCGTGATCCCCGTGACGACGTACACGTGCTCCGGCTCGACCAACGGCACCAGCCTGTCGAACGTCGCCTGCAACAACGAGCGGTCGGTGCCGGTCAGCGGCAGGAGGAACTTGGGGCGGTCGGCGCGCGACAGCGGCCACAGCCGAGTGCCGCTGCCGCCGGCGGGGATAACCGCGTAGAACTCGTCGTGCACTATCGTCCGATCGTCGTGGGGGGTGTCCGCACTGTAGCTGAGCTGATCGAGTCGACATGGCGGCCGGGCCGTCCCGTCGACCTGTTCGCCACACTCGGACCGCTGTGCCACGGCCGCGGCGACCCGGCGCATCAGATCACGGCAGACGCCACGTTCTGGTGGGCTGCTGCCACGCCCCAAGGGCCGGGCACGCTCGCGCTGCGCGCAGGGCGCGACGGGGTTCGTTGCACGGGTTGGGGGCACGGCGCCGAGTGGCTGGTCGACGGCGTGCCGACGCTGCTCGGGGCGTCGGACGACTGGAGCCGCTTCGACTGCACGGCGCATCCCGTGCTCGATCGCACGCTCCGCAGCTATCCAGGCATGCGACTGGCCCGCACCCGGCTGGTGTTCGACGCGCTGCTGCCCGCTGTGCTGGAGCAGCGCGTGACCGGCCACGAGTCCAGTCGGGCGTGGCGCGGGCTGCTGCGCCGGCACGGCAGGCCCGCGCCCGGGCCGATGACGGCGCTGCGTGTGCCGCCGACGCCGGCCGCTGTACTGGACGTCCCGACCTGGACGTGGCATCGCCTCGGCGTCGACTCCGCGCGCCAGAGGGCGGCACGCGCCGCCGCTACCGTGGTGCGCCGGCTCGAGGAGTGCGTGGCAATGGCTCCTGCAGCAGCCCTGGCACGTCTTCGCGTGGTGCCGGGCATCGGGGAGTGGACGGCAGCGGAGACGGCGCAGCGGGCGCTGGGTGATCCCGACGCCGTGAGCGTCGGGGATTACCACATCCACGACCTCGTGGTGCACGCGCTGACCGGACGGGCGCGCGGCGACGACGCCGAGATGCTGCGGTTGCTCGAGCCGTGGCGTGGGCAGCGGCAGCGGGTGGTACGGCTCATCGAGCTGTCCGGCGTGGCCAAGCCGCGCTTCGGGCCGCGGTACGCGCCGCCGGATATGCGTGCTATGTGAGTTCGATACGCTGCCGGTGTGTTTCGCGACCCGCAGGTCAACATCTATGTCACCGACGTGGAGGCGTCGTCGCGCTTCTACGACCTGCTCGGCTTCACGGAGACGTTCCGCACGCCGGAACATGGTGCGCCGATCCACGTCGAGCTCCGGCTGGGGGAGTTCACCCTGGGGCTTGCCGACACTGCCGCTGCGCGTGACATGCACGGGATCGAGGTCGGCCCGACCGGGCTGCCTCGTGCCGAGGTCGTCGTGTGGATCGACGACGTCGACACGGCGGTCGCCGACCTATCGGCACGCGGCGTGCCGGTGCTGAGCAAGCCACACGACTTCGTGGAGACGCTGCGCGCGGCCTGGGTGGCCGACCCGGACGGCAACCTGGTGCAGCTGGTAACACGTCGTTAGAGCGAGCTCACAGCGCGGCCAGCACGTCATCGGCGAGCCGGGGCCAGGCCTGCGCGGCCCACTCGCCGAAGGGCCGATCGGCGAGCGCGATCAGCGCGATGCGGGCGTCCGGGTCGACCCACATCATCGAGCCGCTCTGCCCGAAGTGGCCGTACGTCCTCGGCGAGTTGTGGCTGCCCGTCCAGTGCGGGTGCTTGCTGTCGCGGATCTCGAAGCCCAGCCCCCAGTCGTTCGGATTCTGCGGCCCGAACCCCGGCAGGACGCCGCGCAACCCCGGGTACTGCACGCTTGTCGCGTCGGCCAGTGTCGACACGTGCAACAGGCCGGACGGGACGAGGAGCTCGTGAGCCACACGTGCCAGATCCTCCACAGTGGACGTTCCGCCGGCCGCCGCGGAACCGGGCAGTGTCGTCGCGGCCAGGTGCAGGGGCTTGGCGACGGCCTCCGCCAGGTAGGCCTCGAACGGCATCTCGGCGGCGCGCTCCACCAAGGCCGCGACCATGTTGATGCCGACGTTGGAGTACACGCGGCGCGTTGCGGGCGGGAATGACCGCATCGGCCGTTCGGGCGCCAGGCCCGACGCGTGGGCGAGCAGGTGCCGGATCGTGGCGCCCGGCACAATTGCCTCGTCGGCGGGATCACCGAGGTCGACGGCGCCCTCCTCGACCGCCACGAGCGTGGCCAGCGCCGCGAGCGGCTTGGTAACCGAGGCGAGCGGGAACACGGTGCTGGTCGGCCCGTGTGCGGCGGCCACTCCCGCAGGCGTGACAACGGCGGCGGCCGCACTCGCCGGCCAGCTGTCCACAGCGGACAGCGCCGTGTCAAGCCCTGTCATGTGCCGAGTCGCGTGCGGGCTATATCGACGAGCGCCGGCACCTCGGGCGCGACCCGATCCGGCAGGGCGTCCCACGAGAACCACCGCAGATCGAGCGACTCGTCGCTGATCACCGGCTCCGCACCGTCCGGTGCGACCGCGCAGAAGCTGACGTCGAAGTGCCGTGTATGCACGCCACCTGCACATGGTTCGTGGAACACGCCGAGGCTCAGCGGCACCGGGTCGAACGACAGTGCGCCGATGCCGCACTCCTCGCGTGCCTCCCGGGCGGCGGCGTCGAGCAGCGTACGGTCGCCGGGCTCACAGTGCCCGCCGAGCGGCAGCCACGCACCGAGACGCGGGTGCAACGTCAGCAGCACGGCATGCCGGCCCGGATCGATCACCAGCGCGGTGGCGGTCAAGTGCCCGGCCAGGCAGGACCGCCACATCGCGTCCGCGCGGGCGGCGAGGAATGCGAGAAACGCCTGCCGCACCGAGGAATCCGGTACCGAGGTGCCGATCACCTCCATAGCGTCGGTGTGGATCGGCGGTGCCAGCTCGGTGGCGCCGCCGGCGTCCTCGCGGCCGAGGGCGATCGCCTCGGCGGTGCCGAGCCGGAACAAGTCTGCGTCCGCGGGGCGGATCAGGCTGGTGCTGCCGCGGCCGTCGTCGGGCAGCTGGAGCCCGCGCACGATCGCGACCGGCACCCCGGCGAGCTTGCCCTTGACGAGGTCGGCGGCGGCGGCGATTTCGTCGGCCACCGCGACGGTCGTGACGACGAGCGGGTTGCCGTACGAGTCGGGTGTGCCGCGGTGGTCGATCACCGCGGACAGTCCGGAAACCCCGATCGCCAGGTCGGTGATGCCATCACGCCACGGCCGGCCCATCGAGTCGCTGATGATTACTGCGACGTCGGCGCCCGTACGCTCACGTACGGAGTCCCGCAGGATGGCTGCAGACCGGTCAGGATCCTCAGGAAGCAGCGCGACCTCGTCGCTTGCCACGTTCGATGCGTCGACGCCGGCTGCGGCCAGGACGAGCCCGTGCCGTGTCTGCACGATGCGCAGCGTGCCGCGTTGGGCGACGAGCCGATCGGTCTCCGAGTCGATCACCTCCTGCCGAATGCGTTCGCGCTCCTCCGGGTCACTCGCCCCGACCGCGACCAGCCGGCCCTCGACCTTCGACACCGCTTTGGACGTCACGACGAGGACGTCACGGTCTCGCAGGTCCGCGTGCTTGACGATTTCACCGGCCAGGTCGTCACCAGGGCGTAGCTCGGTGATGCCGAGCACGGGCAGGATCTCCACCCGGTCGGCCGCGTGATCGCTCATCCGTCAACTGCAGGTGCGGCCGGCGGGCTGGCAAGCTCGAGTGCGGCGTCGACCATCCGCGCGGTGGCCTCGTCGGATGTCATCAGCAGCGGGACGGCTTGCACATCGACGCCCTCGATGTGTGCGGTGTCGGTGTCGTGGACCAGCCAGCCGTCGAGCACACCGCCGGCGCGCCGCCCACCGTAGTGCTGGCCGACGCCCTCGGCGCTGACCTCGACGCCGATGGCCGGAAGGCACGCGTCGGCCATGCCGCGCACCGGCTTGCCGGCAACGATGGGGGATAGGCCGACGACCTTGGCCGGCGCGCCGACGATCGCGTCGCGGATGCCGG
>JBKPQY010000161.1:0-5409 GCA_046734315.1 Actinomycetota bacterium | reverse complement strand
CGCACCGATCGATCGGCTGATGGGCAGCGGGCGCCGTAGCAGCGCCCCGATGTGGGTGCTGATTGTCATTGCGGCGACAGTCGTCTGGGCCTTGCTGTTCAGCTGGTGGGCACCGTGGCGATTCCTGCCGTGGATGTTCCTACCGCTGCTCTTCGCTGCGCTCGTGCTCGCCGGCGCACTCTCCCGCAGGCCGCCGCAGGGACCGCCGCCCCCGGCTGCGGGAGGACAGCCTGGTATGACAGCGCAGCCCGATGCGACAGCCGCGTGGGTCGCCGAGGCCCGTGCGGCGGCACGCGAGCGGCGCCGCCGGTCCGTGCCGGTGCGCTGGGCGACGCTTGGAGCGATTGTCGTTGTGCTGACGGTCCTTGGCATCATCGACGCCACGACGGGCATCGCGATCCCCGTCTACTTCTGGGCGGTGCTGCTCGTCGTCGTGTCCGGCCTCGTCGTGGGCGCAATGCTGGGCCGGCCGATCTGGTGGCTGTCGCTGCTACTCGTGCCGGTGAGCATCGGGCTGTTCGTCTTCGCGGGCAGCAGCGCGCGCCTCCACGACGGCTCCGGGGACAACTACTACACGCCGCGCACCGCAGCCCAGCTGCAGGACACGTACAAACATGCGTTCGGCCGCACCACCCTCGATCTGACCGCCCTGCCCGTGCTCGACGCCTCCCGAACGGTGCACGTCCGGCTGGCCGGCGGCCAGGTGCGGCTGATCCTCCCCCCGTCCGTGCCGGCCAACGTGCACGCGAACATTCACCTGGGCAGCGTGCAGATCGACGGTCGAGACGACTCGGACGGCATGAACATCAGCAGCGACCCGATCACCACGGCGTCCGCCGACGCGTTGACGGTCGACGTCCAGATCACCGCCGGCCAGCTGGAGATCGACCACTCACCGTGATACGCCGGCTCAGGGCGCGGGAGGACACGTCCCGTTCAGCAGCTGCGTCGGTGCCGGCCGACCCTGCTGCAGCGCACATCCGGTGACCTTGAACCGCCCCGCCGAGTACTGCAGCGTCTGCCAGTAGTTGTGCCCTTGCGCGAAGTTCGGGGTGTAGTCGTTCACGATGCCGACGACGTCGAGGTACCCGTCGCGGTCGAGATCGACGGCGTTCATGCCCGGCGCGTCGGACACCGCCTCAGCGGTGTGCACGAGGCGTCCGCCGCGGAGCAGCACCATCTCGGCGACGCTCGCGTGCATGCCGAAGCTGTCGAGGACAACGCAGTTGGGCTCCTGCGTGGTGGCGAGACAGGTCAGCGAGCCGTTCCAGCCGTCGCCCTTGGGCAGCACCCACCACTGCACCGCCACGCCGTTATCCGTGAGTGAAAGCACCGGCCGGCTGCGGAAGTTCTGCTGGCTGGCGCTCACCCACAGCGTCACCGCACCGCCGTTGCCCAGTTGCCGCGTCTGCCGGGCGTGGCAATTCCAGGAGTGGCAGGCCGCCGGCATCGCAACGGCCCGCGGCGTGGTGGTCGGTGCGCCCGTCGTGGGTGAGGACGCGCTGCGGTGCGGCGAGGAGGCGCACCCTCCGGCGAGCAACACCAGGCAGAACGCCCCGATGAGCTGCCGACGACACACCGCGTTCACCTCCCCTTACCAGTGGACCTCGATATCGCGCGGATGGCCAACTGCAAGGGGAGCGAACGTCAGCTGTGGACCAGGAACACCTCGTCCGGGTAACACCAACCCCACTGCTCACCGGGCTCGAACGAGCGCATGATCGGATGCCGGCTCGCGTGCCAATGCGCGGTGGCGTGCCGGCGCGGCGAGTTGTCGCAGCAGCCGACGTGCCCGCACTCGAGGCACTCACGCAGGTGCACCCAGCCGGTGCCCTCACGCAGGCAGTCCTCACATCCCTCGGTCGTGGACGGCTGCACGTCTGCGATGGCGGACAGGTGCGAACACTCGACGTCGGTCGGCGCGCCGCGCGGGTCGGCCGCGGCAATCCACGAGGTCATGTGTCCACGCTAGCGCCACCCCGCGCGTGCCGCCGCTTGCCAACCCGCGGCTACTCCCACTCGATCGTGGCCGGGGGTTTTGACGTTACGTCGAGCACGACGCGGTTGACCGCCCGCACCTCGTTGGTGATCCGGGTGGAGATCCGTTCCAGCACGTCGTAGGGCACGCGGGTCCAGTCGGCCGTCATGGCGTCCTCGGATGACACCGGCCGCAGCACCACGGGATGGCCGTAGGTGCGCCCGTCGCCCTGGACGCCGACCGAGCGGACGTCCGCGAGCAGCACCACCGGGCACTGCCAGATGTCGCGATCGAGGCCGGCGGCCGTCAGCTCGGCTCGCGCGATGGCGTCGGCGCGGCGCAGTACGGAAAGGCGATGAGCGGTCACCTCGCCGACGATCCGGATGCCGAGGCCCGGCCCGGGGAACGGTTGCCGCCACACGATCTCGGCGGGCAGCCCGAGCTGCTCCCCGACCCGTCGCACCTCGTCCTTGAACAGCGCGCGCAGCGGTTCGATCAGCCCGAACTGCAGGTCTGACGGCAGCCCGCCCACGTTGTGGTGGCTCTTGATGTTCGCGGCGCCGGTGCCGCCGCCGGACTCGACGACATCCGGGTAGAGCGTCCCCTGTACCAGGAACTCGACGGATCCGCCGGCCTCGACGACCACCTCGCGGGACGCCTGCTCGAACGCCCGGATGAACTCCCGTCCGATGATCTTGCGCTTTTCCTCCGGGTCGATGACGCCGGCCAGTGCATCGAGGAACTGCCCGGCGGCGTCGACGACCTTGAGCCGTACACCAGTAGCGGCGACGAAGGCGCGCTCGACCTGCTCTGCCTCGCCGGCGCGCAACAGGCCGTGGTCGACGAAGACGCAGGTGAGCTGGTCTCCGATTGCCCGCTGCACGAGCGCCGCCGCGACGGCCGAGTCGACGCCCCCGGACAGCCCGCAGATCGCGCGCTTGCCGCCGACCTGCGTGCGGATGGCGGCCACCTGCTCGTCGATGATGTTCGCCTCTGTCCACTGTGGACGGAGCTTGGCGATGTCGTACAGGAAGTGCCGGAGAACCGCCTGCCCATGCTCGGTATGCAACACCTCGGGGTGGAACTGCACGCCGGCAAGGCGCCGCGTTACATCCTCGAATGCGGCAACCGGGGCGCCCGCCGACGACGCTGTCACGGTGAATGCGGCGGGCGCCCGGATCACCTCGTTGCCGTGGCTCATCCAAACCTGCTGAGTCCGGGGCAGCCCGCGCAACAGCGTCCCGGGTTCGGTAACGGTCAGCGTCGTGCGGCCGAATTCGCTGCCCCCGGTCTTGGCCACCTCGCCGCCGAGCGCCTGTGCCATGGCCTGAAACCCGTAGCAGATGCCGAACACCGGGACGCCGCCCCGGAACAGCGCGGGATCCGCCTGCGGTGCGCCGGGCTCGTACACGCTTTCCGGGCCGCCGGACAGCACGATCGCGGCCGGCTTGCGAGCGAGCAACTCGGAGACGCGCGTGGTGTGCGGCACGATCTCGGAGTAGACGTGCGCCTCGCGCACCCGACGGGCGATCAGTTGGGCGTACTGCGCGCCGTAGTCGACGACGAGGACAAGATCGGGCTGCATGCTCGAATCCTACGGAGCGCGCAGGCCGTCACCGGGACGGCCAGGGGTAGCGGAAGCCCGTCAGGTCCTCGCTCACGCTCCATAGCCGCCGGGCGAGCGACTCGTCGCGGGCGAGCCGGGACAGCCGCGCCGGGCCGCTCGGGCCGCGGGTCTCGCGCAGGTACTGTGGCCCGGTGTACGAGCCGGGCGGAGCGACCGAGGCGGCATAGAGCACGGGCAGTGCGCCCGCCGACGCGGAGTGGAAGAACACCCTCACGAACGCCGGGCCGAACGTGCGCACGACACGGATCGCACCGATGCCCTCAGGGTCCGCAAACAGCCCGGTTGCGCACATCCCGGGATGCGCGGCCGTCGAGCTCAACGGCACCCGATACGCCGCCGCACGGCGCTGCAACTCCAGGGCGAACAGCAGGTTGGCCAGCTTGGAGTTCGCGTACGCGCGCTGCGGACGGTACGAGCCGGTGTCGTTGGCACGCAGCACGTCGGTGTTCCCCCCGAAGTGGGCGAGCGACGACACGGTGACCACGCGGGCGTTGGCGTCGGGCAGCAGCCAGGGCAGCAACAGGCCGGTCAGCACGAAATGGCCGAGGTGGTTGGTGCCGAACTGGAGCTCGAACCCGTCACGGGTGGATGCCCGGCGCGGCGGCGCCATCACGCCGGCGTTGTTCACCAGCAGGTGCACCGGTTCCTTCCAGCCTTCGCCGAACGCACGCACCGACCCCATATCGGCAAGGTCCAGTTCGGCGACCTCGACGTCGACCGGAGGCCCGCTGCCCTGGATGCGCGCTGCGGCCTGTTTGGCTCGGCCGACGTCCCGGCACGCGAGCACGACCCGGGAACCGCGGCGGGCGAGCTGCCTGGCGACCTGCCAGCCGATCCCCGAGTTCGCACCCGTGATTATCGCCGTACGTCCCGAAAGGACAGCCAGCTGCGTCGTGTCCCACCGGGTCATAGAACGAAGTTACGCGGCGGTCCGTGAGATGCGTGTCGTCTCGCACGCGCGCGGCATGGCGAGATGCGGGCAAGATGGACCGATGGAGCACGACGTGCGCATGCGAGCCTGGCGGGGCGGTATCGTCGAGACCGACGATTTCCCGTTCGACCAGATTTCCGACTATCTCGAAGAACCGGATTGCCTTGTGTGGGTTGATGTCTGTGCCCCGGACGCGTCCAGGCTGAACGCACTGGCCAGCGAGCTCGGTCTCGATCCGCACGCCGTCGAGGACGCCGTCGAGAAGCGTGAGCGGCCGAAGGCGAGTCGTTATGCGACGCACATGTTCCTTGCGGCGTATGACGTTTCTTTCGACCGGGACACAGCGAAGCTGCAGGCGAACCAGGTGTCGGCGTTCGTCCTCAGGAACGCACTCGTCACCGTGCGGCAGAGCGAGGACGTCGACATGGACCGGGTAGTCGCCGCCTGGGACGAGAATGCCGATCTGATCAAATTCGGGCCGAAGGCTCTGGTATACGGGCTGCTCGACGTCCTCGTTGACGGGCACTTCGCCGCGATCGAGGGTCTCGACGACGAGATGGAGGAGATCGAGAACATTCTGTTCGACGAGACGCGGCAGACCGTGCGAGAGGTGCAGCTGCGATCGTTTGCGCTGCGCAAAGCGCTTGTCGAGGCGCGCCGCGTCATCCTGCCTATGCGAGACGTCGTCAACGCGGTGATGCGCCATGCCGACGATGCACATCCCGAGCTCGAGCCGTACTACGACGACCTGTATGACCACGTGCTGCGCGCCACCGAGTGGACGGAGTCGCTGCGGGACATGATCACCTCGATCTTCGAGACGAATCTGTCGCTCGCCGACTCGCGGCTCAACACGATCATGAAGAAGCTGAC
>JBKPQY010000160.1:0-17307 GCA_046734315.1 Actinomycetota bacterium | reverse complement strand
TACGAGGCGTTCTCGACGTTGCAGCCGACGATGACCCGGCCGTCGTCGACGATGGCGGCCGCCCCGACGGGGAACTGCGAGTACGGCGCGTAGGCGTTGCCCATCGCCTCGAGTGCGGCGCGGCGCAGCTTGGCCCAGTCGATGTCTAACGCCATGCGTGCCTTCCTACCGTCCTAGATCGTCACCGGCAACGAACGCACACCGCGGATGACGAACTCCGGGCGACGCGGTGGTGCTGCGCCGAGGGCGAGCCGGGGAAAGCGCGCGAGCAGTGTTCGCAGTGACGCCTGCAACTCCACACGCGCCAGTGGTGCGCCCACGCAGAAATGTATCCCGGCACCGAATCCGAGGTGCGGGTTCGGGTCCCTGCGGACGTCAAAGCGGTCGGGCTCGGCGAACACCGCCGGGTCGCGATTCGCCGCGCCGAGAAGCGCCGCGACTTTCTGGCCCTTCTCGACGACCACGCCGCCTACCGACGTGTCGGCCAAGGCGGTCCGCTCGAAGAGTTGCAGCGGCGAGTCGTAGCGGATGAGTTCCTCGACGGCGGACGGGATCACCGTCGCGTCGGAGCGCAGGCCGGCCAGCTGCTTCGGATGGGTGAGCAGCGCCCACACGCCGTTGCCGACGACGTTCACGCTCGCCTCGTGGCCGGCGTTCAGCAGCAGCGTGCAGGTGGTGATCAGCTCGTCCTCGGTGAGCCGGGCGCCGTCACTGTCGACCTCTGCGATCAGCGACGAGATCAGATCGTCGCCCGGAGCGCGCCGCCGCGCTGCGACCAGTCCACGCAAGTACTCGACGAACTCCGCGGACGCCCGCTCGGCGGCGCTGCGCTGAGCGTCCGAGACCTCGTACTCGTACATCTTCACGATGGCGTTCGACCACGGGCGCAGCAGCCTCCGGTCAGGCGGCGGCACGCCCAGCAGTTCGGCGATCACCTCGACAGGCAGCGGCTCTGCGTACTCGGCGATGAGGTCTACCGGCCCGCCGTCCGAGCCGGCGTCGGCGACCCGATCGGCCAGCCGCGCGGCCAGCTCGGCCACCCGCGGGCGCAGCCGCTCCACGTGGCCGCGCGCGAACGCGCCCGCGACGAGCCGGCGCAGCCGGGTGTGCACCGGGGGTTCGTTCTCGAGCAGCGAATTGACGTGGATCATGCGGAAAGCCGGCATCGGCAGATCCGGCCAACGCGACACCCAGACGCGCCCGAGCGTACGGGTACGCAGCACGGTGTTGGCGCTCGCGTGCGTGAAGGTAAGCCACATGCCGAGCTCGTCGTGCCACTGCACCGCAGCTCGTGCTCGAGCAGCCGCGAAGTGCGGGTACGGGTCGGCCACCACTTCGGGCGACGTGACCGCAAGCGACGTCACCGCCGTCATGCGCCCTGGCCCTTGCGCCACGGGATGCCGTCCGCGGCGGGCATTCGTAGTCGTTGGGTCGCGAGCGCAAGGACGAGCAGGGTGAGGATCTGGGGCGTGTAGGTGACGAGCTCGATCGGGACATCGTTGGTCAGCAGGTACCAGATGAAGACGAGTATCGCCACGACCACCGCCAGCGACCCGGTGGCCAGCCGGCGGCGCCAGAGTGCATACAGCCCGACGAGCAGCACGATGATGGCGACGAGCAGCAGCAGTGCGTGCACCGACTTTGCCCCGCCCCGCGATTGCACCGCATCGGTGTAGCCGAACAGGCCGGCGCCCGCGACGAGCCCACCGGGACGCCAGTTGCCGAAGATCATGGCGGCCAGGCCGATGAAGCCGCGCCCGCCGGTCTGCCCCTCTCGGTAGAGCCCGGCGAAGTCGGCGAGGAATGCGCCGGCCAGCCCGGCGAGGATGCCGGACACGATCACGGCCACGTACTTTCTCGAGTACACGCCGACGCCGAGTGTTTCGGCCGCGGTCGGATTCTCTCCGCACGAACGCAGTTGCAGCCCGAAGGCCGTGCGCCACAGGAGGAACCACGTCAGCGGAAACAGCAGCGCCATGACGATCGTGAACGGTGTCAGGGTCGTGACGAGGCCACGCAGCAAGCCGGCGATGTCGGAGATCAGGAACCAGTGATGGTTCTCGATCCTGCCGAAGAACGAGTCCAGAGCGGGCACCCGCAGCCGGGTGAACTGCGGGATCGCGGGAGACTGCGTCGGGCCGCCTCCGGGCTGCCCGGTGAAGAACACGCCTGCCAGGTAGCGCGCGAGCCCGGTCGCCAGGATCGTGATCGCCACACCGGAGACGATCTGGTCGACGCCGAAGGTCACCGTGGCCACGGCATGGACGATCCCGCCTATGAATCCGCCGACAATGCCGCCGATGACGCCCATCCACGGGCTGTGCGTGAAGTACGCGAAGTCGGCGCCGAAGAATGTCCCGAGGATCATCATGCCCTCGAGGCCGATGTTGACCACTCCGGAACGTTCGGACCACAGGCCGCCGAGCCCGGCCAGCGCGATCGGCATGCCGAGTGCGATCGTCGCGCCGAGCGTGCCGCCCGAGGTGATGTCGTTCGCGTTCGTGATGACGCGTACCAGGGCGAGCAGCATGAGGCCGGCGAGCGCGGCGAGCCACAGTTGCCCGGCGCCTAGCCGCCTGGCCGGCTTGACCCGGTCGAGGCGGACGGTCGCGGTCGGCGCGCTGGTGTCCTGGAGGGTCACGCCGGGGCTCCTTCCATCCCGGCCGGCACCGTAGCCAATGCCCGTCCGACACGGCGTTGCTGGCGCGCGAGCGCGGCGCGCCGCACCAGCTCATAGGCGATGACGACCGAGAGCACCACGACGCCCTGGGTTATCTGCACGATCTCCTTGGGGATGCCGTTGATGTCGAGGATCTGCGCCGACTGGTCGAGGAACGCCCACAGCACCGCGGCGAACGCGATGCCGACCGGATTGTTCCGGCCGAGCAGCGCGATCGCGATGCCGGTGAAGCCCAGCCCGGTCTGGAACGTGATCGACGAGTACGAGTACGCGTCGCCCAGCAGGGCAGGCATGCCGACCAGGCCGGCGATCGCACCCGACATCAGCAGCGTGATCACGATCATCTTCTTGACGCTCACACCGCTCGCCTGTGCCGCCGAGCTCGACCGTCCTGTCGCGCGCAGGTCGAACCCGAAACGCGTGTGGTTGACGACGATGTGGAACAGCACGCCCATCCCGATCGCGAGGAAGATCAGCCCGTACACCTTTGTGCCGGCCGACGAGATGAGGTTGACCCCGGGCACCTGCCCGGACTTCGGGATCGGCTCGGTCGTGATGTCGTTCGCGCCGGAGCGATGACCGAGGATGGTGGGACGCATCAGATACGCGATCAGCCCGGTAGCGATGAAGTTGAGCATGATCGAAGAGATGACCTCGCTCACGCCGCGGGTCACCTTGAGGACTGCGATCAGCCCGGCCCACGACGCGCCGACCAGCATCGCGACCACGATGATGGCGATCTGATGCAGACCGGTCGGCAGGGCGACTGCTCCTCCGAACGCGCCGGCGAGCATGGCCGCGAGCCGGTACTGGCCGTCGACGCCGATGTTGAACAGGTTCATCCGGAAGCCGATGGCCACGGCGAGAGCAGAGAGGTAGTAGACCGTCGCCGAGTTGAGGATCGTGACCTCGCTGGACGGCTGCGTGCCGTAATGCCACATCTGCGAGATCACGAAGGACGGGCTGTCGCCACGTGCCCAGAGGATGAGCGAGGTCACGGCGGCTGCGAACAGGCCCGCGAGCAGGGCCGCGATGACGTTCAGCGCGAGCCGATTGAGCCGTTCCCTCATAACACTGGCTCCTCGCGCGAGCGCTCGTCACGACATAAGCTGCGATGCTCGCTCATGATGCTGCGCTCCCCTCCAGCGGGGCGCCGGCGCCTGTCATTGCAGCACCCAGTTGTTTCGGCGTGACACTGCTCGGATCGACCTGCTCGACCAGCCGCCCGCGCAGAATCACCCGGAGCGTGTCGGACATGCCGATCAGCTCGTCGAGATCGGCCGAGATGAGCAACACGGCGAGGCCTGCGGCACGAGCATCGCGGAGGTGTTCCCAGATGGCTGCCTGCGCTCCGACGTCGACGCCGCGGGTGGGATGCGACGCGATCAGCACGCTCGGCGAGCCGCTCATCTCGCGGCCGACGATGAACTTCTGCTGATTGCCCCCGGACAGCGACGCGGCCTCGACCTCGATTCCGGGCGTGCGCACGTCGAACTCGGCGACGAGCCGGCGAGTGTCCTTCTTGGCGCCGGATCGGTCGATCCAGAAGCCCCGGACGTTCGGCCGCTGCGTCTGGTGGCCGAGCATCCGGTTCTCCCAGAGCGGAGCTTCGAGCAGGAGGCCCTGGCGGTGTCGATCCTCCGGTATGTAGGCGATCCCGCCTTCGCGGCGCTCGCGCGTCTGCCACTGGGAGATGTCGCGGTCGCCGAGCTGCACACGGCCCGACTCGGCCGGACGCAGGCCCATGATCGCCTCGACCAGCTCGGCCTGCCCGTTGCCTTCGACGCCCGCGAGCCCGACGATCTCGCCCTTGTGGATGACGAAGCTGACGTCGTCGACCACTGCACGGCCGTCATCCGACCGTACCGTCAGGCGCTCAACGGTGAGCTCCGGGATGTCGGTCACTGTCGATTCCCGCAACTCGGGCACGGGGAGCTCGCTGCCGACCATCAACTCGGCAAGCTGGTGTGCGGTGACCTCCCCGGGCTGCACCGTGCGCACCGTTGTGCCACGGCGGATCACCGTGATCTCGTCCGCGACGGACAGGACCTCGTCCAACTTGTGGGAGATAAAGAGGACGGTCAGGCCCTCGGACTTGAGCTCCCTGAGGTTGGCGAACAGTTCGTCCACTTCCTGTGGGACGAGCACTGCAGTCGGCTCGTCCAGGATCAGGATGCGTGCGCCCCGGTAGAGAACCTTGCAAATCTCGACCCGCTGACGGTCGCCCACGCCGAGGGTCTCGACGAGCTCGTTCGGGTCGATGTCGAGGCCGTAGGCGGTGGAGATCTCGTTGATCTTCTCCCGTGCCGCGCGTACGTCGAGCACCCCGCCCCGCGTCGGCTCGCTGCCGAGGACGATGTTCTCGAGAACCGTGAGATTGTCGGCAAGCATGAAGTGTTGATGAACCATGCCGATTCCGGCAGCGATCGCGTCGGACGGTGACGAGAACGTCACCTGCTTGCCGTTGACGACGATCGTTCCCTCGTCCGGCTTGTGCATGCCGTACAAGGTCTTCATCAACGTCGACTTGCCGGCGCCGTTCTCTCCGACGATGGCGTGGACGTGACCCCGCTGGACGACGATGTCGATGTCGTGGTTGGCCACCACGCCCGGAAAGCGCTTCGTGATGCCGTGCAACTCGACCGCAGGCACGGCGTCTGCGGGCCCGGTCACGGCGGGCTGGTCTGCAGCAGCGATGGCACACGCTCCTGGTACAGCGGACGGCGGGCAACTCCCGAATGGACGTGGCCCGGAGAGCACGGTATACCGCACTCCCCGGGCAAGGTGTCCTTCGGCCACGCGTCGTGGCCGGTCACTCCGCTACGGCGTCGTGGGAACGGTGATCGTCCCCGCGATGATCTTCGCCTTGTACTGCTCGATTGTTGCCTTGAAGGGGTCGATCTTCGGGTTCGACGTCGCGTAGCCGACGCCGTTGTCTTTCAGGCTGAATCGGGTGTATCCGGCCTTGAACTCACCCTTCGAATCCTGCTCGATGAAATTGAACACCGCCGTGTCGACGCCCTTCAGCGCCGAGGTCAGGATCAAGGACCGCTCATCCGGGGGTGCCGACTGGTACTGGTCGGAGTCGACGCCGATCGCGAGCTTGTTCTTCTCCTTGGCCGCCTGGAACAGACCACTGCCCGAGCCGCCGGCCGCGTGGTAGACGACGTCGGCGCCGTTGTCGTACTGGCCCTCGGCGATCACCTTGCCCTTCGCGGGGTCGTTGAACCCGCTGAAGTCAGGAGCCTGCGAGATGTACGCGACCTGCACCTTGATCGCTGGGTTGACGGCCTTGACGCCCGCCTGGTACCCGGCCTGGAACTTTTGGATCAACGGCGTTTGCACACCACCGATGAAGCCGACGTTCTTGGTCTTCGTAGCCAGCGCGGCGGCGACACCGACCAGGTACGAACTCTCGTTCTCGCTGAACACCAGGCCCTCGACATTGGGCGACTTGATGCTGTTGTCGTCCACGATCGCGAAGTGGACCTTCGGGAACTTGGGCGCGACCTTACCTAAAGCGGTCGCGTAGGCGAATCCGACCGCGACGATCGGGTTGTACCCCGAGGTGGCGAGAAGCGTGAGCCGGTCGGCCTTCTGCTGGTCGTTCTCGCCCTGCACCGCGGACAGTTCCTTGGTCTGGATGCTCAAGTCCTTCTGGGCCTTCTCCAGGCCCGCCGCGGCCAGGTCGTTGAACGACTTGTCGCCGCGCCCGCCGACGTCGTAGGCGAGGCCGACCTTGAGGTTCTTCGCGGCCGCCGTCGAGGTGCCGCCGCCCGGCGACGAGCCGCCGCCCGGCGACGCGGTGTTGGAATTTCCCTTGCTCTTGCTGCCACATGCCGCAAGCAGCACTGCCATGACCGCTACGACGGCGGTCATCGCCACGCCATACCTACGACGCAACGCACTCACCTCTCCCGTTTGTCCGGACCCCGCTGGCCGGATCGTGCACAGCCGGAGATCGCTGAAATTGCGTGAACACGGTAGTCGCACTGCGCGGAACCGTAGCGCGAAGGGCGGGCGTCGTCACCCGATCGTTGCACCTCGCGTTCCGGATGCTCCGGCGGCGGGTCAAGTCTGTCAACTCCTGACATTGCAGGGGAGGCCGGAACTCGGGGTCGCACAGCTGCGCCCGCTCACCGGCCGCCGAGCCGATCTTGACGTATGTCCGCGTCTTGCGTGGCGTACGCGTCAAGGTCGCTTTGCGGCGTTCTAGCATCTGGCCGTGCGCTGGCAGTGCCTTGTCGTGGCGATCCTGACCGTGGCCGTCCTGGCTGTGGCCGCTCCCGCCTACCCGGAACCCACGCCCCACAGCGTCCCGCCCGCGGCGCCGACGCCGACATCCACCGCCGTATCGCCAGACGCGCCCGACCCGCACCCGCCCGCTGGTGGCATAGGCCCGTACGGCGAGTTGGTCGGCGGCCCACGGTTGCAGGGCCGCGGGCTCGTGGTGCCGGCCCACGCCAATCCGGTGCCCGCGGGCCTGACCGCAACTGCGTGGGTCCTCGCCGACCTAGACACCGGCGACGTTCTCGCCGCCCGTGACGCGCACGGGCGCTATCAGCCCGCCAGCATCCTCAAAATCCTCACGTCGATCACGCTGCTGCCCCTCCTGCCCGGCAAGCGTCTCGTGACGGTGAGCCAGAATGCCGCGAATGCCGAGGGCTCCACCGTCGGCATCGTCGCCGGTGGGCATTACACCGTCGACCAACTGTTCACCGGACTGCTGCTGATGTCGGGCAACGACACCGCCGTGGCGCTCGCCGAGGCAGCCGGCGGCGTCCGGCACACCGTGGCGCTGATGAACCGGACCGCGCTGGAACTCGGCGCGTACGACACGTTCGTACAGACGCCGTCCGGGCTGGACGGATGGCAGCAGCTGACCAGCGCATACGACATGGCGATCTTCCTGCGCGCCGCGGTGAACATGCCGCGTTTCGTGGCGTACGACCGGCAGCTTGTGAGCTCGCTGCCGCCGGAGAACGTTCACGGCCACAGGTACGGGTCGGTGTGGCTGGGCAACCAGACGCAGCCGTTCCTGACCACCGTGCCCGGCGCGCTCGCCGCGAAGACCGGATTCACCGACGCGGCGTCGCACACCTTCCTGTGCGCGGCGTCGCGGCACGGGCGGCGACTGGGTGTGATCTTCCTGCGTGCCCAGCGCTATCCGATCGACCAATGGCAGCAGGCCGCCCGCCTGCTCGACTGGGGCTATGCGATGCCTCGCGGCACGGCGGTCGGCCACCTCGACCCGGCTGCGCGCCTACCGTCCACGGCGCTCCCCGCCACAGCGAGCTCCCCGGCCACCCAGAGCGTGTCGGCGGCCGCGCACCACAAGAGCGATCCGCCGTGGCCGCTGATCGGCGTGGCGATCGCCCTGGCCGCCGCGGGCATGTTGTGGCTTGCCGCGCGCTGGCTCACCCGTCCGCGCACCGGCGGCGCCGGCGCGCGGTGAGGGCTGCCACCGCTCCCCCGCCTACGGCCACGCCGACGCCGAACAGGGACGTCGCCACCCGAAGTAGCGACACGGCAGGTCGGGCCGGCGGGCCGGGCTCTGCTGCCGGCATCGGCACGATCGGCGCCGGCTCGGGTGGCGGCGGCTCGGACGAAGGCGGCACCGCGGTCGCCGTCCAGCTCGCGCAGTAGAGCAGGTAACGCGATACCAGGTCGATCCAGACCAGGACGCCGATGATGCTACCGAACGCGCCGACCGTCGGGCTGTGCGCGACACGGGCGATGTAGTACGTCCCGATCACCTTGAGCAGGCCGAAGCCGACCGCTGCGAGCAACGCGCCCTTGAACACGATGCGGGCCGGCGCGCGTGCCTCGGGCAGCCGCCCCAGTACCCAGCTGAAGATCAGCACATCCCCGATGACGGCGAGCAGGTAGCCGCCAATCGACACGAGCGTGTGCATGCCGCTCACGCGGTTGAGGTCGGCGGCGCGCACGATCTCGCCGGTGAACGCCGTGCCGATCGCGCTGAGGCCGACCGAAACGAGGATGGCGATGCCCAGCCCGACCAGCACGACGAGATCGGCCAGCTTCGCGATCACGAACTTCCGCTTCGGCGCCTCAACACCCCACACCGCGTTGATCGCAGCGCGCAGGTTGCCCACCCAGCCCAGACCGGCGACCAGCACGCCGGCCAGCCCGACGATGCCGACGCCGGTGCGCTGCTGTTCCGCGGCTTTGATCGAATCGTGAACGATCTGGCCGAAACCGCCGGGCAGCCCGGACGTGACCTTGTCGTACAGGTCGTACAGGAGTTCGGGATTGTTCCGGAGCACGAAGCCGAGCACGGATGCGGCGAGCAGCACCAGCGGGAACAGTGCCAGGAAGCTGAAGTAGGTGAGGGCGCCTGCGAAGTGGTTGCCCTTGTTATCGCGGAAGCGGTCCCATGCGGCGACCGCGTGGCCCAGCCAGTGATGGCGCGCCTTGGCGGCGGCCCACCGGCGGCCGGCCCGCGATCGCACCCGGGTCAGGAGTGAATCGCGTTCGGAACCGCTGGCCACCGGGGCGCCCGTGCGGCGCCCGTCGGCGTCGTGCTCGTCCATGACCGCTCCGCCTCTGCCCGTTCACACACCGAGGGCGAACTCCGATCGCGGCAGCCACTTCCCGCCCGGGTGCCGCTCAAACAGAGTGAATCGCTCGACGGCGAACCGCGCCAGGAACCCGGACAGTCCGTCGTAAGCGAGGTCGAGGGCGTCGTCGGACACATCCTGCGCGACCGTGACGTGCGGGTGATACGGGAAGTCCAGGTGCCGCTGCAGCGGCCCGCTGCGGATGACTTTCTCGAGCATCTCGCAGTCGGACAACCCCCGGGCGACCTGGATGAACACCACAGGCGACACCGGCCGGAACGTCCCGCTGCCGGACAGGTGCATGACGAACGGCGGACGCGAAGCAGCCGCGGCGGCCAGATGCTCCTCGATCACCCCCATGCGGATCGGCTCGACCGGAGTCGGTGGCAACAGCGTCACGTGCGGCCAGATGAGGTCGGCCTGCGGATCACCGACACGGCGCCGCCATGTGCTCAACGCGCTCGCGTGCGGTTCGGGGATGGCGATGGCCACGCCGAGCGTGAGCGGATCCCTCATCGCTTCTCTTGAAGGAAGCCGACCCTGTCGAACGCGGTGCGTACCGTCACTTCGGCGACCTCGCGGGCCCGGGCGGCACCGGCGGCGAGCACGCGGTCGAGCTCGGCCGGGTCGTCGAGCAGCATGGCTGTACGTTTCGCGAACGGCTCGGCGAAGGCAATGACGGCGTCGGCGACCGCGGACTTCAACGCGCCGTACCCCTGCCCGGCGAAGTCTCCTTCGACTTCGGCGACGGGACGATCGGTGACCGCGCCGAGGATGCTCAGCAGGTTCGACACACCTGGCTTGGCGTCGGGGTCGTAGCGCACCTCTGTGCCCGGGTCTGTGACCGCCCGCCGGAACTTGCGGGCGAGCACGGCGGGATCGTCGAGCAGGTTCACGGTGCCGGCATCGCCCAGCGACTTGCTCATCTTGGCGAACGGATCCTGCAGGTCGAGGATCTTCGCGGTCTCCGCGGGAATGAACGCGTCGGGGACGGTGAACGTGTCTCCGTATCGGGTGTTGAAGCGCTGCGCGATGTTGCGGGTGAGCTCGAGGTGCTGGCGCTGGTCCTCGCCGACCGGGACCGCATCGGCCTGGTAGACCAGGATGTCGGCCGCCTGGAGCACCGGGTATGTGAACAGCCCCACCGAGTACGTCCCACCGCGTGCCGCCTTGTCCTTGAACTGCGTCATGCGGCTCGCCTCACCGAAGCCGGTGAGGCACTCCAGCACCCAGGACAGCTGGGTGTGCTGCGGCACGTGGCTCTGCAGGAACAGCGTGCATCGTGCGGGGTCCAGCCCGGCCGCCAACAGCTGGGCTGCCGAGACGCGAGTTCGCTGGCGCAAGTCTTCCGGCGCGGGCGGGTCGAGCGTGATCGCGTGCAGGTCGACCACGCAGTAGAACGCGTCGTGGGTGTCCTGGAGCGCGACCCAGTGCCGGACGGCACCGAGGTAGTTACCGAGGTGGAACGACGACGCGGTGGGCTGGATGCCAGAGAGCACCCGGGGTCGCTGGCTCGGCATAGCCCTCGATTCTGGCACCCTCGCGCACAGCGTCACGTCGTGGGCGGCGTGACCCGTACCCGCGCCGCGCGGCGGCCGTCGACCTCGGTCACCGCGATCTCGTAGCCGTCGTAATGCAGGCTGTCGCCTACGGCAGGAAGCCGGCCCAGCGCGGCCATCACGTACCCCGCGGCCGTCTCGTAAGGGCCCTCGGGCAGCTGCAAACCCGTGAATTCGGCAAATTCATCCAAGTTCAGCCGGCCGTCGACCTCGACGACGCCGCCTCGCTTCCCCGCGGGACCCGTACTCGCCACGTCGTACTCGTCGTGAATCTCGCCGATCACCTCCTCGATGAGGTCCTCGAGCGTGACGATGCCGTCGGTGCCGCCGTACTCGTCGACCACGATCGCGAGGTGGTAGCCCTCGCGGCGCATCTCCGACAGCGCGGCCAGGACGTTCTTCGAGCCCGGCAGCCGCTTGATCTCCCGGGTGGCGTCGCCGACCGTCCGGCCGCGGTGGCGGCGGCCGTCGAGCAGCAGGTCGCGCAGGTGCACGAACCCCAGCACGTCGTCCTGACCCTGGCCCACGACCGGGTAGCGCGAATGCGGCGAGTCGCTCACCACCTTCAGCGCCCGGCTCACCGTCAGCGACGCCTCCAGGAACGTCACCTCCGTGCGCGGCACCATGACCTCGGCGATCGTCCGGTTACCGGCTGCGAACACCTCGTCGATGAGGCGCCGCTCGTCCGGGGTGAGCGACTCGTGCGCGGCGACCAGGCCGCGCAACTCCTCCTCGGTGATCTCCTCGTGGCCCGCCTCCGGGTTGCCTCCCAGCATCCGCACCAGCACGTTCGTGCACTTCGACAGCAGCCAGATCACCGGCCGGGTGAAGGCGGCGAGACGATTGAGGGTCGGGCTGACGAGCATCGCCGTCCGTTCCGAACGCTGTAGCGCCAGCCGTTTCGGCACCAGCTCGCCGATCACGAGCGTCACGAACGAGATCGACAGGGTCACGCCGATGAACCCGATCGGACCGGCCACCCCTGGGCGAACGCCGTGGTCAACCATGGCGTCCCTGGCCTGTGCCGACAGCGTCACAGCGCCGAACGCGCTGGACAGCAGTGCCGTCAACGTGATCATGATCTGCACGGTGCTCAGGTAGCGGTTCGGGTCGCGCACCAGGCGGGCTACGGCGGCACCGCGCCGGCCCGACTCGGCGAGCGCCCGCACCTGCCCCTCGCGCAGCGACACAAGCGCGATCTCGGACGCGACGAACAGGGCTTCGATCAGGATCAGCGCGAGCACGATCGCGATGTAGAGCAAAGTGGTGCCCATTTGCGGGGGAGTCTACGGTCCTCGGACGGCGACGCATGGGCACGTTCGGATCTGTTTGAATGTGTGAATGCGGGTAATGGTGACGGGCGGCGCCGGCTACATCGGCAGTGTGGTCGTGGCATTGCTGCTCGACGCCGGCCACGACGTGACTGTGCTCGACGACCTCGCCACCGGCCACGAGGACGCGATCGCCCCCGGCGCGCAGTTCGTGAAGGCGTCGATCACCGACGCCGGGCCGGTACTCGCCGAGCGCCCGTACGACGCGGTGATGCACCTCGCCGCGAAGTCGTTGGTCGCGGAGTCCGTCGAGCAGCCGGACCGGTACTGGCACAACAACGTCGGCGGGACGCTGGCCCTGCTCGATGCGATGCGCGCGCACGGCGTGCCGCGGCTGGTCTTCTCCTCCACAGCGGCGACGTACGGTGAGCCGTCGGCGGTCCCGATCCCCGAGGATGCCCCGCCTGCGCCAACCAGTCCGTACGGTACGAGCAAGCTCGCGGTGGACTTGGCGCTCGCCGACTATACGCGTGCGTACGGTGTGGCGACGGTGAGTCTGCGTTACTTCAATGTGGCCGGCGCGCTGCTCCTGCGTCCCGGCGTCTCCTACGGTGAACGGCACGCCGTCGAGACGCACCTGATCCCGATCGCGCTGCAGGTGGCGGCCGGTACGCGCGACGTCCTCGACATCTACGGCACCGACTACCCCACCCCCGACGGCACCTGCGTCCGCGACTACCTGCACGTCGCCGACGTCGGCGACGCGCACCTGCGGGCGATGTCCGCCGTGATGCCCAGAACGCACCGGGTGATCAATCTGGGCAGCGGCACCGGCTACTCGGTGCGCCAGGTCGTCGAGGCGGTACGCCACGCGACGGGACGCGAGGTGCCCGTTCGTCCGGCCCCGCGGCGGCCGGGAGACCCGGCGGTGCTCGTCGCCTCGAACGCCCGCGCCGCGGCCGAGCTCGGCTGGGCCCCCGTCCGCGGCCTGGACGAGATGGTCGCCGACGCCTGGGCATTTGTCACCCGATGAGCGTCTGGCGGGCCCCGGGGCGGGTGAACCTGATCGGCGAGCACACCGACTACAACGGCGGTTTCGCCCTGCCACTCGCCATACAGCAGGGCTGTACCGCGACAGTGACGGCCACGTCGACCGGTGAGCTGCGAGTCAGCTCGGCACAGCGTGGCGAGACGGTCGTAGTGCCCATGACCGACCTGCGCGGCGTCGCGGGATGGGCCGCCTACCCGGTCGGCGTGGTCTGGGCACTCGGCGTGCGGACCGGTGGGCTCGACATCCACGTCGACAGCGACGTCCCCGGCGGTGCAGGGCTCTCGTCGTCCGCGGCGCTGATATGCGCCGTGGCCACGGCACTGAACGACCTGCTCGCGATGGGCCTGTCGTGCGCGGAACTCGTCGCGGTCACCCACCGCACCGAGAACGACTACGTCGGCGCTCCCACCGGCGGCATGGACCAGATGGCCGCGTTGCTGTGCGAGGCCGACCACGCGCTCCTGTGCGACATGCGCGCGTGGTCGGCGCAGCAGGTGCCGTTCGACCCGGCGGCGGCGGCCCTGGCGCTGTTGGTGGTCGACACGCACGCCCGGCACCGGCACGCCGAGGGCGAGTACGCGGCGCGGCGTGCCAGCTGCGAGAAGGCGGCGGATCTGCTCGGCGTGTCCACACTGCGCGACGTCATCGACCTGGATGCCGCCCTGACACGACTGCCCGACGACGAGCTGCGCCGCCGCGTTCGGCATATCGTCACGGAGAACGACCGCGTGCTGCGCACGGCCGAGCTGCTGCGTGCCGGGCGGATACGGTCCATCGGCCCGCTGCTCACCGCCTCGCACGCGTCGATGCGCGACGACTACGAGATCACCGCGCCGGAGATCGACACCGCCGTCGAGGCATTGCTCGAGGCCGACGCCCTGGGCGCCCGAATGACCGGCGGCGGATTCGGCGGCTGTGTGATAACGCTGGTCGACGAGGGCCGGATCCGGCAGGCCACCAACGCAGTCCAGCGTGCGTACCGCATCCACGGGTTCGCGCCGGCTACCGCGTTCGTAGCGCAGCCATCGCAGGGCGCCCACGCGGTGCGATGAGCGCTCGCGCTGACCTCCCGGCTGACCCCCCACGGCCGTGATCTTGGACTTGTGGTCGTTATTCAGCCACAAGTCCAAGATCACGCCAAGGACTTCGCTCTAGTTCATCCCTTGGACGAGCCCAGGGCCAGGCCGGCGATGAACTGCCGCTGCAGCAGGAGGTAGACGACCAGGGTCGGCACGGCCGCCATCAACGCGGCTGCTGCGATCATGTTCTGGTTGGCGACGAACTGGCCCTGCAGATTGGCCAGCGCCGACGTGATCGGCCGCTTGTTGCCCGTCGAGATCAGAGTGATCGCCCAGAAGAAGTCGTTGTAGATCCAGGTGGTGAGCAGCGTAGCCAGGGCGGCGAGGGCCGGCCGGCAAAGCGGCAGCACGATGCGCCAGTACCGCATGAACAGCGTCGCCCCGTCGACCAGCGCCGCCTCGTCGATCTCGGTCGGGATCGTCTTCATGTAGTTGCTCAGCACGAAGACACAGAAGCCGAGCTGGAACGCCACGTTGATCACGATCAGGCCGAGCCGCGAGTCGTACAGCAGCCCGCTGTCGCTGATGGGGTGCGGGACGTGGATCTGCAGATACAGCCGGTACAGCGGAGTGATGATCACCTGCTGCGGCAGCAGGTTGCCGGCCGTGAACAGGATCAGCATCGCGATGTTGAACCGGAAGCTCATCCGCGCCACGACGAACGCCACCATCGAGGCGAGCAGCAGTGTGAGAATCACTGCGGGCACGGTGATCCACACCGAGTTCAGGAAGAACCGCCACATGTCCGACTGCGACCAGGCGTTGGCGAAGTTCGAGAACGTCAGCCGGTGCGCGATCGAGACGTAGCCGAGCCGGTTGGTCTCGTCGACCGGCCGTAGCGAGACGTAGATCGCGAAGGCGATAGGCGTGATCCACAGGATGGCTGCGACCAGCATGAATACCTGCGCCGCGACGCTGCCGACGCTGACCCGGCGCCCCACGCGCGGAGGCGCCGGCCGCGCGAGTTCGCTGACCGCCTCTTCCGGGGTAATGACGGCCATTACCGCTTCTCCTCGCGCCGGAACGCCTGGTACAAGAAGATCGAGATCGGGACGAGCGAGATGACCAGCAGCACGACGCCGAGTGTCGAGCCGAAGCCGATCCGCTGCGTCTCGCCCACGATGTTCTGCGTGACCAGCACGGACAGAATCTCCAGGCCCTTGATGGGATTGCCCTTGCCGGTGATGTAGATGAGGTCGAACGCGCGCAGCGACTCGATCACGGTGACGACGAGGATCACGATGTTGATCGGCTTCATCACCGGAAACACGACGCGCCAGAATGTCTGCCACTCGTTCGCGCCGTCGATGACCGCGGCCTCGCGCAGCGCGGGGTCGACCGCCTTGAGGCCGGCGAGGTACAGCACCATGACATACCCCGCCTGCCGCCACGTCGCTTCAACCAGGATGGCCCAGATATTCAGCCGGGGATTGCCGAGCCAGTCGATAAGGTTGGTGTTGCTGTTGTGGCCGATAACGGTGTTGATCAGACCGTAGTTCGGCGAGTAGATCAGCTCCCAGATGATGCCGATCATCGCGAGGGACAGCATCACCGGCAGGAACAGCACGCTCTGGTAGATGCGGCTGCCCCGGATGCCACGGTCGAGGATGACCGCGAACAGCATGCCCAGCGGCGTGGCGATCACGATGAACACCAGCAGCCAGAGCATGTTGTGCCGCACCGCCGGCCAGAAGTCCGGCGTGATCGACGAGTTGAACGCCTGCCGGTAGTTCTGGATGCCGTACAGACAGCCGGGCTGGGGGATGCCGGGCAGCGTGCCGGCTGTGCTGCATTGCCTGAGGTGGATGCCGCCGACGCCCGTCCACTTGGTGAACGACAGGAAGACCGACGCGAGCGCCGGGAACCAGACGAACGCCAGGTCGATCAGCAGCGGGATGCCGAGCAGCAGCACGAGGATGAGCCTGTCCCGGCGCGTCAGGCGCCTCACCCGGTGCCGCCGGCGGCGCTTGGGCGGCGCCGGCACGGTCTCGGCAACCACAGAAGAGGCCCTAACTGAAGATCGTCTTTGCCTGGCTCTCGGCGCTGCTCTGGATCGAGGAGACGTTCGACGTGCTCGGGTTGTCGATGAACCCCTGGATCTGCTTAATCATCGCAGTGGCCATGTCCGGGACTGTGTCCCGGTCCATGAACTGCGACACGTTCTTGCACGCGGCGATGGCCTGCACGGACTTCTTCTGGATCGCGTTGTACGTCGGGGCCACCAACCCGTTCGCAACGCCGACGTCCCACTGGTCGGTCTTGAGGTATGTCGCCTCGGCCTCCGGCGTGCCGATGTACTCGAGCACTGCTTTGGCGGCGTCCTTGTTCTTGCCCTTCTTCGGCATGATGAACCCGTCGGCCGGGGCATCCATGAAGTCCTGGGCGTACTGCTCGTTGATGACCGGGTACGGGAAGAAGTCCAGGTCGGACAGGTGTGCCGACGAGTAGTTCGCGGCCACCTGGTTCGAGCCCTGGAACATCATGCCGGCTTGCTTGTTCTCCAGCGCCTTCGCCGCGTCCTGCCAGATGCGCCCGTTCGCGCCCTTCTGCAGGTACGGCATGAGCTCGCGCCACTTGTCGAAGACGGTAGTGACGCCCTTGTCCGTCCAGGGTGTTTTGTGCTGCATGAGCGACATGTGATAATCATAGCCGTTGATCCGCAGATTGAGGATGTCGAACGTGCCGAGTGCCGGCCAGCCGTCCTTCTCCGCGAACGCCAGCGGGACCAGCCCGTCCCTCTGCATCTGCTTGGCCAGCGCGATGAACTGGTCCCAGGTCTTGGGGACCTGGTAGCCCTTGCTGGCGAACGTGCTCTTGTTGTAGAAGACCACCCACGGATAGTTGTAGATCGGCACCAGGTAGTACTTGCCGTCGATGCCCTTGGAGAGGCTCTTGACGGCGTCGCTGAAGTTGTTGCCGATCTTGTCCCAGACGTCGTCGATCGGGTCCAGCAGGTTCTGCGCGGCGAAGAACTGCAGGCGGTAGCCGGCGAACCACGTGGCAAGGTCGTTGGGCGTGCCCTGCAGGTAGCTACTGATGTTGTTCTGGAACGTGTTGTGGTCGACGGTATTGATCGAGACCTTCAC
>JBKPQY010000159.1:0-9074 GCA_046734315.1 Actinomycetota bacterium | reverse complement strand
TGACCCGGTGGCCAGGCTGGTGCTCACGACAGCCGGCAGCAGCTGCGGGGTGATGCCTACTGCGATGGCAAGCCAGAGCAGCAGCGAATCGAGAAGCGACCGGTGCAACAGCAGGTTCACGGCGAAGATCAACGTGGTCAGCGTGATCGCGACCTGCAGCAACAGCATCGAGAACCGGCGCAGCCCTGCCTGGAAGTCCGTCTCCGACTGGCGGTCACCGAGCCCGACTGCGATGCGCCCGAACTCGGCCCGTGCGCCCGTGCCCACGACGACCCCGGTTCCGAGCCCGGCCTGGACGACCGTACCCATGAGTACGCACGACGTCAGCTCGGCCAATGGGGAACCGGGGTCCGCTACCGATACATCCTTCTCGCTCGGCAACGACTCGCCTGTGAGCACGCTCTCGTCGCATTCCAGGCCGGTCGCGTCGAGCAGTCGGATGTCCGCCGGGACGACCCGGCCCAGCGACAGTCGAACAACGTCGCCTGGCACGAGGTCGATCACGTCGACGTCCACGGGGTGCCCGTCACGCAGCACCGTCGCCCGGTGCTTGACCTGCGAGTGGAGAGCCTCGGCAGCACGTTCTGCGCGATACTCGTTGACGAAACCGAGTCCCACGCTCGCGGCCAGAATCACAGCGATAATCGCGGCGTCCGCGCGCTCACCGAGGAAGAACGAGATGGTGGCGGTGGCGAGCAGCAGAAGCAGCAGTGCGCTTTTGAACTGCCTCGCCAGGACCGGCACGGCACGGGCGCGATGACTGCGCACTGCGTTCGGGCCGAAGTGCCGGAGCCGTTCGGCGGCCTCAGCGACGCTTGGCCCGGCGCACGTGGTACCCAGCGCGGCAAGCACCTCGTCGGCCGGACGTCCCGCCGCCGATTGGGCGGGCATGGTCCGCAGCGGCGCGACCGGTGGATCGGCCGTCGCCGACTGGCGGACAGAACTCACAACCCGACTCTGCATTCGGCTTCGACACTCGCGGCAGGATCGACGGTCCCGAATCCGTTGCTACCCCGGCCCCGGGTGTCGACCGGTCTGGCCCTGGGACGCTCTTCCAGTCGTCGAGGGCCCAGAATATGGAACAGGGTGCCGCGCCCCGTGCGGGAATCGGACCCGCACCATCGCCCATGCTGTACTGCCGATGCCTGCCAGATCAGTGGCGGCTGTTTCCGTTTCTCGCGAGGGTGACCCGTTCGTGGCGGGGCCCAGGCTGCGCATCCAGGGGAGGCACTGTCCAGTCTGCACTGGACCCGCGTGGCGTGGCAGGGCCGGGTGGCACTTTGCGGCCAGGACAAACGGCCTCTCGGGCTCGCGATCGGTGAAGGCGGGAGCTCGTCGCCGGATGGCGCACCGCTGAGTCGCAAGGCCTGAAGTCCAGGCAACCTCGGGACGTTGCGCTCTGCTGAGAGGGGCGCGGGCTCGACTGTACTGAGAACGGCGGCAGACCGGCGCTGCGATTCGCGTCTGCCCAGACGGCATTCAGAGGAGCGAGACATGACAATCACACGACCGGCGCTGAACCAGCTCGGGCTCGATACCGGCAAGAAGGCCCGGCTGCAGCGCATCTTGTTCCAGCACGGGCTGGGCAACGGCACCGCGCTTTTCCTGCCGTACGACCAGGGGTTGGAGCACGGACCGCGGGACTTCTTCGCCAACCCGTCCGCCTCCGATCCACGCTACGTGATCAAGCTGGCAAAGGAGGGAATGTTCAACGGGATCGTCGTTCAGGTCGGGCTCGCCGAGAAGTTTTACTGGGACTACGCCGGCGAGGTTCCGCTGGTGCCCAAGCTGAACGGCAAGACCGACCTCCCGTCCGACGCCGAGGCGCTGTCACCGCTGCATGCCACCGTCGAGGACGCCGCCCGGCTGGGCGCCGACGCGGTCGGATACACCCTCTACGTCGGCACACCCGCACAGGCGGCCGACTTCGCGCAGTACCGACAGGTACGGTCCGACGCCGTACGCCTGGGTATGCCTCTGATCGTGTGGGCCTACCCGCGCGGCTCAGCGGTGGAGGCCAAAGGCGGGCGCGACTCGTTCTATGCCGTCGACTACGCGGCCCGTACGGCGAGCGAGCTCGGCGCCGACGTCGTCAAGGTCAATTTCCCGCACCCGGACAAGACTGCGGGAGTCAAGCAGCCATATGAACAGACGTTCACCAGCCAACAGGCCATCGACGCCGTCGTCCGCTCGGCCAACCGGACACTCGTGCTGGTGTCCGGCGGGAGCAAGGCTGGCGACGAGGCGATGTTCGAGAAGGCACGCCAATCGATGACGGCCGGCGCCACCGGGCTGATCTTCGGCCGCAACGTCTGGCAGCGCCCGCACGACGAGTCGCTTCGCTTCGTCGACGCCCTGCGCAAGATCCTCGCCGAACACCCGAGCGAGGTCGCCTGAAGAGCGGTCAGGCCGGCGCGGTGAGGCCGAGTTCGGCGGCCAGCTCGCGGATGCGGGCCCGTTTCTCATCGAGCGCCGCCTGCTCGGCCCGCCAGGCTGACCACTCGGCAAGGTGCCAGCGGGGCGGCTTGCGCTCACGCCAGGACAGCACTGCGGTGTGCCAGCAGAAGTCCTCGGTCATCAGCACGCCGATGAGCGGGTGGTTGACGACGGCCGCGACGTCCAGGCAGCGATCGAGCGACTGCACGAACAGTCCGCTCGAGCGTTCCGTGGGCTCGGCCGCACGGCGACGACGGAACGGGTTCCGCTTTGGTGTCGCCTGGTGCATATCGGGTAGCTGGGGTTCTGGGTACATCGCGGTCCTCCCCGGTTCGGTGCGCCTCGCCTGTGACGATCTCGCGTAGGCGTTATCGGCGTCAGGGCGTGGTGGCGGCGAACTGCGGCGCGAAAGACCCCGAGGTCTCGGGACGTTCGGGCCACCGCTGTGCCTGACCAGCGCCGGCGGGCCGACCCACCGCCGCCCGAACGAGGTGGCCGTCACGCGCCTGACGTGATCAGCCAGTAGTGGCCGTCGTAGCGGTGATAAAGGATGGTGCCACGTTCGGTGTCCGGGTCGACAAAGAACACGAATGGCTGGCCGGTGAGTTCGAGCCGTTCGACCGCCTCGGAGATGGCGAGGCACGGCGCCGGCACCGAGCTCATCGTGAGGGGCACGGCAGCCGGCCCCGTCGGCTCGGGAACAGCGGCGGTGCACGCCATGCGATATCCGGTCGGGCCGGCCCGATAGATGACCGAGTCCCGCCCGGTGTATGCATCGGTGAACAGGTGGAAGTCGTAGGCGGCCTCGTCCGGGGTCGCGATGGCAAGCGCGAATGCCTTGTGCCGCAAGATGTGGCGTTGGTCGGCTGGGCGTGGGTAGTAGTCCGGGCGATGTGTCGGCTGACTAACGTGGCGCCACTCGTGTTCGCCGGCGGTGGGGCGACTGCCGCGGCGGGCTTCCCCGTGCCGGGCCATCCGTTCCAGCCGGCGCGCGAGCCTATCGTGAAGAAGGTCGATCGCCTCACGCATGGTCTCGGCTGCGACGTGTACTCGGACAAGACGTCCGTTGAGGTCGACGTTGGCTTGCGCGATGGCCGGTCTGGCGGCAGCGGGATCGCTCGCCTCGGCGATCTTCGCGCGGGCGTACAGGACTGGTCCGTGGGCCTGCCGGGCAAGGGCCGCGATCCGTGACCGCGCGTGCTCGGCCGTGGCGCCTGGAATGTGACCACCTACCTCGACCAGTACGTCGAGGCTCGGGTATTAGACATCGACAATCACTCACATTGCCATCCGCTGGCCGTAGAGCTGAACGCGAGCCCAGAACGGGCGACCCCCTTGGGTGTGCCTCCGAGCAGCTTGACGTCGCTGAGTGCGGCGACGTGGAAGGAGACTGCAGAAGTGTCAGGGCCGGCCGATGTGACGGACACGGCGACCGGGACTGCGCTTCGCGTATCGAGCAGGAACAGAACCTCTTCCACCGTGGAGATCAGGCGCTCGTCCCAGGAGGCGTCCACCAGCCGGAACTCGTGCGTGCCAGTGGCTGCGGCGTGGCTCGCGTCGGCGAAGGATTCGACGAGGGCGCGTACTGCCTCGGCGATGCAGCCTTCGGGCGTGGATGCCCAGGCCGAAAGCATCACGTCGGTGGGGTGCGGCAGAATGCGGTGAACGGCGGACATCGCTACCGCTTGACCAAGCCGATGGGCCGTAACCGAGTAGAACGGGCCATAACCCGACGCTAAGAACACGGCCACCGGCACACCAGGGCAGTTCGTCCCGACGACGCCGGCTACTCCGCCGCAGCGGCGACAATGGCGGCGGGTGTCCGGACATCGGTCTGCGGTCCCCTCCTGTCGGACGAGGCCTGCTCACACATGCCGCGGTGGCTGACACGCACCCAGTGGCGCCACGCGGCGGCGCGACCGAGTGCACCGCCGCGAACAGGGCGGCGACGCGGCTTTCCGGTCAACGTCGCGGCACGGGGTTACGATGCCGTCCTCAACCTCGATGGCCGACTACTCGAGTTCAATCTTGCGCGCAAACACGTCGTCGACCAGCTGCGGCGGTACCTGACTATCGCGCCCACCCGGCGGCGTTCGAGCCGTCGACATGAGCTCGATCACGACGGCATGCGCCACGTGCTCCACGGAGGCGGCGACTGCGGGCGAGAGTCCGACCCCGAATCCGAGATCGGCCGCCTCAACTGCGTAAACGACCAGTCGCCGCGGTGCGCGGTCGAGTGCATCGGCGAGCCGGACCGCCTCGGGAATACCCACCCCGTGCGTGCTCGCCGCCCCGGCACCCGTCGGCAGCGCGCCGAGACTCGTGCGGTGGACCCGGCCGGGCTCGGCATGCCCGGACAGGACCGCATCGATGAGCACCGTCAGCTCGGTGTCCGTCCAGGCGTCGATCAGCTGGCTGGGCTCGCCGTCACTGACGATGAGAGCGACCTGGGGTAGCTCCAGCTGCGCGAGGCGGGCGACGACGGCGGGCCCGACGCCGTCGTCGCGGCGATACTCGTTGCCGACTCCGATGACCGCAGTCTTCATCGCCGTTCCACGGTCATGTCGAGGAAGTGCGTCGAGCACGAGATGCACGGGTCATAGTTGCGGATGGCGCGCTCGCACGCCGCGGTGAGAGTCGCGTCGTCGAGATCGAGGTTGGCCGACACGACGCGGACCAGGTCGTCCTCGATCGCCGCCTGGTTCTGGGAGGTCGGCGGAACGATGGTGGCCGCGCGGATCAGACCGCCCGCATCGAGCTCGTAACGGTGGTACAGCAGCCCGCGCGGCGCCTCGCTCACGCCGTGTCCGACCGCCGGCCTGGCCACGACGTCCACGGCCGGTGGATCGGGGCGTTCGTAGGAGCCGATGATCCGCAGCGCCTCGTCGATCGCGTACACGATCTCGACGGCGCGGACCACGACACTGCGATACGGGTTGCGGCATGTCGTGCCAAGTTCGGCCTCGGCTGCCGCCTGGCGCGCGAGCGGGGACAGCTGGTCCGAGTTGAGCGTGTAGCGGGCGAGCGGCCCGGTGAGGTAGCGCCGCCCGTCGAGCGTCGCGTGCAGGGCGGTCGAGTGTGGCACCTGATGCTCGACGACGTGGTCGGCGAACTCGTTGGGCAGGAAAGCCAGCCCACTCGAAGTGACCAGGCGACCGGTCTCGATCGCGTACCGGTCCGGCATGCGGGCGGCGAGCAGGTCGTGGTCGAGCTCCACGTCGGGGCACTCGAAGCCGGCGACCCACTGCACGGTGTCCAGCGCGTCGTCGAGCGCGCGTCGCAGCCGTTCGGCCAGCGGCACCAGCTCGGCGGCCGTCGGGGCGCGGTGGAAGCCGCCCACCCGCGGGTTCACCGGATGGATCGCGCGCCCGCCGACCAGTTCCAGGATCGCGTTGCCGGCCTTTTTCAGCTCCAGCCCGCGCTCGACGATGGCGCGGTGGTCGGTGGCCAGCGCCACGGCGTCCGGGTAGCCGAGGAAGTCCGGTGCGTGTAGCAGATAGATGTGCAGGGCGTGGCTGGAGATCCATTCGCCGCAGTACAGCAGCCGTCGCAGTGCGCCGATTCTGGCCCCGACGTCGACGCCCAAGGCATCTTCCATCGCGTTCCATGCGCTTGTCTGATATGCGACGGGGCAGATGCCGCAGATGCGCGCGGTGATGTCGACGGCCTCGGGGTACGCACGACCGCGCAGGAACGCTTCGAAGAATCGCGGTGGCTCGTAGATCTGCAGCTCGGCGCGCTCGACCTGCCCGTCCGCGACGACGACGTGCAGCGCGCCCTCGCCCTCGACACGAGCCAGTGAGCTGACGCGCAGCTGCCTACTGCGATGCGTCATGGTTCTTCCTTTGCTCGAACGCTGCGACGTTGAACGTGGCATACACCCGTCCGACCGCGGCGTCGTCCATCCCGCAAGTCTTCAGCTGGCCCGTCAGCGCCGGGAGGTTGGCGCCGGTCATCGGCCCGAAGCATCCGTAGCATCCGCGCCGCACCGACGGGCACAATGCGCCGCAGCCGGCGTGCGTGACCGGTCCGAGGCAGGGCGTGCCGTCGGCGACCATCACGCAGGTGAGCCCGCGCCTCTTGCACTCGGTGCAGACGCTGGTATCGGGTATGTCGGGCTTACGCCCGGCCAGGAACGCCGAGATGACCTCAACGAGCTGGCGCTTGTCGATCGGACAGCCCCGCAGCTCGAAGTCGACGGGCACGTGCGCCGCAATCGGCGTCGAGGTCGCGAGCGTCTCTATGTATCTGGGCGTGGCATATACGACCGACCGGAACTCCTCCACGTCACCGAAGTTGCGCAGCGCCTGCACGCCGCCCGCAGTGGCGCACGCCCCGATCGTGATGAGCACCTTCGACTGCTCGCGCACGTGCCTGATCCGCTCGGCATCAGCACGCGTCGTGATCGAGCCTTCGACGAGCGACACGTCATATGGGCCCGGCAGCACCTGCGACGACGCCTCAAGAAAGTGCGCGATCGTCACCTGCCCCGCGATCGTGAGCAGCTCGTCCTCGCAGTCGAGCAACGTCAGCTGGCACCCGTCGCAGGACGCGAACTTCCATACAGCCAGGCTGGGTTTCATCACAGCTCCCACACCGCCAGCAGGGGGCCCGCTACCGCGTAGTCGACGACCGGCCCGTCGCGGCACACCAAGAGCGGCCCCAGCTGGCAGTGCCCGCACAAACCCACACCGCACTGCATGTTGCGCTCCAGCGATACGCGAATCCGCTCGGCCGGAATCCCCTTCTCCAGCAGGACGTCCGCGCTGAAACGCATCATCGGCTCAGGTCCGCACACGAACGCGATCGTGCGCACCGGGTCCAGCTCCAGCCGGGCGAGTGGTTCGGTGACGAAGCCGACCGGCCCGTCCCACTCGGCGGCGGGCTGATCGATCGTCTGCTCGACCTCGATGTCGCCGCGCCGCTCCCACGTGGCGAGCTGCGCGCGGAACAGGAACTCGCCCGGCGAGCGCGCACCGGCGACGAGGACGACGCGGCCGTAATCCGCGCGGCGGGCCAGGGCGCCGAGCACGACTGGACGCAGCGGCGCCAGCCCGACGCCGCCCGCGACGACCACCAGGTCGTGGCCCACCGCCGTGTCTAGCCCCCAGGCGGTGCCGAACGGGCCGCGTACGCCGAGCAGGGTGCCGGGCTCGGCGCCGTACAGCGCGCGGCTCACCGCGCCGACATCGCGGATCGTGTGAACAAAGGCGCCGTCGGCTTCATTGTCGCTGATCGAGATCGCGATCTCGCCGACGCCACGGGCATAGAGCATGCAGAACTGCCCGGCGCGTGATGCCGGCAGCGGCGTCTCGACCGGCTCAAGGCGCAGCGTCGCCGAGTCATGCGTTTCGACCTGCCGATCCGTCACCTGATACGGCGCAGGCAGCATCAGCTCAGCGGTCACGCGGACTCCCGTACAGATCGAGCAACCGCGCCCGGGTGCTCTGCAGCCGCTGCAGCACGGCTTCGAACAAAGCGAGTGCCAATGGGTAGCCCAGCGCGGGGTCGGCGTCGGCCAGCGCACGCAGTCTCGCCGTGTCCAGTGCCACGGCCTGGACCTCGTCGACGGCGACCGCGCCGAAGTGCCACCGGCGCGGCGGCACCAGCCAAGACCAGCCCAGCACGTCGCCGGGGCCGAGGGTCTGGATGACGATCGCGCCGCGTCCGGGTGCCACTGTCTCGAGGGCGACGCGTCCGTGCCTGATCAGCCAGCAGCCGTCAGCTTGCTGTCCCTCGTCGAAAATCCGCTGTCGGGCGGGGAATACGACCTCGCGGGCCGCGCTCGCCACTGCGGCCCGCTGCGCGCTGGTCAGACGCCGCACCAGCGGGAACTGGTCCAGGGCATCAACCATCGGTGCCCCGCTCGTCGGCTAGCGCCGCCGCCTCGGCGGTGATGTCGATGCCGACCGGGCACCACGCGATGCAGCGCCCGCAGCCGACGCAGCCCGAACTTCCGAACTGGTCATACCACGTCGAGAGCTTGTGCGTGATCCACTGCCGGTAGCGGCTCTCCCCGGAGACCCGCACGCTGCCGCCGTGCAGGTAGGAGTAGTCCAGCTCGAAGCACGACGCCCAACGCTGCCAGCGTTCGGCATGCTCGCCGGTGAGGTCCGTGACGTCCTCGGTGGTCGTGCAGAAGCACGTCGGGCACACCATCGTGCAGTTGGCGCAGGTCAGGCACCGCTGCGCAACGTCGTGCCAGCGCGGCGAGTCGCGGCTGTCCCTCAGTAGCGCCCGCAGGTCGACCGCCGGCATCTCGCGTCCCATGCGGTCCGCCGCGTCGGCAACGGCCGCACGAGCACCGTCGACCTCGGCATCGGTCGCGACGTGCGAGACGACAGACGCCAGCACGCGGGCGCCCTCGTCAGTGCCTATGTCAACAAGGAAGCGGTGCCCCTCGGCGTCGATCCGCTCGGTAAGCGACAGGTCGTAGCCGGGACCGGGCGCGGGTCCGGTGCCCATCGACGCACAGAAGCAGACACCTCCCGGCTCGGTACATCCAGCGGCGATCACCAGCAATCCCTTGCGCCGCTTGGCGAACGAAGCCGTACCGCCGAGTACGGTACCTAGCGTAGCGATGGCGGCCAGGTCACAACCGCGCACGCCGAGGAACGCGTAACGCACCGCCTGTGCAG
>JBKPQY010000158.1:0-5397 GCA_046734315.1 Actinomycetota bacterium | reverse complement strand
CCGGCCGCTTCGTCAAGGTTTTCGGCTGGTACGACAACGAATGGGGCTACACCTGCCGGCTTGCCGACCTCACCCGTCTGATCGCCGGGTGACCACTACTGCGATGGAGCTTCACGAAGTCGATGCGCTGCGGTCGGACGGTGGGCTGGTCCACCTGCGCCCGGTGAAGGAGACCGATCGCGAGGGGCTGCTCGGACTACACGCCCGCGCGTCCGACGAGTCGATCTACTACCGCTTCTTCACGGTGAGCCGGCACGCGGCCGACGCATACCTGGAGCGGTTGCTGGGCACCGCCGGCGGCGAGCAACAGGCCCTGGTGGCGCTGGTCGGTGACGACATCGTCGGGGTGGCCGGATTCGAGCCGGTGAGCGACACGACGGCTGAGTTCGCGGAGCTCGTCGACGACACCGAGCAGCACGAGGGCATCGGCACGCTGCTGATCGAGCACCTCGCGAGCATGGCCCGGCACCGCGGCATCCGTCAGTTCGTCGCGGACGTGCTGGGCGAGAACATCGTGGCGCAACGGATGATCCGCCGCCTCGGCTTCGAGGTGAGTACCGATCTGGAGTACGGCACGACCCACCTCCGCTTCGACCTCGAACCGCGCTCGCCGGTCGTCGCGGCGATCGACGACCGGGACCGGATCGCCGACGTCGCGAGCCTGCGGCCGCTGCTCGCGCCGCAGTCCGTTGCGGTGATCGGTGCGAGCGTGCGTCCCCGGGCGGTGGGCCACGAGGTGCTGCGCCACATTCTCGACGGTGGCTTCACCGGAAGCGTGTACGCGGTGAACCCCAAGCACGATTCCGTGCTCGGCGTGCCGTGTGTCGCTTCCCCGCAGGAGCTCCCGGTCGCGCCCGACCTTGCCCTGGTGGCCATCCCAGCCGTCGGCGTGCCGGACGTGGTGCGCGCCTGCGGGGAGCGCGGGGTGCGCGGGGTGGTGCTGCTCACGGCCGGGTTCGGTGAGACGGGCGCGGCGGGCCGGGCGCTGCAGCGCCAGGTCCTGGCCGTCGCTCGCCGTCACGGGATGCGGATGATCGGCCCGAACTGCCTCGGCGTGCTGAACAGCGATCCGGCGGTGCGGCTCAACGCCACGTTCGCCGCGCTGCCGATGCGACCCGGCCGCCTCGGGCTGGTGTCGCAGTCCGGTGCGCTGGGGATCGCCGTCCTCGCCGCGGCGCAGCGGCGCGGGCTCGGGGTGGCGCAGTTCGTGTCGGTCGGCAACAAGGCCGATGTCAGCGGCAACGACCTGCTACTGGCCTGGGAGCGCGACGATCGCGTGGCGGTGATCGGGCTGTACCTGGAGTCGTTCGGCAACCCGCGCAAGTTCGCGCGCATCGCCCGCCGCGTCGCGTACACGAAGCCGATCATCGCGATCAAGGCTGGGCGTTCGCTTGCCGGGCAGCGCGCCGGCCGCTCGCATACCGCGGCGGCGGCGGCGTCCGATGCAGTCGTCGACGGACTGTTCACCCAGGCCGGCGTGCTGCGGGTGGACTCGATGGAGCAGCTGGTCGACGTCTCCCGACTCTTGCTCGACCAGCCGCTTCCTGCCGGCCCCCGCGTGGCTATTGTCGGGAACTCCGGCGGTCCGGAGATCCTTGCGGCGGATGCGGCCGAGGCGGCCGGACTGTCCGTGGTCGAACTCGAAGCGTCGACGGTCGACCGGTTGCGCGGCATAGCCCCGTCCGCGGCGTCGTGCGAGAACCCCGTCGACCTGACGGCCGGCGCGCAGCCGGAATTGTTCGCCGATGCGGTGCACGTGCTACTCGACGCGCCGGAGGTCGATGTCGTCCTGGGGGTCTTCACCGAGACTGCGGTGGCCGATCCCGCCGAGATTCTGTCCCGGGTCGCGGCGCTTGGGGCCGGATCCGGCAAGCCGCTGGCGGTGACCCAGGTGGGCGGCGAGCCGGGCAGCGTCCAGGGCGTGCCGGTCTTCGCATTCCCCGAGCCTGCCGCGGCTGCGCTCGGCTACGCGTACCGCTATGCGCGGATCCAGGGCGCTCCGATGTCCGAGCCCGCCGGAATCGACACGGTCGATCTCGCCGGCGCGCGATCGCTCGTGCGGCAGGACCTGGCTGCCGGCGGTGAATGGCTCGCCCCGGACGACGTCGCCGCGCTGCTCTCGACATACCGCATCCCGGTCTGCCCGTACCGGATCGTCAGTGGCGCCGACGACGCAGTGCAGGCTGCCGCCGAACTGGGCTACCCGGTGGTGGCCAAGATCGCCCGCGGCGCCGTGCACAAGACCGAGGCCGGTGGCGTGCGCCTGGATCTGCGCGACGCCGCCGCGGTGCGGGACGCAGTGGCGGCCATCCAGGCGACGGGCGCTCGGGATGTGCTGCTCCAGCCGATGACCGGTTCGGGAGTCGAGCTGATCATCGGCGCGGTACAGGATCAGCAGTTCGGACCGGTCGTCATGATCGGCGCCGGCGGCGTGCTCGCCGACATGATCGCCGACCGACAGTTGCGGCTCGCTCCGCTCAGCAACGCCGACGCCGACGACATGATCGGCAGGCTGCGCACCGCGCCCCTGCTGGACGGCTACCGCGGCAGGCCGGTCGTTTCACGGCCGGCGGTGCGCGGGTTGCTGGTCCGCCTGGCGGCGCTCGCCAACGACTTGCCCGAGGTGGCCGAGCTCGACCTCAACCCGGTGATCTGCCGTGGCGGCGACCACCTGATCGTCGTCGATGCCAAGGTGCGCGTTGCGCCGGCGCCTGTCCTGCCTGACCCGCTGCTGCGCCAATTGCGGGGTTAGCGCTTCGATCGGCCCGGCGTCGTCGGGACGTTCGGCTCTGGGTCGGCGCCGCGGGCGCCAATAGCATCCGGTACATGAGCGCAGGTCAGATTGTTGTCGGTGTTGACGACTCAGCGGGGACGGAACTAGCGCTGCGGTGGGCGGCCGACGAGGCCCGGGCCCGTCACCTCCCGGTCAGGCTGGTCACGGCCTTCCGTTACGAGCTGACGGCAGGGCGACTGCCGACATTCGTGACCGTACCGGCGGTCGACGTGCTCGAACCCAGGCAGGTGGCCGAGCAGCTGCTGGCGAAAGCAGTGGACAGCGTCACCGCGGCCGGTGCCGAGGCGAGCGCCGAGGCGGTGGACGGGGACCCGATCCACGTGCTGGTTACCGAGTCACTCAGCGCACCGGTGCTCGTGCTCGGATCGCGGCAGCTCAAGGCATTCGGCTCGGCCGTCCTGGGGTCGGTGAGCTCGGCGGTCGCCGCACGAAGCAAAGGGCCGACCGTAGTGGTACGCGGTCCGGCCGGCAGGCCCGAGGAGGGCGCCGGCGTGGTGGTCGGAATCGACGGCACGGAATCGTCCGAGAGGTTGCTCGGGTACGCGTTCGAGCACGCCAGCCGGCATCGGGTGCCGCTGCGCACCGTGCTGTGCTGGCACCCTGATCTGCTCGCGCTCATGAGCTGGCGCGCCGAACCGCCGCCGCCTGCCAGGGTGGAAGCGTGGCTGGCCGAGGCACTTGCCGGATGGCAGGAGAAGTACCCGGACGTGACAGTGCATCCGGAAGTGATCCGCGAGCACCCGACGGCTGGGCTCATCCTTGCATCGGCCGCGCAGCACCTGCTGGTGGTCGGCAAGCACGGCCGGCACGCCCGGGCCGCGCTAGGGTCGGTCAGCCAGGGCGTGCTGCATCATGCGACCTGCCCGGTCGCCGTCATGCCCACCAACGGCGCCTGAGAGCGGTTACCGCTGCGCATCCTGATTCTTGCCGCCGGGCACCCAATAGCGACGCAGCCGGCTGATGCGCTCCAGCCGGGACTCGGCGAAGTGGTCGGCGGCCTCGGCGGTGCTGACGTGGTCCTCTCGGGCGATCGTGAACACCTCGCGGAGCGTTCGATAAACGTTCTCTACCGACGCTCGCGCTCGCTCGGGCGCGTAGCCGGCTAGCTCGTCGGCGACGTTGATCAGCCCGCCCGCGTTGGCGATGAAGTCGGGCGCATAGAGGATCCCCAGCTCGGCAAGAGCTTTGCCGTCCTGGGGGCGTTGCAGCTGGTTGTTCGCCGAGCCGACGACCGCGCGGCAGCGCAGTTGCGGGATCGTGTCCGCGTTGATCACTCCGCCGAGCGCACAGGGGGCGAAGATGTCGCAGTCCACCGCGTGGATCCGCTCCGGCGAGACGGTCTGCACGCCGAAGTCGCGAACCACTCGGGCAACAGCGTCGACGTCGACGTCGGCCACGACGACCTGCGCACCGGCGTCCTGGACCGCGTGCTTCACCACGTAGTAGCCGACCTTGCCGATGCCCTGCACGGCGATCCGCCGTCCACGCAGGGAATGCTGGTGCCACACCTCCTCGGCGCACGCCAGCATCGAGAGGTAAACGCCGTAGGCGGTGCTCGGCGACGGGTCACCCGATCCGCCCAGCGACGGCGACACCCCGGCGACGAATCGAGTCTCGCGCCGGATCACGTCCATGTCTTTCCGGGACGTGCCGACGTCCTCGGCGGTGACGTACCGGCCGCCGAGTGACTCGACGAACCGGCCGTACGCCCGCAGCAGTTCTTCGGACTTCACACGCTGCGGGTCGCCCAGGATGACTGCCTTACCGCCTCCGAGATCCAGTCCTGCCGCTGCCGCCTTGTACGTCATGCCGCGGGAGAGCCGCAGCACGTCCTCCAGTGCCGCGTCCTCGGACGCGTAGGGGTAGAACCTCGTGCCGCCCAGGGCCGGGCCGAGCGCGGTCGAGTGGATCGCGATGATCGCACGCAAGCCGCTGGGCGAATCGCTGAAATGGACGACCTGTTCGTGCTGCTCGAACTGCTCGAAGACCGACATGCCGTCACGATGCCCGGTAGTAGCGCCAGGCGCCAAGAGGCGAGACAGTCTGGTAAGGGCCGCATACGTGCAGCCCGATCGCTGCATCCATACGTCAATCGTCGACCGGCCCCGCACGCACGGATAGGGCCCAACGGCACGGTGCAGCTTCCGGGCCACGGGACGTTCGGCCCTGTTGTCGCACCCGGCGCAGCCGCAGGCTGATTCCACCGGCCGGGCCCACCCAAGAGCAGGCATGGCCGGGCGACCGTCGGGGGGCCGGCCGCAACGGCAACTCGCGGGAGTAAATCCATGCAGGGGATGGACATTGCACTCGGAGCGCGGCTCGTTGTCACCGACCAAGCCTGTAGAGCGATGTCCCACGTGTCCCGCAGCCAAGGGCCGCACGTCGTTGTGCTTGCCTGGCCCGGCGGTGCCACGTGCTTGCCGCTCGCGGCGTACTCGCCGAGCAAGTACGACGTTGTCGTCGGGCACATCGCAGGCTCCCCGATCTACGCGGACATGCGCCGGCTCGGCTGGGCCAGCCGGGGACGAGTGGTTCTCGACATCGTCGAGATGCCGAGAGCCGGACGGCGGCCACTCCTACGCGTGCGGCCCACTGCCCGAGCG
>JBKPQY010000157.1:0-6638 GCA_046734315.1 Actinomycetota bacterium | reverse complement strand
CCGCAACGACCTCTCGTTCACGCGGGGCACGTTCCGGGTACGCGGCGACACGATCGAGATCTTCCCTATGTACGAGGAACTTGCCGTACGCGCCGAGATGTTCGGCGACGAGATCGAGCGGTTGTACTACCTGCATCCGCTCACCGGAGTGGTGGTGCGCGAGGTCGAGGAGGTGTTCGTTTTTCCCGCGACGCACTACACGGCCGGGCCGGAGCGTATGGAGCGCGCCCTGCGCGGCATCGAGGCGGAGCTCTCGGATCGGCTGGCCGAGCTCGAGACGCAAGGCAAGCTATTGGAGGCGCAACGGCTGCGCATGCGCACCACTTACGACGTCGAGATGATGCGCCAGGTCGGGTTTTGCTCAGGCATCGAGAACTACTCGCGCCACATCGACGGCCGGGCCGCAGGCAGCGCGCCGAACTGCCTGCTGGACTACTTCCCCGAGGACTTCATGCTGGTTATCGACGAGTCGCACGTGACGGTGCCGCAGATCGGCGGTATGTACGAGGGCGACATGTCGCGCAAGCGCACCCTCGTCGAGCACGGTTTCCGGCTGCCGTCCGCGATGGACAACCGGCCGCTCAAGTTCGAGGAGTTCCTCGACCGCATCGGGCAGACGATGTACATGTCGGCGACCCCGGGCCCCTACGAGGTGGGCCGGACGAAGGGTGAGTTCGTCGAGCAGGTGATCCGCCCGACCGGTCTGGTCGATCCGGAGATCGTCGTCAAACCCACCAAGGGACAGATCGACGACCTGGTGCAGGAGATCCAGGAACGTGCCCTGCGCAACGAGCGCGTGCTGGTCACCACGCTCACGAAGAAGATGGCGGAAGACCTCACGGACTACCTGCTGGAGCAGGGCGTCCGGGTACGTTATCTGCACTCCGAGGTGGACACACTGCGTCGGGTCGAGCTACTGCGTGAGCTGCGCCAGGGCGAGTTCGACGTACTCGTCGGCATCAACCTGCTGCGCGAGGGCCTTGACCTGCCCGAGGTGTCCCTGGTGTCGATTCTCGACGCCGACAAGGAGGGCTTCCTGCGCTCGGGCACCTCGCTGATCCAGACCATCGGCCGCGCCGCTCGTAACGTCTCCGGTCAGGTTCACATGTACGCCGACACGGTGACACCGTCCATGCAGAACGCCATCGACGAGACGAACCGCCGCCGAGCCAAGCAGATCGCCTACAACAAGGCGCGCGGCATCGACCCGCAGCCACTGCGCAAGCGGATCGCCGACATCACCGACAGGCTCGCCCGCGAGGCTGCCGACACCGAGGCGCTGCTCGGCCCCGAGGCCGTACCCGTGGGCGGATCGGGACGGTCGCAGTCGCGGGGCAAGTCGGCGGTGCCCGGCCGGGGCGGGCGCGGCGCGGCAGGCGTAATCGGTGTCGGGGCGCACGCCGGAGGCGGGCTCGACGTCGCGTCGATGCCGCGGGCAGAGCTCGCTGATCTCATCCAGCAGCTGAACGAACAGATGCTCGGCGCGGCCCGCGAGTTGCAGTTCGAGGTCGCCGCCCGGCTGCGCGACGAGATCTCCGAGCTGAAGAAGGAGCTGCGCGGCATGGACCTCGCCGGCGTGCAATGAGCGACCTGATCGAGTGCTGACCGCGCGCCGTGCCACGATGGGGTCGTGCCGGGGCGTAGGGCGACAATCGGGGTGCTCGTCGCCTCTCTGGTGCTGAGCGCGGCCTGCGGCACCCGGTTGCCCGACTCGGCGTTCACGCGAAGCGGTGAGCGCGCGTCGGCCAGTTCGCCACAGCAGCCGGGACCCGATGTCGGCGTCAGCACGAACCAGATCACTGTCGGGATCATGGCGAGCCTCACCGGGCCGCTCGGCAGCGACACGTTCTCGCCGCCGATGTACGGGGCGCGCGCGTACTTCTCCGCCCTGAACGCACGGGGCGGTGTCAACGGCCGCACCGTCAAGGTCGTCACGTGCGACGACCAGTCGAACGGATCAGGCAATCAGCAGTGCGTGCACCAGCTGATCGACGAGGACCACGTGTTCGCGCTGACGGCGACCGCCGTGCTCGACTACGCGGGTGCGTCCTATGTGAACAGCAAGGGCGTGCCCGACATCGGCGGTGAGCCGGTCACGACCGCATACAACCAGTACGAGCACCTGTACTCGATCGCCGGCAGCTACGAACCACGCGACGGAACGGTCGGCTGGGACGGCAAGATCGACAACAGCACCGAGGTGTACCGCTGGCTGTACCAGAAGCTCGGGGCTCGCACCGCAGCGGTCTTGTACTACAACCAGGCGAGCTCTGCACGGTATGCGCGACAGATCGAGCACGGGCTGCATGTCGAGGGCTTCACCGTCGTCCCGGAAGAGGTCGACTTCGCCCTGCCCGCTTTCACCTCTGCCGCGCTCGACCTCAAGGCACGCAAGGTCGACGTCGTCTTCGATGCGCTCGACACTTCTGGGAACGGTGCGCTGTGCAAGGCGATCGAGGAGCAGGGCGTACAGCTCACGGCGAAAATGACCACGGTCCAGGGTTGGAACGACGAGGTCCGCACGGACTATGCCGATGCGCCGCACTGCCGCAATGCTCTCTACGCCACCGCGAACGAGCGCAACTACGAGGACACGTCGATCCCGATCGTCACGCAGTTCCGCGACGACGTCGCGAAGTACTTCCCGCAGCGACCGTTGTCGATGTGGATGCTCGAGGGGTGGGCGGCCGCCCAGTGGCTCACCGACGCGATCTCCTCATGTGGCGCGAACGTCACGCGGCGCTGTGTCGAGGCGTTCATGAACCGGCAGACGCCCTATGTGGGAGACGGCCTCATGGTGCCGGTTGTCTTCCAGCGGCTCGAGACCCCGCCCAAGACCGTCCACGCGTGCTTCAACGTCGCCCGCTGGCAGGACAGCGCATTCGGCGGGCACGGGGGATGGGTCACCGCCGTGCCGGACATGATGACAAACTGCTACGACGTGCCGGACCTCCTCGACAGCTCGTGACTGCTCCCCGCGTGAGACGGCAGGTCGGCCGGCTCACCCGCGAACACCACCAGCCCGCGGCTGATTACGTACACCACTCGTGCGATGGGCAGCACCGCTGCGGCGTCCTGCTCGACGAGCACTATGGCCGCGTCACTCGATTCGGCGAGCTCGGTGAGGACGCGATACAGGTGCGCGATCACCGGGGCCGCCAGCCCGCGGCTGAGCTCGTCCACCAGCAACACCCGGACCGGCCGCACGAGCGCCCGGGACAGCGACAGCATCTGCTGCTCGCCGCCGGAGAGCGTCCCGGCAACCTGCTGGCGACGCTCGCCCAGCACCGGGAACGCGTCGACCACGGCGGCGAACGCGGAGTCGGCGGGCCGGTCGCCGGCGAACAGGGCGACGTTGTCGGCCACGGTCAGGTCGGCGAACACACCTCGCTCGTCAGGCACCAGGAGCAGCCCGTCCCGGGCCCTGCGATACGGCAGGCGGCGGGTGACGTCGCGACCACGCCAGCGGATCGTGCCGCCAGTCGGTGTGATCAGCCCGGCGAGCGTCCGCAACAGCGTCGTCTTGCCGGCACCGTTACGGCCGAGCACCGCGGTGATCCGTCCTGCCGGCACGTCGAGGTCGAGACCGTGCAGTACTTCGACCGGGCCGTACCCGGCACGCAGGCCCCGCGCCCGCAGCTCGACACTCATGGCTCGACGCCAATCGCGAAGGCAGCAGCCGTTGCGGGGTCGGCGCGTACCTGCGACGGCGTGCCGGCCGCGACGATCTGGCCGTGTGCCAGCACGTGGACCACATCCGCCGCGGCGAAGACAAGCGGCAGGTCGTGCTCGACGATCACCACGGCGCGCCCGGCACTCGCCATCGCGCGCAGCGCTACCGGCACGCGCGCGGCCTGCTCGTCGTCGAGGCCACTGGTCGGCTCGTCGAGGAGCACGACGCGGGGCTGACCGGCCAGCGCCCGCGCCAGTTCGACCAGGCGCAAGGTACCGGTGGGCAGCGCCGATGCACGCACGGAAGCGACGCCGGCCAGGCCGAGCAGATCGAGCATGGCCGCCACCCGCTCATCCACATCGGCGCGGCGGCCGGCGTTCTCGGCGCCGATGCGCACGTTGTCGGCGACGGTCAGCGACCCGAAGATCGCCAGCCGCTGGAACGTGCGCGCCAAGCCACGCCGGGCGCGGGCGTCCGGCGAGAGACGGGTCACGTCGTGTCCGTCCAGCAGCACCCGGCCACGGTCGGGACGCAGCTGCCCGGCGAGGCAGGCGAACAACGTGCTCTTGCCCGCGCCGTTCGGACCGATCAAGGCGGTCACCTGGCCGGCCGGAACGGTCAGGGCCACGCCGTCCACCGCGACGAGGCCGCCGTAGGAGCGCGCGATCCCGCGTGCCTCCAGCGCGGCGGTCATGACGCGCCCCGGCGACGCGCGGCGGCGACCTGCTCGCCGCGTGGCGTGAGCCGCAGTCCCGGCCGCGGCGGCGGGGCGGAGCGGGCGGTGCCGACCCCACGGCGCAGCGTCGCCATCAGCCCACCCGGCATCCGGCCGAGCATCAGCGCCAGGACGCCGACCAGGGCGGCCGATGCGCCGGGCACAGTTGCCGAGTCGATGCCGAGGAGCAGGCCCGCCGCGAGCACGGCACCGGCGATGTCGCCGCTGCCGAAGACGACCACCGCGCCGAACCACAGCAGGCCCTGCACCGGGTCGAACGTCGCGGCGTCGAATGCCTCCGTAGCCTGCCCCAGCAACCCTCCGCCGACGCCGGCCAGCAGCGACGCGACCGCGAAGACCTCGATCTTGCGCAGGCTGACGTTCACCCCCGCGGCGCGTGCCGCGTCCTCGTCGTCGCGGATGGCGGCGAGTGCCCGCCCGGTGCGCCCAGCGCGCAGCGCCACTACGACGAGCACGGCGAGGCCGAGCACTACCAGCGCGAAAAGATAGAACGCCCGGTCGCCGGCGAACGGGCCCGGGCGGCGCAGCCGCAGGTCGGAGGTGAATACGGGTTGCGCGAATAGGAATCGGCTGGCCACCATGCCGACCGCGAATGTCGTGATCGCGAGCGCGATGCCGTGTCGCCGGATCGCCGGCCAGCCGGTGAGCACGCCGACCGGGGTGACGAGGAGCCCGGCCAGCAGGATGGCGACGAGCGCCGGCACGCTGCCGTGCGTGGTCAACGCGGCGCACAGCAGCGCGCCGAGGCCGGCGTAGCCCGCTTGACCGAGCGAAATCTGCCCGGCCAAGCCACTGACCGCGACCAGCGACACGAAGATGATCGCGAGCCCCGGCAGTTGCAGCGCGGTGCGCAGGTCGGCGGCGCTGAACCCGAGTGGCATGAGCAACAGCACGATGAGCGTGATCGTCCAGCCCGCCGACGCGCGGGGTGTGGGCACCGCGGTCGTGAACCGCATCCCGCCGTCGCGTGCCGGGATGAGCCGCGGCAGCGCGATCACCGTGATCAGCAGGGCGACCACGAACAGGTTCGACTGGAGCGCCCGAAGTACGACACCGGCGTTGCCCTGCCAGTGCAGCAAGGTCAACTCGCTTTGCCCGACACCGATGGCGAGCGCCGCAACCACGGCGACGGCCGGCCGGGACATGCCGGCGATCACCGCGACGACCATCGTCTCCAGCACCACGAGCGTCGGCTGCACCGGGTCGAGGCGCAACTGCGTGGCGAGCAGCACCCCGGCAAGCCCGGCGAGGAAGCTGCCGAACGATGCCGCTATCGCCGACAGCGCGTCGGTGTCGACACCGGCGAGCTCGGCGAGTTCGCGACCGTTCACGACTGCCCGCATCGAGGTGCCGATGCGCGTGGCGTGTGTGACGACGAGTGTCAGTACCGTCGCCAGCAGCACGGCGCCCAGGTCGTACAGCACACTCGAGCCGACGCGCACGCCGCCGCCGAGGCTCACCGCCGTCGTGGGGAACAGCTGCGGCGGGTTGGTGCGGGCGTTGCTGCCCCACGCCAGGTAGGCGATGCCGACGCATAGCACCAGCACGCCGAGACCTGCGACGAGCCGCTCTGCCTCGGATGCGCCGCGCCGCTGTAGCTGCCGGAACACCGCGGCGTCGAGTACCCACCCGATCGCCGGCGCGATGACGAACACGGCGAGCAGTACGGACGGCCACAGCGGCCAATGCCACTGCGTCACCATTTGCCACAGCAGGTAGGCCACGAGCATGGCGATCGAGCCGAAGCCGAGATTGAATACGCCGGTAAGCCGGTAGGTAGCGATCAGTCCGATGCCGATCAGGGCCGCGACGCAGCCGATGCCGAGGCCGGCGAAGGCGAGATTTGCGGCGAGCACGGCGTCGCCTATCCGTGCACGGCCGAGGGCTCGCATACCGGGCACGGCTCGAGGCCGCGCTGACGCACCTCCGCTTCGGTGATCTTGTCCGCTCCGTGCCGGGCGAGTGGGCATCCCGCGCGGTGATACGTCTGACCCCGTGCCGTCGCCCAGAGGCCGTCGTCGGTGACCTGAGGCGCCGGCGCCGGCTCGGGCGTGAGCAGCGCGGCGTGCAGGTCGGCGAGCAGCTGGCGGTCGCGCTCGCCGGTCTGCGCACGGGCTGCGAGCAGCAGCCCGGCCACCAGTAGCGCCGCGCCGGGGATGGTCGCCGAGGCCAGGTACGGCAGTTGCTTGGCGACGACCGACTCGCCGGAGATGCCGTACCACCCTACGA
>JBKPQY010000156.1:0-21260 GCA_046734315.1 Actinomycetota bacterium | reverse complement strand
CGCGTGGGAGTCGGTGAAGTACCACTTCCGCGAGCTGGGCGTGAACACCCAGGAGCAGGACTTCACCGTCGTCGGGATCGGCGACATGTCCGGGGATGTGTTCGGCAACGGGATGCTGCTGTCCGAGCACATCCGGCTCGTGGCCGCGTTCGATCATCGGCATGTCTTCGTCGACCCGAACCCGGATGCCGCCCGCTCGTACGCGGAACGCCGGCGTATGTTCGCGCTCCCGCGCTCATCGTGGGCGGACTACGACCGGTCGCTGATATCGGCCGGCGGCGGCGTGTACCTGCGGACGGCGAAGGCCGTACCGATCACGCCTGAGGCCCGGGAAGCGCTGGGCATCGCCCGCGACATCGAGACGATGACGCCGAACGAACTGATCCACGCCATCCTGGTGGCGCCCGTCGACCTGCTGTGGAACGGCGGCATCGGCACCTACGTCAAGGCGTCCGCGGAGTCGCAGTCTGACGCCGGCGACAAGGCATGCGACGCCGTTCGCGCCGACGCGTCCGAGCTGCGCTGCAAGGTCGTCGGCGAGGGCGGCAACCTCGGATTCACGCAGCGCGGACGCATCGAGTTCGCTCGCAGTGGAGGCCGCATCAACACCGACGCCATTGACAACTCCGCCGGTGTGGACCTTTCCGACCACGAGATCAACCTGAAGATCCTGCTGGATCGAGCCGTCGCCGCCGGGCGGATCGACCGGGCCGCGCGCAACGAACTGCTGGCCGCGGTGGCCGACGACGTCGTTGCCCTTGTGCTGCGCGACAACTATGAGCAGAACGTCCTGCTCGCGATGACCCGCTACATCGGCCCGGCCATGGTAACGGTGCACGCGCGGTTGCTGAGCGCACTGCAGGAGTCCGGGCGCCTGGACCGTCCCCTCGAGTGCCTGCCGTCCGCGCGTGAGATCACGCAGCGGGAGGCCGCCGATGAGGGGTTGTCCACGCCGGAGATGGCGGTGCTCTCCGCGTGGGTCAAGATCTTGCTGACCGAGCAGATCGAGGACTCGACGCTGCCCGACGAGGCGTGGTTCGGCCAGGTGCTGTCCGGATACTTCCCACCGCTGATCGCCTCGAACCCGGACGTCGACCTGTACGCCCACCCACTGCATCGCGAGATCATCACCACCCGGGTCGTGAACGACATGGTGAACCGCGGGGGCACCACCTTCGTGTTCCGCGCGCGCGAGGAGACCGGGGCGGACCCGGCGCAGATCACCCGGGCGTTCACCATCACCCGCGAGGTGTTCGGGCTGGAACGGCTGTGGGCCGACATCGAGGCGCTCGACAATGACATCCCGACCACCGCGCAGCATGCGGCGTACTTCGAGATCCGCCGCCTCGTGGACCGCGCGACGCGGTGGCTGGTCGATGTGCGCTTTCCGATCACGGACGTTGCCGGCGAGATCGAACGGTTCGCGCCGACGGTTCGTGAGCTGACGCCGCGCCTGCCCGAATTGCTGCGCGGCGAGGAGCGGGAGAACCTGCACGCCGAGGCAGACCGGCTCGTCGGCCTCGGGTTGCCCCGCGAGCTGGCCATCCGGATCGGCGGGCTGCTGAGCGCATTCGGGCTGCTGGACGTGGTCGAGATCGCACAGGCCACCGGACACCGCGCCGGCGACGTCGCGGAGTTGCACTTCGCCGCCTCCGACAGATTCTCCGTCGACGAGATGCTGACCAAGATCACCGAGTTGCCGCGAGACGATCAGTGGTCGGCACTGGCCCGGGCTGCATTGCGGCACGACCTGTACGCCGCCCTGTCGACGATCACCACGGCGGTGCTCCGCTCGACGGATGACACCATGGCGGCGACGGAACGGCTCGCGCTCTGGGAGAAGGCCAACGCGGAGCGGGTCGCCCGGGCACACAGCACCGTCGCCGAGGCGCTGGCCCGGGACAACGTCGACCTCGCCACCCTGACAGTGGCGATGCGGGTAATGCGTGGCTTACCCACCTAACCCGATCGAGCAAGAATCGCGCGTCTCAGACGAGGAATCCTTGCGCGATCGGAAGGGCAGGCTCAGCGCAGCAGCTGGGCCATCACTGCCGCTGGGCGGTTCGTGATGACCGCGTCCACGCCGAGGCCCAGGACGAAGCCCACGTCGTCCGGTTCGTCGACGGTCCACACGTAAACGCGGTTGCCCTTGGCGTGGACGCGGGAGACGAAGCGCGGGGCGGTGCGCAGCGTGGCAAGGCTCGGCCCGGCGATGCCTACGCCCGCAGGGAGCGACCCGTCGCGTCGGCCCGGCGTCAGCCGCTCGAGGAGCAGCACCGTCGGGACGTCGGGGGCGAGCAGCCGCACCCGGCGCAGCGCTGTCGGGGCGAAGCTCATCACGGTCACCCGTCCGTCAGTGGGCTGTACCGGACGTCGGCGCACGCTGCTGACCGGTCCGGGCTGGCCCGCCCAGCCGTACTTCGCGAGCAGCTTCACGAGTTCCTTCTCGACCAGCCCGCCGTAGCGCGTCGGGTGCTTCGTCTCGACGAGCAGCCGCACCGGACTGGGCGCGTCCCGAACAAGCCCCAGCAGCACGTCGAGGGTCAGCACGCCGCCGTCCGGGCGCCGGTCCGGCGCCACCCCGGCGAGGTAGGGCTCGTCGCCGAGCAGCTGGTCGGCGGCGTCGGGCCAAACGTGGTGCCACGACGAGAAGTCCAGCGCATCCAGCCCGGCGAGGTCGAGCTCGCTCACCAATCCCCGGCCGTCCGACGTGCGGTCGACTCGGCGGTCGTGCACGCACACGAGGTGCCCGTCGCGAGTGAGCCGCACGTCGCACTCCAGGGCATCGGCCCCGGATTCGATCGCGGCGGTGTAGGCGCTCAGGGTGTGTTCGGCGACGTCGAACGAGGCGCCGCGGTGCGCCACTACGAGCGGGCGAGCGTTCACACGACTTGGGGAGGGGTGCCGCTCTCGCTCACCAGCGGCCGCCCGGCGCTCGCCCAGGCGATGAGGCCACCGTCGAGGTTGCTGGCGCGAAAGCCCTGCTGGCGCAGCCACGCGGCGACGTGCGCGGACCGGCTGCCGACCTTGCACACCACGACGATCTCGTGGTCGCGGTCGAGCCGCGGAAGCGCGGTGGGTACCTCGTTCATCGGGACATGGACGGCGCCCTCGACATGACCGGCCACCCACTCGTCGACCTCACGGACGTCGAGCAGCACGGCGTCGCCAGGGACGGTGCGGGCCGAGACGGTGGGCACGTCGAACGGGCGCATACCTCCAGTGTGCCGGATGTACTACAGACCTGATCGCAGGCGGCCCCGCTACTTGAGCAGCTTCGAGAAGCGGCGATCGGCCAGCTCCCGGCCTTCGGTCTGACACGTCGGGCAGTACTGGAACGACTTGTCCGCGAACGACACCTCGCGGATCGTGTCGCCGCACACCGGGCACGGCAATCCGGCACGGGCGTGCACCTTCAGGCCCGAACGCTTCTCGCCCTTCAGGGTTGCCGCCTTCTGGCCAACCGACCGGGCAACCGCGTCGGTGAGCACGTCCTTGATCGCGACGGAGAGCCGCTCGACCTCCGCCGGAGTGAGCTTGGCAGCGATCTTGAACGGCGACAGGTGGGCCGCGTGCAGGATTTCGTCGGAGTAGGCATTGCCGATACCGGCGACGACGGTCTGGTCGGTGAGCGCGCCTTTGATCTGCGCCCGCTGCCCGGCCAAGATCGCCGCCAGGTCGGCGGCGTCGACCGCGAGCGCGTCCGGGCCGAGGCGGGCGATGCCCGGGACGTCCGCGACATCCCGTACCAGGTAGATGGCCAGCCGCTTCTGCGTGCCGGCCTCGGTCAGGTCGAAGCCGCCTCCGTCGTCGAGGTGCAGCCGGAACGCCAACGGTCCCTTGCCGGGACGGGGAGGTGCCGCCGGCAGCGAGTCGCGCCACTGCAGCCACCCGGCGCGGGCCAAGTGGATGACGAGGTGCAACCCGTCCACGTCCAGATCGAGGAACTTGCCGTGCCGCGACGCGTCGGTGACCGTGGCCCCGGCCAGCGCGGACAGCGGCGGATCGAATGTCTTGACCGCGCTGAACGCAGCCACGTCGGTGCGCGCCACGGCGTGCCCGACGGCGCGCTCGCGCAGAAACGCGGCGAGCGCCTCGACCTCGGGCAGCTCCGGCACGACATTCAGCCTAGTGACGAGCGCTCACGCGAAGGTCCGCCCCGGCAGGATGTCATCAATCCAGGTAGCGCTGCACCGACGGGGCGAGGAGCGCAACGACCTCGTCCTCACTCGCCGACGTCAGTGGCTCGACCTCGATCACCGTTGCGCCGACGGCGTACCCGATCAGCTGCGCGAACGCCCCGGACAGCCGCAGCTGCGGAACCCCGAGCAGCGACGAGAGCCGAGGAAACATCACGTTCTCGACGAACTGCCGCATGGTGGCTGCCCCGGCGTCGCTCGACGCGGCCGCCCGCAGTAGCGCCTGCAGCGGTGGGCCGGTCTGGGGATCCCGCCAAGCCTGCACGAAGAACCGCACGATCCGCTCTCCGAGCTGCTCACGGGGGCCGGCGTCGCGTAGCTCGCGGATCCGCTCCGGCGGATTCAGTGGCAGATTCATGGCCGCGACGAGCAGTTGTTCCTTGCTGCCGTAGTAGTGGTGCAGCAGCGCCGCGTTGACGCCCGCCTCGGCGGCAATGGCCCGCATCGTGGTTGCCTGGTAGCCGCGTTGCGCGAAAAGCAGCCGTGCCGCGGCGAGGATGTCCTGGCGCGTGCTGCTGGGACCGGGCCGTCGTCCACGAGTGGCCATCCAGAGCCTTCCCACGCCGTAATTCACCGCGTGGATAATTCTGCCTCACGCGGGCGCGGGCCCGCGAGTTTAAGCTACGGCGATGCGGGTGGGGCGGCCGTCGCGGTGGTGGCAGTGGGCGGCGCTTGCCGTGGGCGTGCTGCTGGTCGCGTGGCTCGTCGTCGGCTACCTCGTGATCGCGGACCCGACGGTCAACCATCCCCGCCACGCGGACGCGGTCGTGGTGCTCGGTCCACCCGACAACAACGGCCGGGTGGACACGGCGCTCTCCCTGATCCGGCAGCACGTCGCGACGAACCTCGTCATCTCTGTGATGTCCGAGCGGCAGAGGCAGGCAAAGTCGCTGTGCACTGCGCCTCAAGACGGCTTCAACGTGACGTGCTTCCAGCCGCACCCGGCCACCACGCGTGGCGAGGCCGAGCAGGTGCGTGACCTGGCTCGCCAGCACGGCTGGACGTCCGTCGTCGTGGTCACGTCGACGTATCACCTGTCTCGAGCCCGGATGATCTTCCAGCACTGCCTCGACGGCCGGTTGTTCTTCGTCGCAGCCCGGCGGGACATATCCGTGTTCACCTGGGTATACCAGTACTTGTATCAGACCGGTGCCTACGTCAAGGCAGTTCTACAGCCAGGCTGCTAACACGCGAGCTTCTTGCGGGTTCCTTGAGGTTGCCCTCAGCTTTACTTGCGGGTAGTAGGCAACGCTAAACGCCGGGCTCACGTCCATGAGGGCTCGAGCCGCAGCGGTTGGCGGGGGTAAATGGACAGCGCACGTCGGCCGACCGCCAGGGGGGCGTCGCCCGGATATCGGGGGGTTCCGGGCGCCGTACCCCACCGCTTCGGATGATCATCGGCGAAGCGGCGGGAGCGGGGGCCACCATGCTGACGGCACCCGGCCGGCAGGTGCTCCTCGTCGAGGACGACGACGACAGCGCCGCGTTGCTGGCGTCCTACGCCGAACGCCTGGGCCATGCGGTATTGCGCGCACGAAGCGCCGAGGAGGCGCTGCAGATCGCTGCCGAAATGCCCTTCGACCTCCTCGTCATCGACCTGCTCCTGCCCGGCATGACCGGTTGGGACCTGATCCGCGCGTTGCGCGGCATTGCCGCTACCGCCAACTGCCCGGTCGTCGTGTGCTCTGTGCTCGACCGCCAGGATTACCCCGACGGGGTCCAAGGAGCGCTCCCGAAGCCGTACACTCGCGGCCAGGTCGAAGAACTGTTGCACCGCCTGCTGCCCCCAACGGTGCGACCGTAGCGCGACTCCCCGGGGAGACGATGGCTACCGTGCTGGTCGCCGAAGACGACGCCGACATCCGTGAGCTGGTCGCGTTCAAGTTGCACCAGGCGGGCCACGAGGTGGTGAGCGTCGCGGACGGGCTGTCGGCGGTTGCGGCCGCGCGCGAGAAGGCCCCGGACGTGGCCATCGTCGACGTCTCGATGCCCGGTCTTTCCGGCATGCAGGTGTGCATCGCCTTGCGGGAACACGCGGCGACGGCACAAATCCCGGTGATCCTGCTCAGCGCCCGAGCCCACGCCGGCGACAGCGAAAACGGCCTTCGGGCGGGCGCCGTCGACTACGTGACCAAGCCGTTCAGTCCCCGCGACCTCGTGCAGCGTGTCGAATCGCTCCTGGAGACGCCATGAGCGAGACGCGATGAGCGGGGTGCGATGAGCGCTCGCGCGAAGAGCCCAGCCGCCCCGACGCGGCCCACCACAGCGGCACAGGGCGGGAGGCGTGCAGCGCGCCGGCTTGCGACGAAACTGCTGATCGGCGACTTCGCTCCCCCCGAGGGGCCGCTGTCGCATCGGGGGCTGGTGCGTCGCGCGTGGCCGTTCGCGCTTGCCGGCGCAGTGACCGCGATCATGTTCGTGTTTCCGACCACCAAGGTGACCGACCACGTGCCGTTGTACGCGGCAGCCGGACTCACGGTGGCGTTGATCGCAGCCGTCATATTGCTCCCCTGGCACAGCTTGCCGGAGTGGGCGCAGGCAGTCGTGCCTTTCGCATTCCTCGGCGTAATCGCGTTGCTGCGCGAGAGCATCGGCGGCGCGGCCGGCTTCGCCGTGCTGGTGATGCTGCCGGTGCTGTGGCTCGCGCTGTACGGCGCGGCGTGGCAGCTGGTCACCGCGATCGTGCTGAGCACGTTCGTGTTCCTGGCGCCGGTCCTGATCATCGGCGCGCCGGACTATCCGGCGTCCGGTCTCGGCCGCCTCGCGCTGTGGCCGGTCACCGCAGCCGTCATCGGCGGTAGCACGTATCGGCTGGTGGCCGCCGAACGGGCGCGCACCTCATTCGTGAACGGGCTGCTGTCGGCGGCAACCGAGCAGTCGATCATCGCTACCGACCCGAACGGCCTGATCACCGTGTTCAACCGCGGCGCCGAGCGCATGTTCGGTTACCCGGCGGAGGACATGGTCGGCAAGACGACGTCACTGATGTTGCACGACCCGGACGAGGTCGCCGCGCGCGCCGCCGAGCTCGGCGTCGCACCGGGCGTCGAAGTGTTCATCGCGCAGGCCCGGCGCGGACGCGCGGAGACCCGCGAGTGGACCTACATCCGGCGAGACGGCAGCCGGTTGCGCGTCAGCCTGAGCATTGCGCCCTATTACGACGCGATCGGCGAGCTACGCGGAGTCGTCAAGATCGGCACGGACATCACAGAGCGTGCCGCTGCGGAGCAAGTGAAGGACGAGTTCGTCGCACTCATCTCGCATGAGCTGCGCACGCCGCTCTCGTCGATCATCGGCTACCTCGAAGTGCTGTTCGACGACGCGACCGGCCCACTGACACAGCGGCAGCGCCGGTTCCTCGAGGTCGTCGACCGCAACGCGCGGCGACAGCTACGCCTCGTCAGTGACCTGCTCTTCGTGTCGCAAGTAGACGCGGGGCGGCTGCGCCTGCACATCGACGACGTCGACGTCGCCGAGCTCGCGAAAGCGGCAATCGAGGCCGCGCAGCCGCGTGCGAAAGCAGGCGACGTGACGTTGCAACTCGAAGCGGACGACGCCACCACGTTGCGCGGCGACCCCGACCGCCTCGGTCAGGTCATCGACAACCTGCTGACCAACGCGATCAAGTTCACGCCCCGCGACGGCGTGGTCGACGTCCGCGTCACGGGCAACACCGACACGGTCGCTATCGAGGTGAGTGACACCGGCGTGGGCATCCCGGCTGCCGAGCAGCGGCAGCTTTTCACCCGCTTCTTCCGCGCGTCCACTGCTACCGGTCGGGCAATTCCGGGTATCGGTCTGGGGTTGACGATCGTTAAAGCCATAGTGGACGCGCATCGCGGTACCGTCTCTGTGACCAGTGCCGAAGGGAACGGTACGACTTTCCGTATCTATCTGCCGCGATCCGTCCAGTAACGAGACCTCATACCGGACGGGGTGATTCGTGGACGACCAGGGCAGGCGCGCGCTTGTCGTGGAGGACGACGCCGATCTCGGCGTGCTGCTCGTCGAGGTGCTGAGCCAGGCCGGCTTCGCCGTGCAGACCACCGCCTTCGGCCGGGACGCGCTCTCACTCGTCAAGCGGGCCGACCCGGACTTGGTGACCCTCGACCTGGGGCTGCCGGACCTCGACGGTGTCGAGGTGTGCCGGCAGCTGCGGGCCGCCGGCAGTGAGGCGTACGTCATCATGCTCACCGCTCGCGACGACGAGATCGACCGGCTGATCGGCCTCGAGATCGGCGCCGATGACTACCTGAGCAAGCCGTTCAGTCCGCGCGAGTTGCGTGCGCGAGCCATGGCGATGATGCGCCGACCGCGCCGCGTCGAAAGTGCCACGACGCCGGGAACGCCTGCCATTATGCGATTCGGGGCGCTCAGCGTCGATCTGGACAGTCGGGTGGCACTGCTCGGTGAGGAGGAACTCGAGCTGACGCGAACGGAGTTCGATCTGCTCGCCACCCTGGTGTCCGGGCCGCGACGCGTGTGGACGCGTGAGTCGTTGCTCAACCGGGTATGGGGCACCGACTGGACGCGGGACGCGCATCTGATCGAGGTGCACGTCGGCAACCTGCGCCGCAAGCTCGGCGACGACTCGCGCAGCGGCCAGTGGATTCGCACGGTCCGCGGCGTCGGCTATCGGCTGGGGCCGGGCGCCTAAGCGGGGTCATGCGTCACGAGCGCGACGGCGCGGTAGGAGAGCTCGACCAGGAATGCACCGCCGGCACCGATCACACCGGCGATAGCAAGCCGCAGCCAGGTCACGTCGAGCAGGAAGATGCCGTGGCCGAGCGCCGGCACGGCGACGATCAGTGCAACAGCGCCGACCATCGTCGCCACCAGGAGGAGCTTCCAGCCGGTGAGTGGCCGGGCGAGGATGATCAGGGTCCAGAGCGAGACGATGAGAACGACGAGCGTGGCAGTGGTGCGCCCCTCGGCGACGGTGGCCGGCGCCTCGATCATCCGGGTGAACCGGTAACCCAGGTAGGCAGCAACGCCGGTGACGATACCGGTGGGTATGGAGAAGCGCAGCACGCGGCGGAGGAAGCCCGGGATGTAGCGCCGCCGGTTCGGCCCCAGCGCGAGCACGAATCCCGGCACGCCGATCGTGACCGCCGAGATCAGGGTGAGCTGGATCGGCGCCAGCGGGTATGCCGCCAGCGTCACCGCGGTAATCAGCGCCAGCACGAGCGAATAGACGTTCTTGACGAGGAACAGGTTGGACGCCCGCTCGATGTTCGCGATCACGCGTCGCCCCTCGGCCACCACATCGGGCAAGTGCGCGAACCGACCGTCCAGCAGCACAAGCTGGGCGACGGCGCGTGTCGCAGGCGAGCCGTTTCCCATTGCCACGCCGATGTCTGCGTCCTTCAGCGCGAGCGCGTCGTTCACGCCGTCACCGGTCATCGCGACGACGTGGCCACGGCTCTGCAGCGCCGCCACCACGGCGCGCTTCTGCTGCGGCGTGACCCGTCCGAACGCCGAATGCTCCTCGAGGACGGCCGCGAGATCCGCCACGTCGGACGGCAGCGTGCGCGCATCGACGGCATCGCCGGCGGCGTGCACTCCGGGTACGCCGACGCTGGTCGCAACGGCGCCCACTGTGCGCGGGTTGTCGCCGGAAATCACCTTGAGCCCCACGCCCTGCTCGGTGAAGAAACGCAGCGTGTCGCCGGCATCGGTGCGGATTCGCTCGGCGAGCACCACAAGAGCCGCCGGCGTGAGCTCAGCCGGCAGCGTCGCGTCGTCGCCGCGGCTGCCCGGCTGCTGGTCGGAGCGAGCCAGCAGCAGCACACGTCGACCCTCTGCGGCGAGCGTGTCCGCACGCGTCCGCGCATCGCGTTGCGCCTCGGACGAGGGCGTGGGCAGCACCATCTCGGGTGCCCCGAACACCCAGGTGCCGTGGCCGTCCGCCGTGATGGCCGACCACTTGCGAGCCGACGAGAACGGCACCTCGCCCGTCGCCTGCCACGAGGTGGACGGGAATGCCGTGGCCACCGCAGCGGCCGTGGCGTTCGCAGAATCCCCCTTGGTGAGCAGGGCAAGGGCGTCACTGTACGGCAGCGTATCGAGCGGCTCGACCCGGTCGAAGGCGACGTCGCCGTGGGTGAGCGTGCCCGTCTTGTCCAGGCAGACTACGTCCACCCTGGCGAGACCCTCGACGGCCGGTAGCTCTTGCACGAGAGTCTGCCGCCGGGCCAGAGTCAGCGTGCCGAGCATGAACGCCAGGCTGGTGAGCAGCACCAGCCCCTCGGGCACCATGCCCACCAGGGCCGCAACGGTACCGGTCACGGCATCCCGCCAGCCCTTGTTGTCCTTGCTGGCGAACTGGCTCCACAGCAGGACCGGCCCGACGATGAGCATCACGACGGAGATCCATCGCAGCAGCGTGTTCGTACCGGCGACCAGCTCGGAATGGGTGACAGTGAACCTGCGCGCCTCGACGGCGAGCTTCGTCGCGTAGGCGTCCTCGCCGACGGCTGTCGCCTGGAAGCGTCCCTGCCCGGCCACCACAATCGAGCCGGAACGCACCTCGTCACCCGGCTCCTTCGCGATCGGGTCGGACTCCCCGGTCAGCAGCGACTCGTCCACCTCCATGCCGGACGCCGCCGTGACGACACCGTCTGCCGGCACCTGGTCGCCGGAGCGGAGCTCCAGCATGTCGTCCTGCACGACGTCACCGACGTCGAGGTCGAGGACCGTGCCGCCGCGTATCGCTCGGGCGCGGGGCGCGTTCAGCACGGCGAGCCGATCGAGCGTGCGCTTGGCGCGCAGTTCCTGGAAGATGCCGATTGCCGAGTTGGCGACGATGACCAAGCCGAACAAGCCGTTCTGCCACTGGCCTGTGGTCAGGATGATCACGAACAGGGTCAGCAGGAGGCCGTTGAAGACGGTGAAGACGTTCGTCCGCACGATCTCGCCGAGGGTGCGGCTGGTGCGGCTCTCGATCGCATTGGTCCGCCCGGCGGCCGCCCGCTCGGCCACCTCGACATCAGTCAGGCCGGTCGCGGGCGTACGGAACTCGTCCACGGCAACGGACACGCACCGTGCATACCACGGCGGCGCTGAGAGCGGCACCATGACCAGGCGAACTACCAGACTCTGGCCCGGTTCGTCCTACCGTTGAACCACAAACGAAGTGAGGTGGTGGGTCATGAGCGCATTCACGGTGGACATGGCCAATCGGCCCGGTGAATTGGCACGGCTGTGCGGGGTCCTTGCCGATCGAGGCGTCAACCTCGTCGTGTGCGGGGTCGCGCACGGCGACAGCGGTACGGTGGCGTTCATCGCCGACGACGAGGACGCGGCCCGCGCGGCGCTCCAGGAATCCGAGATCGACTACATCGAGCGGAATGCGATCACAGTGCGGCTTCAGAACGTGGCCGGCGCCGGCGCAGCCGCGTTCCAGGCGCTGCTCGAGGCGAACGTCAACCTCGACGTCTTCCTGCCGGTCCGGATCTTCGACGATCAGTTCTACGCGGTCATCTGCCCGGACAACGTCCCGGCGGCACTGGCGGCACTCGGCGACCAGGTCGTCAGCGGCTGATCGTCGTGCCGCGGGTCCGGCCGGCAGTCCTCGATCGTCGCAGCAAGCAACTCCCGCAGCACCCGGTCGGTGTCGGGCACGCAGGCCTGCGCGATCCCGCAGACGGCGTAGTCGACGATCGACTGGGCAGTGTGCCGACGGAACACGCGGCGAGAAACCGCGCCACCGCGACCGTAGCGCCGCGCCCACGCCCCAGCGCCCGGCGCAAGTGCCAGCGCTTCGCGGCTCTCGACGCGAAGCGGCGCCGCCGGGTGACCGTCCAGCTCGGCGAGCAGTTGCTCGCAGGTCAGCACCGCGACGGCCAGCACGCGCTGCCACTCCTCGGGCGCAATCGGCAGTGCCGTCTGCGCGGCCCGAAGTGCAATGCGGGCGTCGATACGCAGATCCGAGCCGGTCACACCGATCACGTCGGGGACGAGTTCGACCAGCTCCTGACGCGCGTCGTCGGAGACGTGATCGTTCACCTGCCGGGCGAGCTCGGCGAGCAACGGATGCGTGCAGGCCGGGTGGTCGCTCCATCGCTCGCCGGCGAGGTACGACGCGTACTCCATGAAGCACGCACCTCGTCGCGGGCTGCGGTGCTTTCCGCGAGACAGCCGCGGGAGAAAGTCGGTCTGATCGGTCAACAACATGCCAACCACCCCCGCCCCTAATTGTGCAGGACAGCCGCCCCGCTGAAACCCCCATGAGCGAGATCGGTCAAGGCACGCGGCGCGTCGGCCATCGGATAAGGCACCGTCGTCGCCCGGATGCCGAACCGCTCCGCGAGAGCGAGGAACTGTTCCCCGTCCTGGCGCGTGTTGGCGGTGACGCTGCGCAGCCGGCGTTCCCGGAACAGCTCGGCGTCGTAGTTCAGGCCCGGAATGTCCGAGAGCCAGATGCCGGCCACGGCCAGCGTGCCGCCTGCGTCGAGTGCACGCAGTGCGACCGGCACCAGCTCTCCGGCGGGGGCGAACAGGATCGCACCGTCGAGCGGTTCCGGCGGCGCGTCGGCGGCCTCGCCGACCGAGTCGGCCCCGAGTTCCTGGGCCAGTTTGCGGTTGCCGGCACCCCGGGTGAGGACGTGCACCCGCATCCCCTCGTGCAGCGCGATCTGTGCGGTGAGGTGTGCGCTGCCGCCGAAGCCGTAGATACCAAGGCGTCCACCCGGATGGACGGCGGCCGCCCGCAGCGCCCGATACCCGATGATGCCGGCGCACAGGAGGGGAGCCGCCTGCTCGTCACTGACCGAGCCCGGTAACGCGTACGCGAACCGCTCGTCGACGAGGCACGCGTCTGCGTATCCGCCGTCGACGTCCCACCCGGTGAACGTCGGCGCGATGCACAGGTTCTCGTCGCCGCGCCGGCAGTACCGGCACGTGCCGTCGGTACGGCCCAGCCAGGCGACGCCCACCCGGTCGCCGATCGCGAACCGCGTCGCGTCGCTGCCCGTGGCCTCAACCCGCCCGACCACCTCGTGCCCGGGCGTCGTGGCCGGGTGGTGCGGGGGCAGGTCACCCTCCGCGAGATGCAGGTCGGTACGGCACACCCCGCAACAACTGACCCGCACCCGCACCTGACGCGGTCCGGGTTCGGGAAGGTCATGCGTGACGCGGCGCAACGGCCCGTCGTCGATCGGGGCAACGTGGTCCACTACCCAGGCGCGCATGTACGCCATTGTGCGTGCGATGCTGCCCGGCATGCCGATGTTCGACCTGACCGGGCCGGAATTGCGCGCTCACGAAAGCGACGTCGAGCCACCCGAAGACCTGGAGGCGTTCTGGGCCGGGACGCTCGCCGCGGCCCGCGGGCACGGCGGCACGCCTACGCTGGTGCCGATCGCCACGCCGTTGCGGCTGATCGAGACGATCGACGTGACGTTCCCGGGCTATGCCGGCGATCCGATCAAGGCCTGGCTGCACCGCCCGGCCGGCGCTTCCGAAGCGCTGCCCTGTGTCGTCGAGTACCGCGGGTACGGGGGCGGCCGCGGGCTGGCGCACGAAGTCGTGCAGTGGGCGGTAGCCGGCTACGCGCACTTCGTCATGGACAGCCGCGGCCAGGGCTCCGGCTACACGACCGGCGAAACGCCTGACCCCCACCCGAGCACTGCTGCGCAGCCCGGGGTCATGACCCGCGGCATCCTCGATCGCCACACGTACTACTACCGGCGCCTTTTCACCGACGCGGTACGCGCGGTCGACGCAGCGCGTGCGCTGCCACAGGTCGACGCCACCCGGGTAGCCGTCGCTGGGGCGAGCCAGGGCGGCGGCATGTCCCTGGCGGTCGCCGCGCTCGTCCCCGACCTGGTCGCGGTGATGACCGACGTCCCGTACCTGTGCGACATGCGACGCGCCAGCGAGATCGGTGACAAGGACCCGTACGGCGAGATCGTCCGCTACCTCAAGGCACATCGGGACCACGTCGATCGGGTCTTCGAGACGTTGCGCTACTTCGACGCAGCCGTGCTCGCGACCCTGGCCACCGCCCCTGCGCTGTTTTCGGTGGCGTTGATGGACGAGATCTGCCCGCCGTCCACGGTGTACGCCGCGTACAACGCCTACGCCGGCCCGAAGGAGATCCGCGAGTACGCCTACAACGAGCACGAGGGCGGCGGCCCCTTCCACCATCTAGCCCAGATGAGCTGGCTCGCTTCTCTGATCTCCTCCCCGAGATGATCTTGGACTTGTGGCTGGGTGGCGACCACAAGCCCAAGATCACGGCGAGGCAGGGGGAGAGGCTCCGGTGTGGGCGTCCAGCCAGGCAACGATGTCGTCGAGGACGGCGTCTTTGTTCGGCTCGTTGTGCGACTCGTGGTAGCCGCGCTCGTACACCTTGACGGTCAGGTCGTCGGTTCCGGCATGCGCCGCAACGAACTCGGTGGTGCTGGGCGACACCAGCCGGTCGGCCGACCCGTGGATCACCAGCAACGGCAGCCGCAACGCCTCGAGCCGCGGCTGCATCGCCAGCGTGGTGCGCAGGATCTCGGCGCCGGTGCGGGCGCGCAGCTTGCCGAGGTAGTTCATCGGGTCGGTGCGGTAGGCGCGGACGACATCCGGGTCGCGGCTGATCGTCGCCGCATCGATGCGCATCACGCCGAGGTTCGGGGTGAACCGTGAGAGCAGCCCGGACCCCGCCCGCTGTATCGGGTTGCCGGCGTTGACGTCCACCGCCGGGGCGGACAGCACGGCACCGCGGAGCTCTATCGGCGTCCCGGTGATGTACTGCAACGCGATGAGCCCGCCCAGGCTGTGCCCGTAGACGAACGCCGGCACGCCGGGATGCCGCTCGACGGCGAGCCGGGCGAGTGCGTCGACCCCGGCCACCGTCTCCTCCATCGAGGCGATATTGCCGCGCGTTCCGGCGGATCGGCCGTGCCCGGGGTGATCGACGGCATAGACCGGGTACCCGGCGGCGGCCAGCCGGGCGCCCACGTGCGCGTAGCGGCCACCGTGCTCGTGCACCCCGTGGACGAGGACGACGACACCCCGCACCGGGGCGCCGTCGTCGGTCCAGGCTTGCCAATATTGTCCGGTGTGCAGCGTGCCTTCGGCGTGCATGCACCCCTTCTTATCAGGCGGCAGTCGGCGCCAGCTCGGGCTCGCCGGCGTGTACCGCGGCCGGCGCCCGCAGCGCGACGGCCGCGATCAGCGCGGCCGCCACCGCCAGCACGGCCCCGATCAGGTATGCCAGGTGGTAGCCGGAGTTGAGCGCGGACATCGCGCCGTGTCCTTGCGCGCGCAGCCCGTCCGTCCGCTCGGCGGCCAGCGTGGAGAGCACCGCGAGTCCGATGGCGCCGCCGACCTGCACCGTCGTGTTGACGAGGCCGGACGCCAGTCCCGAGTCTTCCGGCGTCGTGCCGGACATCGCCAGCTGCATCAGCGACGGGAAGGCGAGCCCGGCACCGAACCCGATCAGCAACATCGGCGGCACCACGTCGGTGGCGAAGTGGCCGTGCACAGGGGCGTGCGCGAACAGCGCAAGACCCGCGGCGATGATCAGCAGGCTGGCCACCACGGTGCGCTGCGCGCCCAGGCGGGCGGCGATCGGCGCTCCGAAGCGCAGCGACGTCGCGCCCATCACGACGGTCGCCGGCAGGAACGCCAGGCCGACGCCGAGGGCGTCGTAGCCGAGCACCTGCTGCAGGTAGAGCGCGCCGAGGAAGAACATTCCGAACATCCCCACCACGGTCAGCGCTTGCACGACGTTGGCGCCGGTCACGTTGCGGGAGCGGAACAGCCGCAGCGGCATCAGCGGGTTTGCCACCCGGCCCTGGCGGGCCACGAACGCGGCCACCAGCGCGATCGCCACCGCGCCCATGCCGAGCGTGCGCGCCGACGTCCAGCCGACGTGCTCGACCTGGAGGATCGTGTACACGCCGAGCATCAGCCCCCCGGTCAGCAGCGAGGCACCCGGAACGTCCGCGCCGGCCGCGAATCCGATGCCGTCACGCCGCTCGACCAGGCGCAGCGCGAAGAATCCGGTGGCGACGCCCACGGGCAGGTTGACGAAGAAGATCCAGTGCCAGTTGAGCGCCGAGGTGAGTACGCCGCCTGCCAGCAGCCCGATCGAGCCGCCGGACGAGGCCACGAAGCCGTACACCCCGATCGCCTTGGCCATGTCCTTGGGCTCCGGGAACAGCGTCACGATCATGCCGAGGATGACGGCCGACGTGAGCGCGCCGCCGACGCCCTGCACGAATCGGGCGGCGATCAACGTGGCCTGGTCCTGGGCGACGGCGCACAGCAGCGAGGCGCCCGTGAACACCGAGAGCCCGGTCAGGAAGACCCGGCGCTGACCGATCAGGTCGCCGAGCCGTCCGGCGAGCAGCAGCAGCCCGCCGAACGCGATCAGGTAGGCGTTCACCACCCAGGACAGGTTGTTCTGCGAGAAGCCCAGATCCGTCTTGATGGACGGCAGCGCCACGTTCACGATCGTCGCGTCCAGCACGATCATCAACATGCCGGTGCACAGCACGTAGAGGGCCAGCCAGCGGGAGCGGTCGGTAGTCATCGCGGATTGTCTCCTTGTTCGACGTTCTGGTGAGGACGTCGAACCCGGCGCCGGGTTCTCGACATCGTCTGCAGTTACGACGTGCGGGTCGGACGGAACTCATCGGCGAGCTCGACGCTCGGCCAGCCACGCCCCTCGGCACGGGCTGCGACCGCCGCCGCGAGATCCGGAGCTCCGGTGAGCAGCACCCGGCCGATCTGGGCGCCGAGCTCCTCCGCGTGGTCGGCGGCCCACTCGACGACTGTGCACGCCTGGTCGACGCTGTCCGGCTGGGTGGCCAGCACCACGGCGCCGGGCCGTGGCCAGCCGGCCCCGAATACCACGACGAGTCCCGGGCTGGCGGTGCCCGTCTCGGGCCAGTACACCCGGGCGTGGACGCCACGCAGCTGGACGTCGGCGGTCCGGTAGCCAGGGCGGTCACGGGCTTCGGGAACCATGCGATGACCCTCGCACCGGCGCGTGCGTGAAGGGAAAGGCCGAGTCGGCATGACGGTCGTGCGGCGCTTGCATCACCCGATGCGCCCGGCTGGGCCACACTAGCTGCGTGGACGATGGCCAGGTTCTGTCGCTTCCGTCGGCGCCGGACGCGATCGAGCTGCGCCACCTGCGCGCGTTCGTCGCGGTGGCCGAGGAGCTCAACTTCGGCCGGGCAGCGGCCCGGCTGTACCTCTCGCAGCCGGCGCTGAGCCGTCAGATCCGCGCGCTCGAGCGCCTGGTCGGACCCGATCTGCTACGGCGATCGACGCACCGCGTCGAGCTGACGCTGGCCGGCGAGGCACTGCTCGACCGAGCGCGCGAGCTGCTGCGCGGCCTCGACCAGGCGATCTCCGCCACGCGTTCGATGGGCGGTGAGCATGCCGAGCGAATGGCGCGGCTCTGGGCGCCGTCGGACGCGCTGACGGCCGGAGGCGCGAGCTTGCAACAACTGCGGGCCGTCACCGAGGAGTTGCATGCGCAATTCCCGGTGCCGTCCGAGGTGGGTGTCGCACCGGTGAACGCGGCCGGGGTCCCAGGCTTGACGCTGACCCTGCCCGAGAGGCCCGCCAGCGTCTTGTTCCTGCACGGCGGCGGGTATTCGATGGGCTCGGCGTTCGGCTACCGGCACCTGGCCGGAGCGCTCGCGATCGCCGCCGACTCCGGCGTGCTGGTGCCCGAATACCGGCTGGCGCCCGAGTACCCGTACCCGGCAGCGCTCGACGACGCTGTGCGGGCGTATCGCTGGTTGCTAGACGCTGCTGATGCTCCCATCGTCCTGGTGGGAGACTCCTCCGGCGGCGGGCTGGTCGTCTCGTTGCTGCTGCGCCTTCAGCAGGAGGGCCTGCCGCAGGCGGGTGGCGCGGTGCTGATGTGCCCGTGGATCGACCTGACGTGCACGATCCAGAAGGCATCGCCGAGCGAGGCCCAGCCGCTGCTCACCCTGGAATGGGGTCGCCGCTGTGCGTCGGCCTACGTCGGCGATCACTCGATGAACGATCGGCTGCTCAGCCCGCTTTCCGCCGACCTGTCCGGGTTGCCCGCCTTGCTCGTGCAAGTCGGCACCGGCGACGCCCTTCGCGAGGACGCCCACCAGCTTGTCGACCGCGTGCAGGCGCACGGCGGCGAAGCGCGCCTCGAGCTGTACCCGGTCGCTACCCACGACTTCCACCTCTTCTGGTCGTTCCTGCCCGAGGCGGCCGACGCCGTCGCCCATGCGGGTCGTTTCCTTCGCGAGACCACGCGGGCCGCCCGTTCCGACGAGGCGCTCCTAGGCGGTCAGGCCGAGTAGCGTCAGGGCCTGCTCGCGCATCTCGACCTTGCGGACCTTGCCGGTCACCGTCATCGGGAACTCATCGACGAGGTGGACGTAACGGGGAATCTTGTAGTGCGCGAGCTTGCCGGCGCAGAACTCGCGCAGCGCCTCGGCGGTGATCGGTGCCGCGCCGGGGCGCAGCCGAATCCACGCCATGAGTTCCTCGCCGTACTTGGGGTCGGGGACGCCGATGACCTGGGTATCGAGTATGTCGGGGTGGGTGTACAGGAACTCCTCGACCTCGCGCGGGTAGATGTTCTCGCCGCCGCGGATGACCATGTCCTTGATGCGGCCGGTGATCTGGACGTAGCCGGCATCGTTCATGACGGCGAGGTCGCCCGTGTGCATCCATCGCGCGGCGTCGATCGCCTCGGCCGTCTTGTCAGGCTGCTCCCAGTAGCCGAGCATGACGCTGTAGCCGCGCGTGCAGAACTCGCCTGCCGTACCTCGGGGTACGGTGACTCCGCTCGCCGGATCAATAACCTTTATCTCCAGGTGTGGATGCACCCGCCCGACCGTCGACACGCGCAGGTCGATCGAGTCGTCGGCTCGCGTCTGTGTCGATACCGGCGACGTCTCGGTCATGCCGTAGCAGATCGTCACCTCGGACATGCCCATCCGCTCGATGACCTGTTTCATCACCTCGACCGGGCACGGTGATCCCGCCATGATGCCGGTACGGAGGCTGCTCAGGTCATAGCTGTCGAAGCGGGGGTCGGCCAGTTCGGCGATGAACATTGTCGGCACGCCGTACAGCGACGTGCACCGTTCCCGGGCGACCGCGTCGAGCGTCGCCGCAGGGTCGAACGCCGGCGCGGGGATCACCATGCACGCCCCGTGACTCGTTGCGGCCAGGTTTCCCATCACCATGCCGAAGCAGTGGTAGAACGGCACGGGGATGGCGATGCGGTCCTCTTCGGTGTAGCCGCACAACTCGCCGACGAAGAAGCCATTGTTGAGAATGTTGTGGTGGCTGAGCGTCGCGCCCTTCGGGAACCCGGTTGTGCCCGACGTGTACTGGATGTTGATCGGATCGTCCGAGGTGAGCGCAGCGGCGATCTCGGCGAGGCCGGCCGGGGTGGCGCCACGGCCGGCGGCGAGGAGGGAATCCCACTCCGGGCCGCCGATGAGAACGACATCCTGCAGCATTGCACAGTCCGGCTGCACTTCGGCGATCATCGCCGCGTAGTCGGACGTCTTGAATGCCGGCGCGGCGACCAGCGTACGGATGCCGGACTGGTCGAGCACGTACCGGAGCTCGTGGACTCGGTACGCCGGATTGATGTTGACCAGAACGGCGCCCAGCTTCGCCGTCGCGTATTGAACGAACGTCCACTCCGCGCAGTTGGGCGCCCAGATGCCGACCCGATCGCCCTTGCCCACGCCCAGGCTGAGCAGGGCCATGGCGACGGCGTCGACCTCGGTGGCGAACTCGTGATACGTCCAGCGCCGCCCGGTCGCGTGCTCGACAAGGGCCTCCCGATCAGGAAGGCGCGTCACCGTCCGGTCCAGGTTCGCGCCGATCGTGTCGCCCAGCAGCGGCACGGTCGAGGTACCCGAGGCGTAGGACGATTCGGCGGCCATGCCGGCATCCTCTGCCGACGGCCGTCGGCGAGCAACGGGCGTCTCCTGGTTGCGGTTGCGCTTGGGTCGTCTTTAGAACGGCAGCAACGGAGAGAGTTGCTCGGATCTCGGCCCCCGCTGCCGGCGTATGGTGCGCTCGAATCTCCTTACGGAATAAGGGTAGACGGCACATCTGACGACTGGTAGACTCGCACACATGTTCGAGCACGTGCCGCCGGTCACGGACGTTGACGTGCTCACCTCCCCGGACGCGGTCGCCGCCGAACTCGCCGCATCTCGGCCTCGAGGCGAGGACGCGGCGGCGCTGCTCCTGCTCGACCCGGACGCCCTGTCTGATGCCGGGCGGGTCGACCTGCTCGTCGCGTTCGAGCGGCACATCGCGCTGTTGCAGGCCGCCCAGCAGCAGGTGCTCGCCTCGTTGGACGGGCGCGCGTTGGACTGGTCCGGCACCAGGCTCGTGGATTACACCCGCGAGCAGGTGGGGGCCGCGATGCGGCTGTCCCCCGGCACCTCCGAGCGGCGGCTATCCATCGCGCGGACCCTGGTGGAGCGGCTCCCGGCCACGCTGGACCTGTTGCGCACCGGTCAGCTCACCTACCTGCACGCGATGAAGCTCGCCGAAGCCGTCACCGGCTTCGATGACCAGACCACTGCGAAGATTGAGCAGCGGGTGCTGGCCCGAGCCCCGGAACAGAGCCTGTCCCAGTGCGCCGCCTCGCTGCGGCGTGCCGTGATCGCCGCCGATCCACGCCGCGCCGAGCAGCGGCACGAGGACGCGGTCGCGCAACGGCGGGTGGTGTTCACCCCGCACGATGACGGCGTCACCGAACTGTGGGCGCTGCTTCCCGCCGACGGCGCCGCGTTGATCGAGGCGGTGCTCAACTCCCTGGCGTGCGGGCAGACCGCTGCCCGCAGCGCGGATCAGCGCCGCGCCGACGCGCTGGTCGACGTGTTCACCCGGGTAGTCGCCGACCCGAACCTGCCCGAAGCCCATGGGCAGCGGCCCGCCATCCAGGTCACCGTGCCGATCTCGACGCTGCTCGGCTGTGACAACCAGCCCGCCCAGCTGGACGGGTACGGGCCGATCACCGCCGCCCTGGCCCGCCGCCTCGCCGCCGACCCCACCGGCACCTGGCGCCGGCTGGTCACCGACGAC
>JBKPQY010000155.1:0-10196 GCA_046734315.1 Actinomycetota bacterium | reverse complement strand
GGGCATCACCGGCCTTGCGCCGAACGCGAAGCTACTGCCCGTCGCGGTGCCGCTGCGCGGCACGAACGACGCCCCCACCAACGGCAACGACCACTTGGCCGACGCGATCCGGTGGGCCGCCAAGAACGGCGGCAAGATCCTCAGCATGTCGCTGGGTGGCTCGCGCAACCCGGCCTCGGACAAGATGCCATGCCCGGACGACGAACAGAAGGCGATCAACTACGCGATCAGCAAGGGCGCGATCGTCCTTGCGTCGTCGGGTAATTCCGGGCAGAAGGGCAGCCCGGTCGAAGAGCCGGGCGTCTGCCTCGGCGTGGTGTCGGTCGGCGCCGTCGACTCGCAAGGCCACGTGCCGGCGTTCTCGTCGAGGCACAAGTACCTGACTGTGACTGCGCCGGGCGTGAACGTCCCCTCGCTCGCACGGGTGCCGCGGCAGGCCTTCGTCGGAGACGGCACCAGCCAGGCGACCGCCATCACCGCAGCCGCCCTGGCCATGATCTGGTCGAAGTATCCCGCGCTTGCGGGGCGGCAGGTGGTGGCCCGCATGCTCGCCACACTCGAGCACCGCACGGGCGCGCAGGATCCGAGCTACGGATACGGGATCATCAACCCATATCGTGCGATCACCGCGTCGGTGCCGGCCAACGCGCCGAATCCGGTGTACGACGCGCTGGCGCCGTTCGTGTCGGCCAACTCGGCGAACGTGCAGGCGCTGCCCACCCCGGCGCCGGCAGCGACCCGGCCGGTGCCGCCCGGGCACTTCGTCGTCGGTCAGGCGCCCGGTGTCTGGACCTCCCGGGTGTGGACCGCGTTCGCGGTCGGGCTGCTCGGTGCGCTCGCGCTGATTGTGCTGGCCGTCGTCGGCATGACGGGTTTACGCCGGCACGCCGACGGCCGCCGACTCTGGCGGGGGGCGGCTCAAGACGTCCCGCCTGCCCCGACGCATCGTGACCAGCTGGGTGTGGTCTGGCACGATCTCACCGCGCCGCCCCGGGAAGAGAAGTAGCGGCTGGCTCCTACGGGCTCAGCCGGAACGGTGGGTAGCGGTCGGTGAGGCCGAACAGCCACGCCGACGCGCGCGTGGTCCAGCGCAGATAGCCCGTCACGAACCGGTGCATACCCTCGGGGTAACGACCGGTGAACAAGACCGCCCACTGCGCGATCCAGAACACCACGAATGCGGCGATGCCCACGAAGTACACGCAGATGAACGCGGGCAGCACGGCGAGGATCTTGAGGACGTAGATGATGCCCAGGACCGCCAGCCCTCTGCTGCTCTGGGGTGGATAGGGGATCGACACCTGTACTGGATAGTCGCTCGGTGGTGGCGCCCACGGAGCCGGCTGGGCAAACACCGGTGGCTGGCCGTACCTCGCCGGCGCAGGGCCGGGGTACCCGGGTGGCGGTCCCGGCGGGTACGACGGCGCGGGCGGAGGTGGGTAGCCCGGCTGCGCGTGCGGATACCCCGGCGGTGGGCCACCGGGCGGGGGGCCAGCAGGCGGATAGCCGCCGGGCGGGGGGCCAGCAGGCGGATAGCCACCGGGCGGGGGGCCAGCAGGCGGATAGCCACCGGGCGGGGGGCCGGCAGGCGGATAGCCCGGCGGCGACCCCCCAGTGGGCGGGGGTCCGGGAGGAGGCGGGGGTGGCGGACCGCCGGGCGGAGGTCCGGGAGGCGGCGGCGGGCCGGCGGGCGGAGGTCCGGGAGGCGGCGGCGGGCCGCCGGGTGGAGGTGCTGCGTACCGGTCCGGATGCCCCCCCGGGGGCGGCTGATCGCCAGGCTGCTGGCTGTCCCGCTGTTGCTCAGCGGGGTCGTATGGCTGACTCATGTCGCCTTCCTCGATCGGATCCGCGCCGATCGTTCCAGGCTGGCGGTGAATATGCCATTGGCACTCTCAGCGCGCGGTGCGGTTCAGGGCGCTGATGACCCCGCGTAGCGACGCCTCCACGATCGACGCGCTGATGCCGACTCCCCACAGCACCCGATCGCCCACCTCGATCTCGAGGTACGCCGCGGCCTCTGCATCCCGGCCTGCGGTGAGCGCATGCTCGCTGTAGTCCAGCACCCGCACCGGCTGGCCACCGTCCACCGCGGACAGCGCTGCGCAGAACGCGGCGATGGGCCCGTTGCCGGAGCCGGCCACCTCGTGTTCGACGCCGTCGACCCGCACCGTCGCGGTGAGGTGCTCGCCGCCGTTCGTCGCGGAGGCGAAGCGCACCAATTCGAAACGCCCCGGCGAGAGGTACTCGTCGGAGAAGATCTGCCACATCTGCGGGCCGGTAACCTCGCCGCCCTCGCCGTCGGTGTGGCGCTGGATCACGTGACTGAACTCGATCTGGAGCCGGCGGGGCAGGTCGAGGTGGTGGTCGGTCTTCATGATGTACGCGACGCCGCCCTTGCCGGACTGCGAGTTGACCCGGATCACGGCCTCGTAGGAGCGGCCCACGTCCATCGGATCGATCGGCAGATACGGCATGTTCCACGGCAGCTCGTCCACTGCCGTGCCGGACTCCTTGGCCTCCCGTTCGGCGGCGTCGAACGCCTTCTTGATCGCGTCCTGGTGGCTGCCGGAGAAGGACGTGTAGACGAGGTCGCCGACATACGGGTGCCGCTCGTGGACACCGATGCGGTTGCAGTACTCCACGGTACGGCGGATCTCGTCGATATCGCTGAAGTCGATCATCGGATCGATGCCCTGGCTGAACAGGTTCAGCCCGAGGGTGACCAGGTCGACGTTGCCGGTGCGCTCACCGTTGCCGAACAGGCATCCCTCGACCCGGTCGGCGCCGGCCAGCACAGCGAGCTCCGCGTCGGCGACGGCGGTGCCCCGGTCGTTGTGCGTGTGCACGGACAGGGCGACGAATGCGCGCCGGGACAGGTGGCGTGACATCCACTCGATCTGGTCGGCGAAGACGTTCGGGGTCGAACGCTCGACCGTGCACGGCAGGTTGATGATGATCTCGCGCTCGGAATCGGGCTGCCAAACGTCCATGACCGATTCGCAGATCTCCAGCGAGAAGTCGAGCTCTGTGTCCATGAAAATCTCGGGCGAGTACTCCAGCCCGAAGTTGGCGTCGGGCAGGTAGTAGTCGGCGAACTTCACGATGTGCTGGATTCCCTCGACCGCCACCTGCTTGCACTCGGAACGCCCGTCGCCGGGGAAGCCGAACACCACGCGCCGGAACAGCGGCGCCGCAGCGTTGTACATGTGGACTGTAGGGTTGCGCGCACCCACGAGTGACTGCACGGTGCGCTCGATCAGCTCTTCGCGGGCCTGGGTCAGCACGGAGATGCGGACATCGTCGGGCACCTTGCCGCGCTCGATCAGCGCGCGCACGAAGTCGAAGTCGGTCTGGCTCGCCGCCGGGAAGCCGACCTCGATCTCTTTGTATCCCATGCGTACGAGCAGGTCGAACATGGCGTGCTTGCGCTCGGCGTTCATCGGATCGATCAGCGCCTGGTTGCCGTCGCGCAGGTCGGTCGACAGCCAGCGGGGCGCCCGTGTCATGGTGCGCGCCGGCCAGGCGCGGTCGGGCAGATCGACGGCCGGGAAAGGCCGATAACGGTTGCAGGGCATACCGGACGGGCGTTGTGCTGCGGGGCGGTTCATCTGCTGCTTTCTCTTCCGGACGAGGCGGAGTCGGTCGGCAGCAAAACGGCCCGCGACGAGGGGCCGACCGGTCGGGAGTTACCGGGCCTCGCCGCGGCTGCGAAGAAGCAGCACACCAGCCATGACGCTGCTGAGCGTAGCCGGTTCCGCCGCGCGGAGCCAAACCCGGGGGTACCAATGCGTTCGACACGGACCCGTTATGGGTATCGGTTGCGATGCGGTCCCGGAGGCCGTGCGATACTGTCCGGGCGCCACCCGCCGGCAGCGTTGCTACGCGGCGCCCCGGCGATGGCCCGCGGAGCGGGTACCCCGGCCGGCCGACTCCCGCACCAGACGTATCGGTATAGCATCTGCCAGTCCGAACGGGCAGATCTCAAGATTGGTGGGCAGGGCGTGCGAATCCTCATTCTCGGTGGCGACGGGTTCTGCGGTTGGCCAACCGCGCTGCACCTGTCCGACCGTGGCCACGAGATCGCCATTGTCGACAACCTGTCGCGGCGCAACATCGACAACGAGTTGGAGGTCACGTCGCTGACGCCCATCTCTTCGATGGGGGTTCGCCTCGCGGCGTGGGAGGAACTGAGCGGCAAGCAGATCGCCTTCCACAGGTTCGATGTCGCCGAGCACTACCACCGCCTGCTGTCGCTGATCAACGACTGGCAGCCGGACGCCGTCGTCCATTTCGCCGAGCAGCGGGCCGCCCCCTACTCGATGAAGTCGTCCTGGCACAAGCGCTACACGGTCAACAACAACCTGAACGCGACGAACAACCTGCTCGCCGCCATCGTCGAGTCCGGGCGAGACGTGCACGTCGTGCACCTGGGAACAATGGGCGTCTACGGGTACGGCACCGCTGGGATGAAGATCCCGGAGGGATACCTGCGGGTCAAGGTCGAGACCGACGACGGCCGCCAGATCGAGCAGGAAATCCTGTACCCGCCGAACCCGGGCAGCATCTACCACCTCACCAAGACGCAGGATCAGCTGCTCTTCGCGTACTACGCCAAGAACGATTTGCTCCGCGTTACCGACCTGCACCAGGGAATCGTCTGGGGCACGCAGATCGAGCAGACCAGCCAGGACGAGCGGCTGATCAACCGGTTCGACTACGACGGCGACTACGGCACCGTGCTCAACCGCTTCTTGATGCAGGCTGCCGTGGGACACCCGCTGACGGTGCACGGCACCGGCGGGCAGACCCGCGCCTTCATCCACATCCAGGACACCGTGCGCTGTATCGAGCTGGCGATCTCCGATCCGCCTGAGACCGGCGACCGAGTCCGCATCCTGAACCAGATGACCGAGACGCACCGCGTCGACGACTTGGCCAAGCTGGTTTCGGTGCTGACCGGAGCCAAGATCGACTACGTCGACAACCCGCGCAACGAGGCCGCCGAGAACGAGCTCTACGTCGAGAACCGGCAATTGATCAACCTCGGCCTGGAGCCGATCACGCTCGCCGACGGGCTCATGCAGGAGGTCAGCGACATCGCGCAGAAGTACGCGAGCAGATGCGATCTGGACAAGATCCCGTGCCGGTCGCTGTGGCGGCAACGCCCGCTCGGGCAGGCGTAATGGGGTACACGGCGCATGACCTACTGATCGCACGCCGGCCGCACCTGCCGCGCTGGCTGAAGGTGTCCCGGTACATGGCCACGTCCGCGATCTGCTTCGGAATCTCCGAAGTGGTGCTGATTGTGCTGTTCGGGACGCACCTGCTCGGCGCCCGGAGCGCGGCGATCGTCGCGTCGATCGCCGGCATCATTCCCGGTTATCAGCTGAACCGGATCTGGATCGCCGGTCGTAACCACCGCTCGCGTTTCTGGCGCGAGATCGCGCCCTACTGGGCCACGTCGCTGAGCATCGCGCTGCTGGCAGCACTTGTCACCGGCGGCGCGAACGCGCTCTTCATCCACGAGTCGCGCGGCGTCCGCACGCTCATCAACGCGGCGGCCTACATGCTGACCTATGCCACCACCCTGGTCTTCAAGTACCTCGTGTTCCACCGGGTGCTGTTCAAGCCCCCGCCGCAGAGGATCGATCAGGCAGAGGCCGCGCCGCAGACGGTCGCGACCTGAGCGGGATCAGCGCCATACCCGGTCCGGCCACTCGCGCAGGAACGTACGGGTGATGACCGTCGCGTAGCGCAGCCCGTAGAAGGCGTTGCGGCCCTTCCGGCTCTCGCCGGCGCTGCGTACCCGCATGACAGTCGGGACTTCGGCAACCCGGAAGCCCTGGACGATTGCGCCGATGAGCAGCTCGGACGTCTGATACTGCGGCTGCGTCTGGCGCACCTGTGATGTCACCTCGACCCGCATGGCGCGCAGGCCGCTCGAACTGTCGGTGATGCGCGTGCGGGTGAGCGCACTGATAAGCGCCGAGAAGAACCGGACACCCAGGTTGCGGACCGCGTCGGTGTTCTCGGTGCGCCCCAGCTGGCGGGAGCCGACGACGAAGTCGGCCTTTCCCGCTTCGAGGAGTTGCACCATGGCGGGCAGATCGGCCGGGTCCCACTGGCCGTCGGCGTCGAGCGTCGCGACGTACCGCGCGCCGCCCTCGCGGGCCAGCCGGTAGCCCGCCCGCAAGGCGGTGCCATGGCCGCAGTTCTGGGCCAGCGTGCAGACCAGCGCGCCGTGCTCCTCTGAGACGGTCGACGTCTTGTCGGTGCTTCCGTCGTCGATGACGAGGACGCGGGTCGCCATGTCGGCGATGCTCGCCGGTACCTCGTCGATGACCGCGCCGATGCTCTCCTCTTCATTGAGCCCGGCGATGACCACGACCAGCGGGGTGAGCGAATCCGCGCCGTAGCGCGCGTGGAACTGGGCGATCGCCTCGTCGACGATGCGAGGCGCTTCGGCGTCCTCGTGCAGCGAACGCCGGATGTGGACCCCATCGGTGCGGTTGTTCGACATGCTGTCCTTCGCGGAAATGCGTGTGGTCGTCGGCCAAGCGCGCAGCTTAGCCGGTCGGCGGGGCCGGCCCGTTGCCGGGCGCGCGGGCGGGGCGCATTTCCCCTAATCGAGGCGTTGCCTATGCTGGTCGGGTGGCTGCCCCGGAGTACCGGCGGTCGGCGCTGCGAGAACTGGCCAACGCCGCCGGACAGAAGTTCGAGTCTGCTCCAGCCGAGGAAATCATGGGCTGGGCGCTCGAGACGTTCGGTGACGAGTTCTGCATCAGTGCGTCGATGGGCGACGCACTGGTGATCGACCTCGCCGCCCGGATTCGCCCCGGGGTGCATGTGATCTTTCTCGACACCGGCTACCACTTTCCCGAGACGCTATCTACAAAGCAGCGTGTCAGCGAGAAGTATCCGATCACGCTGCACTCGGTGCTCCCGAAGCAGACCGTCGCGGAGCAGGACGAAATGTTCGGCCCGCGCCTGCATGACCGCGATCCTGACGCATGCTGCAACCTCCGCAAGGTCGAACCGCTGCGCCGCTCACTCGCGCCGTTCGTCGCGTGGGCATCGGGCATCCGCCGGGACGAGGCGGAATCGCGCCGGAGTGTCGGCGTCGTCGAGTGGGACGCGAACCGGCACATGGTCAAGGTGAACCCGATCGCGACATGGACGCAGGACGACGTCGACGCGTACCTGGCCGAGCACGACGTGGTGGTGAACCCGCTCGTGGCGCAGGGCTATCCGTCCATCGGTTGCGCACCGTGTACCCGTAAGGTTCGCCCCGGCGAGGATCCCCGAAGCGGCCGCTGGGCCGGACAGGGGAAAACGGAGTGCGGGCTGCACGTCGACTCGTCCGGACGCCTCGTCCGGACGTCAGAGGAGACGCCGGGTCCCTCAGCGTCCGCCTGAGTCCCGAGCAGAGGGGGTGCCGGACTGTGACGGCTTCGCGAGTGGTTCAGAACTTCGTCGACGGCAAGTTGGTCGACGCGGCGGACGGGCGCCGAGCCGAGCTGATCGATCCGTCGACTGGCGAGGTGTTCGGTAGCGCGCCGGTGTCGTCGGCCGACGACGTCGACCGTGCGTTCGGCGCAGCGGCTACTGCGTTCGAGACGTGGCGCGACACGACTCCGAGCGAGCGGCAGCGGACGCTGGAGCGTTTCGCCGACAGCCTCGAGGCGCGCGCCGACGATCTGGTGGTCGCCGAGTCGCAGAACACGGGCAAGCCGATCGAGCTCACCCGCACCGAGGAGATCCCGCCGATGGTCGACCAGGTGCGGTTCTTCGCCGGGGCGGCCCGTCTGCTCGAGGGGCGCAGCGCCGGCGAATACATGAAGGGATTCACGTCCTACGTGCGGCGCGAGCCGGTGGGTGTGGTCGGGCAGGTCACCCCGTGGAACTACCCGATGATGATGGCGATCTGGAAGCTCGCCCCGGCCCTCGCCGCGGGCAACACCGTCGTCCTCAAGCCGTCCGACACGACGCCCGTCACGACGGTCATGCTGGCCGAGATCGCCGCCGAATTCCTGCCGCCCGGAGTGCTGAACGTGATATGCGGAGACCGGGACACCGGTCGAGCGATCGTCGCGCACAAGACGCCGGCCATGGTGTCGATCACCGGATCGCCGCGGGCGGGCATGCAGGTCGCCGAGGCGGCGGCGGCCGATCTCAAGCGCGTCCACCTCGAACTCGGCGGCAAGGCGCCGGTGATCGTCTTCGACGATGCCGACCTGAGCAAGGCGGCCGAGGACATCGCAGTCGCCGGATACTTCAACGCCGGGCAGGACTGCACGGCGGCTACTCGAGTGCTCGTCGCGCCGCGGATCGCCGGTGAGTTCGCCGATGCGCTGGCTGAGCAGGCGCGCGGGACGCACACCGGACCGCCGTCCGACACCGAAGCGCTGTACGGGCCCCTGAACAACGCGGCGCAGCTGGACCGGGTCGCCGGCCTCGTCGGCCGACTGCCCGACCACGCGAGCATCCTGGCCGGCGGATCTCGTGACGGCGATCGCGGCTACTTCTGGCAACCCACGGTCGTCGCGGGGCTCGAGCAGAGCGACGAGGCGTCCCAGCAGGAGATCTTCGGTCCGGTCATCACGGTGCAGCGGTTCACCGACGAGGACGAGGCGGTGCGCTGGGCCAACGGCGTCGACTACGGGCTGGCCTCGAGCGTGTGGACGCGTGACCACGGGCGGGCGATGCGCATGTCGAAACGGCTGGACTTCGGCTGCGTCTGGGTCAACTGCCACATACCGTTGGTAGCCGAGATGCCGCACGGCGGATTCAAGCACTCCGGCTACGGCAAGGACCTGTCGGTGTACGGGCTGGAGGACTACACCCGCATCAAGCACGTCATGCACAACATCGACTTCTGATCCGCAGCAGCACACGGGCTCAATCCGCCGCGCCTCCGGGTGGATCGGCGGCTGGCGCGTCGCATCAGGGACAAGATCCGTCGCTGATCTTTGGACGGTCGGCACGGGGCCTGTGGGGCACGGACGCGGCTAGCCTGTCGCTCACCACCACGAGAGGAGCACTTATGGCCACGGCCGCCACCGCACCGGACCGGTTCGTCCTCGCCGACCTCGTCCCCGGCGCAATCGCCCGCGACGGCGCGCTCATCGTCGGCGGGGCCTGCCTGACCGGGCTGGCCGCGCAAGTGTCGATCCACACGCCGCTGACGCCCGTCCCGTTCACACTGCAGACGTTCGCCGTCCTGCTGGCGGGCGCGGCGCTCGGCCCAGCACGCGGCGTGATGTCGATGCTGCTGTATCTGCTGGCCGGCGTGGCCGGCGTGCCCTGGTTCGCCAGCCACGCGCACGGCTGGGGGGGACCGTCGTTCGGATACATCATCGGGTTCGTGGTGGCCGCAGGTGTCGTCGGCGAGCTGTCCCGGCGTGGCAATGACCGGCAGGTGCTCAGCACGATCGGGCTGATGGCCTTGGGCAGCGCGATCGTGTACGTGTTCGGTGCGACGTGGCTGGCAGCCGATCTGCACGTAGGCGCCCAGAAGGCAGTCGATCTCGGCGTCACGCCGTTCCTGGTCACGGACGCGCTCAAGCTGGCGGCAGCGGGGCTCGTGCTTCCGGGCGCGTGGAGGCTGGTGCGACGGTTCCGGTGAAGTACACCGTGGCTGCCGAGTTGGTGGGGAACGTGGCCCAGGTGGCGGTCGTGGCCGGCGATTCGGTCGAGCCGACGGACACGCTTGTCATCCTGGAGTCGATGAAGATGGAGATCCCGGTGCTGGCCGAGGTGTCCGGCGTGATCGCCGAAGTGGCGGTTGCGGCGGGCGACGTGGTCACCGAGGGGGACACCATTGCGGTGATCGAAACGCAGACATGACCCGATCGCGCAAGATTCGCTCGCGTCAGACTAGGAATTCTTGCGCAATCGGGCAGATGGGAGTGGACATGAGCGACGTGCCACAGCAGCGCCTACTGCGCACCAGCATTCCCGGGCCGGGGTCGGTGGCCCTCTCCGAACGGAAGGACGCGGCGGTCGCGCCGGGTGTCGGGACGACACTGCCGGTGTACGTCGCGCGTGCCGGCGGTGGCATCGTGGTCGATGTCGACGGCAACCAGCTGATCGACTTCGGCTCGGGCATCGCGGTGACGTCGGTCGGAAACGCGGCCCCGCGTGTCGCGGCGGCCGTCCAGGAGCAGGTCGCCGACTTCACGCACACCTGCTTCATG
>JBKPQY010000154.1:0-6747 GCA_046734315.1 Actinomycetota bacterium | reverse complement strand
CCGAACATGGCGATCGCGCCGAGCCGCCTGGCCTCCTCCTGGTTGGTGATGAACGCGCGAACCTCCAGGTCGTGCAGGAGAACCTCGTTGATCTCGTCCTCGACGTCGGCGAGGACGCTCGGCGCCACGGCCGAGGGGTTGTGGAAGTCGAAGCGCAGCCGTCCGGGCGCGTTCAGCGAGCCCGCCTGCGCCGCCGTGTCGCCCAGCGTGCGCCGCAATGCCGCGTGCAGCAGGTGGGTGGCCGAGTGGCTGCGCGACACCGACGCGCGCCGGCCCACGTCGACCAGCGCGAACGCGGGGTCGCCGGGACGCACCTCGCCGCGCAGCACCCTGGCCTTGTGCGCGATCACGCCCGGAAGCGGCGACTGCACATCGACGACCTCAAGCTCCGCATCGTGCCCCGCCGCGTTGATGGTGATGCGGCCGAAGTCGGGTTGCTGGCCACCACCCTCCGGGTAGAACGGTGTGGCGTCCAGAACGAGTTCGACCTCGTCACCCTCACCGGCCGCCTCGAGCGCGCCGCCCTGGCCGACCAGCGCGGTGACCTTCGCCTCGCGGGCGACCTCCTGGTAGCCGGTGAACTCGCTGCCGCCGTGCTCCAGCACGGCACGCCACACCGACGTGTCGACGAGCCCGGTCTTCTTTGCCTGGGCGTCGGCCTTAGCACGCTGCTGCTGCTCCCGCATCAGCCGGCGGAAACCCTCCTCGTCCACCGTCAGGCCCTGGTCCGCGGCCATCTCGAGGGTGAGCTCGATCGGGAAGCCGTACGTGTCGTGCAACTGGAACGCCTTCTCGCCGGACAGCTGCGAGCCCCCGGCGCCTCGTACCGCCGCCGCCTGCGTGTCGAAGATCGCGGTCCCGGCCCGCAAGGTGTGCCGGAACGCCTCCTCCTCCGCGTAGGCGTACGTCGAAATGCGGCCGAAGTCGCTGACGACCTCGGGATAAGACGGGGCCATGCAGTCCCGGGCGACGGGGAGCAGTTCGGGCAGTGCCGGGTCCTCGTAACCCAAGAGGCGCATTGCCCGGATCGCCCGGCGCAGGATCCGCCGCAGCACGTAGCCACGCCCTTCGTTCGAGGGCACCACACCGTCACTGATCAGCATCAGGCCGGACCGCACGTGGTCGGCGATCACCCGCAGCCGCACGTCGTCGGGATGTGACTGGTTCGCCGCGTGTCCGGACTTCGCGCCGTACCTCCGGCCGGTCAGGTCGGCGGCCCGGTCGAGGACGGGCTTCGTCTCGTCGATCTCGTAGAGGTTGTCGACGCCCTGCAGGATCGTGGCGATGCGCTCCAGGCCCATGCCCGTGTCGATGTTCTTGTTGGGCAGGTCGGCGAGGATCTCGTAGTCGCCTTTATGAGGTCCGGTCGACTTGCCCCGCTCGTACTGCATGAAGACCAGGTTCCAGTACTCGGTGAACCGGTCCTCGTCGACCGCCGGTCCTCCCTCCGGGCCGTATTCGGGGCCGCGGTCGTAGAACAGCTCGCTGCACGGGCCGGCCGGGCCCGGGATGCCCATGTCCCACGTGTTGTCTTGCTTGCCGCGGCGCACGATGCGCTCGTGCGGGATGCCGATGAGCCGGTGCCAGATGTCGACCGCCTCGTCGTCGTCGAGGTACACCGTGGGCCAGATGCGGTCGCCGTCGAGGCCGAAACCGCCTTCCGCCTGCGACCTTGTCGACAGCTCCCAGGCGAACTTGATCGCACCTTCCTTGAAGTAGTCGCCGAAGCTGAAGTTGCCGTTCATCTGGAAGAACGTGGCGTGCCGGGTGGTCTTGCCGACCTCGTCGATGTCCGGCGTACGGATGCACTTCTGCACGCTCGTGGCCCGCTTGAACGGCGGGATCTGCTGCCCGGTGAAGTACGGCACGAACTGCGCCATTCCCGCGACGACGAACAGCAGATTCGGGTCGTCGAACGGCAGCGGCAGGCTGGGGACGGCGGTGTGCCCGTTCGCCTCGAAGTAGGCGAGGAACCGGCGCTTGACCTCCGCGCTCTTCATGACGTGTACGGGACGCGGCCGAGCCGACCGTCGAGACCGGTCCCCTCGCGCAACTCGGCTTCGCGATCGTGCATTGCGTCGCGCACCTCGGCGGTGAATTCGCGCAGTGACTCGGACATGTCGGCGAGCCCGGCGCCGAAGCTCCGCGCGATGGCCCGCGGGGTCAGCATCTGGGCCGCGGCCGACAGTTTGCGCATCGTCAGCGCGCCGATCGTGATGCCCATCGCCAGCCAGAACAGTCGCGTGCTCACCGAACTCACCCCTTGGCCGCGCGGCGGACCGCGCGGTGCTTGCTCCGAGTGGTACGCCGTGCGACCCTACCGGGTCAGTCCTGGTCGCTCGCGTCAGTTCCGCGGATTGCCGCCCGCAGCCTGGGCAGCCGCTCGGCCAAACCACGCTCGGCGCCGTGACTGCCCGGACGGTAGTAGTCGCGGCCGACCAGTTCGTCCGGCGGGTATTGCTGCTCGGCAATGCCTTCGGCCGTGTCGGGTGGGTATACGTAACGCTGCGCATGGCCGAGACGCGCGGCGCCCGGATAGTGCCCGTCGCGCAGATGCGGCGGCACGGCCCCCGCCATGCCGGCCCGCACGTCGCCTTGCGCCTCGTCGATCGCGCGCACCACCGCATTCGACTTCGGCGCGGTCGCCAGGTGGATGGTGGCCTGCGCGAGGTTGATGCGCGCCTCGGGCAGGCCGATGAGCTGCACCGCCTGCGCCGCAGCCGCGGCAGCAAGCAACGCAGTCGGGTCGGCCAAGCCGATGTCCTCGCTGGCGTGGATCACGAGCCGGCGGGCGATGAAGCGCGGGTCCTCGCCGGCCTCGATCATCCGGGCCAGGTAGTGCAGCGCGGCGTCGACGTCCGAGCCACGGATCGACTTGATGAACGCGCTGATCACGTCGTAGTGCTGGTCGCCGTCGCGGTCGTAGCGCACCGCCGCCGTGTCGACGGCCTTCTCGAGGGTGGGTAGGTCGATGATTTCGGACGTTCCGGCGGCCGCTTCCAGCGCGTTGAGCGCACGTCGCGCGTCGCCCGCCGCCATCCGGATCAGGTGCGCCCGTGCGTCGTCCTTCAGCGTGACGGCACCGCCCAGGCCGCGCTCGTCACGCAGTGCCCGGTCGACCAGCTCGTTCACGTCCTCGTCGCTGAGCGGCTGCAGGGTGAGCATCAGGCTTCGCGAGAGCAGTGGCGAGACGATCGAGAAGAACGGGTTCTCGGTGGTAGCAGCGACCAACGTGATGGTGCGTGTCTCAACCGCTCCGAGTAGCGAGTCCTGCTGCGTCTTCGAAAACCGGTGGATCTCGTCGATGAACAGCACCGTCTGCCGGCCGGAATAGGTCAACTCGCGTCGGGCATCGTCGATCACGGCGCGGACGTCCTTGACGCCGGCATTGAGCGCCGACATCTGCACGAAGCGACGGTTCGTGGCGTTCGACACGATCAGCGCGAGCGTCGTCTTGCCACTGCCGGGCGGGCCGAACAGGATCAGCGACATCGGTTCCTCGCCCTCCACGAGACGCCGCAACGGCGATCCGGCGCTGCGCAGCTGCTCCTGGCCGACGACCTCGTCGAGTGTGCGCGGCCGCATGCGGGCGGCGAGCGGCGCATTCGCCGTCTGACGCGCAGTCTCAGCCGGCGGGTCGAACAGGGTCACCGGCTCAGCGTAGGCAGCTACGCGGACGCACGTCAGCGCGACAGGTCGCCGACCTGCTCGGCGTACCAACTTGTCGACAGGTGCTCGGCGATCTTGCGCAGCGTCCAGCCCTCCCGTGGGCGGTCCCACTCGTCGGGACCGGCGGCGAGCAGCCGCAGCCGGAAGGTCCGGGCCAAGCGGGTCAGGCGCTGACGTGCCTCGTCCAGGTCCACCTCGGTGAACGGGGCGAAGTCGGCATGCGTCGTGACCAGGCTGCCGTGCCAGGCGTCCGGCTCGGTCGGGACGCCCGCGAGCGCCGCCTCGACCTCCGCAAGGTGGTCGATCAGGTGGTCGGCCTGCCGTCGGATGACCTTGTGCGGCGTGTAGATGCGCTCACCGTCCTCGCTGACGCGCGGCCGGCCGTCCCACCCGATCCAGGTGGCGGCGAGTTCCAGAGTGCGTGCGACAGCCGCCTCGATCCCGACACCGGGATCAGTCGATGTCATGACTTCGACGCTATAGCTCCGACCGTACGGTGTGCGCCGAACAGTCCGCGACGCATGCCAGGATCGGGGACATGCGGACCCGGCGAATCGGCATCGACACCGTCAGCGCGATCGGCTTGGGCGCTATGCAACTCGACGACCCGCCGGTGCCGATGGAACGAGCGGAGGCAACGATGCGGGCCGCACTCGACGCCGGCATCACGTTCGTCGACACCGCCATCGCCTACGGCCCGTCGGTACTCGGTGCCGAGGCGATGGGTGCCAACGAGCGGCTGGTCGCATCGCTGCTTCACCGGCTCGGCGCCCGCGGCACGGTGTTCGTCGCGACCAAGGGTGGGCACACCCGCACCGCGGGCGGCGGCTGGGCTCGGGACAGTTCGGTCACCGGGCTGCGCGCCGCCGTTGACGCCAGCCTGAAGAACCTCGGTGTCGAGGAGATCGACCTCTACCAGCACCACCGACCTGATCCGCGCGTCCCGTACGCCGATGCCATGGGCACGCTGAAGGAGATCCACGACGCGGGTAAGGCGCGCATGGTCGGCATCTCGAACGCCAACCGGGACCAGATCCGTCTCGCCCGCGAGATCCTCGGCGATGCGCTGGTCAGCGTCCAGAACGAGTTCTCCCCTCGGTTCCGCTCGAGCGAGCCGGAGTTGCGGCTCTGCGATGAGCTGGGGCTGGCGTTCCTGCCGTGGAGTCCGCTCGGAGGCGCCGGAAGCGCGCATGGCCTGGGCCGGAGGCACGCCGCCTTCGAGCAGGTCGGCACCGAGGTCGGCGCCTCGCCGCAGCGCGTGTGCCTGGCCTGGATGCTTGCGAAGTCGCCGGTGGTCATCCCCATCCCCGGCGCGAGCCGTCCCGAGTCGATCAGCGACTCGGCCGCAGCCGCCGGGCTGGAGCTCAGCGCCGAGCAGCTTGCCCGGCTCGACGCGTCCTGAGCGATGCCCTAGTCCAACCCGATCTTGGTGTAGCCGCGCAGCAGATCACGCGAGATGATCAGCCGCTGCATCTCGTCGGTGCCTTCGAAGATGCGCCACAGCCGCGCCTCGCGATACCAGCGCTCGATGGGCAGCTCGCGGGTATAGCCCATGCCGCCGTGAATCTGCAGCACGCGGTCGACCACGTGGTTGGCCATGTTCGCCCCGTACAGCTTGGCCATCGACGACGTATGCCGCGCGTCGCGCCCTTGGTCGACGGTCCACGCGGCGCGCAGCACCAGCCAGCGTGCCGCTTCCAGTTCGACTTCGGAGTCGGCGATCATCCACTGGATCGCCTGGTTCTCGCCGATCGGCCTGCCGAACGTCTCGCGGGTGTTCGCATAGTCGAGCGCCATCCCAAGCAGCCGTTCCGCGGCCCCCAGCGCGCGCGCCGGAATCAGGTAGCGCCCCCTGCCGATCCACGCCATCGCCAGCTCGAAGCCCTGCCCGACCTCGCCCAGCACGTTGCGGGCGGGCACCCGAACGTCGTCGAACGCGAGCGAGGCCGGCCCGACCTCGCCCATGGTCTGGATGAAGTGCGACGTCCAGCCCATTTCCCGGTCGACGAGGAACGCGGTCGATCCCGCGCGCGCGCCGGCATGTGTGTCAGTGACCGCGATGACGATGGCGAAGTCGGCGTCGTTGCCGCCCGTGATAAACGTCTTCTCACCGTTGATGATCCAGTCGTCGCCGTCACGGCGGGCCCGGGTCTTGATGTTGGCGGCATCCGAGCCGGCGCCGGGTTCAGTGATCGCGAAGCACGACAGACGCTCGCCCTCGATCGTTGGAACCAGGTACGCAGCGCGCTGTTCGTCGTTGGCGTGGTACAGGATGTTGTCGGCCTCGCCGCCGAACGAGAACGGCACGAAGGTACGGCCCAGCTCCGTCCAGACCAGTGCCTGCGTGACCGCGGGCAGGTTCATGCCGCCGTACTCCTCGGGGGTCGACAGCCCCCAGAACCCGAACTTCCTGGCGGCGAGCTGCAGCTCGCGTCGCTCGTCGCGGGTCATCCCCGGCTCGCCGCGCCGCTCGCGGCGCAGCACCTCGGGTTCGAAGGGCACGACGTGGTCGGCAATGAACGCCCGGGCAGTGTCGCGGATCGCCTTCTGCTCTTCCGTCAGTGCGAAGTCGACCATGACTAGCCAATCCCGCCGGGGCCAAGCGCGCGAACGCTCATCGCTTACCGAACGGGGGCTTTGGCTCGCAGAATCGCCATGAACTCCCGCATCCACGCGGGGTGGTCGGGCCAGGCTCGACCGGAGACCATCACGCCGTCGACGACTGCTTCCCCGTCGACGAACTCGGCACCGGCAGCGGCTATGTCCGGGGCGAGCGCCGGGTAGGCGGCGCTGCGCCGCCCCCGCAACACATCCGCCGCGGCGAGGGCCAGCGGACCGTGGCACAGGTGCGCGATCGGCTTGTCGTCGGCGGCGAAGTGCTTGAGGATGCGCTGCACGTCGGCGTCGTTGCGGATGTACTCGGGCGCCCGCCCGCCGGGCACCACGACCGCGACGTAGTCGGACGGGTCGACGTCGGCGAATGCCAGGTCGGCCGGCCAGGTGTGCCCCGGCTTCTCGGTGTAGGTGTCGAAGCCGTCCACGAAGTCGTGCACGACGAACTGCAGCTTCTTCTTGCTC
>JBKPQY010000153.1:0-13508 GCA_046734315.1 Actinomycetota bacterium | reverse complement strand
TGTCCGCACCGCTCGCTGCGCTCGGGTGCAGCCCCGGCTCCGCTCCGCGCCTCCGGCGCGGGCCGCGTCGCGGCGGCGCGGCTCTTCGCGCAAGCGCTCATCGCGCGGTGGTTGCGTTCGAGTGGTTGCGTTTCGCTGTCGTGCGCCGAGCGCTCATTGCCTGGACATTGCCTCACAGATCGCGGTTGCTTCGCGCGCGCCGATGATCACGGCATCGGCGCTGTGCCGCAGCCAGCGAGATACATCGCCGTCGGCGTACGCGCGCAGCGCGGCGTCGTACTCCGCGCGCAGCTCCCGGTGCCCGACCTCGACGACGACCAGCGACTTGGGGTCGAGCCCCCGCTCGACAAGCGTCAGCCGCTCCGCCACCCGGGCGACGATTCCTGACACGGGTGCGAACATGTCGAGCGCCAGCAGCTCGCCGTGCACCACGGCGGCGACGACGAGTGCAGGGGCGGACGCCGCCCCCAGCACGTCGACGAGCAGGTCCAGGCGGCGCGTGTCGCCTGTGGGACGGCCGAGCGCGTCGGCCTCGAGCAGGTCGGCGGCCGCCAGCGTGTGCATGCGGGCCAGCGCCTGACGGGGAGCCCTCGTCCACGTCTCGGCCAGCGGCCCGATCGCCGACTGCGCGCGCATTGCACCCTGCATCAGCGGATCGTCCAGCGCGGCGCCGCTGCGGACGTCCGCAAGGGCTACGTGCACGCCGGAGAGCGACGCCGACGCCCAGGCGCCGCGCAAAGCCGACTCGGCCGAGACGTCCGCCGAGCGCCGCCGCAGCACGCGATGTGTCAGCAACGCGTCCACGGCGGTGCGCGCCGCGACGACGCTGTCGCGCACGCCGGGCAGCTCGAGCACCGGCGCTAGCGGATCAGTCAGCGAGGACCGCCACCCGGCCGGTCGTGCCGGACGCCCAAACCGTGCCGTCACGCCCACGCTGCACGGTGTCGAAGTAGCCGGTGTCGAACGTCGTCCAGCTGCGCCCGCCGTCGGTCGAGATGTCCGAACCGGTCGGTCCGACCGCGACCAACGTGTGCGGTCCGACGAACGCCACACCCGACCGGTACCCGCCCGGCATCGCCGCCGCGAGCTGCCACGCCTGCCCGCCATCGGTCGAGGACGCCGCCACATCGACGTGCGCTGTCGGCGCCGTGAAGTCGCCGCCGACCGCCGCGACGTGCCGTGCGCCCCAGGCGGCCAGCGCGTAGATGCCGGCCGTCGGCCCGGCCACCGCCGGCGTGTCGGCCACGGTCCAGGTGCGGCCGAAGTCACGCGAGTGGAACACGCGTGGCACCGCGGCGCCGCCGCTCGCGATCCAGGCCTGGTGCCCGGATGTGATCAGGCAGGTTCCGGACGCGGCGAAAGCGAACTCCCCCGGCAACGCTGCCGGCATCCCGGCCGGGTCGACAAGAGCCCAGCTCCGCCCGCCGTCGTGCGTCGCGATCAGCCGGAACTTGCCGTCGACGGGATCGCTGAGCGCCAGCCCGTCGCGTGGATTGAAGAACGCCATGCAGTCGTAGAACGCATTCGGGTCGTCGTTGGTGAACGCGAGCTGCCAGGACTGCCCGCCGTCGGCCGTCCGGTACACCCGCGCGTCGGTGCCGGTGCCGATCGTCAACGCGACGGCGTGCAAGCCGTCCCACGCCTCGATGTCGCGGAACTGCAAGGCGGAGGCGCCGGGCGGTGACACGTTCGACCAGTGCCCACCGCCGTCGACGGTCCGCAGCACCGTGCCGGACGTGCCGGCCAGCCACGCCACGGAACGCGAGACGGCCGCCAGCCCACGGAATTGTTGCGAGCTGCCCGTCGGCACCAACCGCCAGGAGGGGGCCGCCTGCGCCGACGCCGGCACGGCCGCCGCCAGCGCGACGCCGAACGCAAGGGCAGGAACGAGGGTGCGAAGTCTCATGCCGGGAACGCTAGCGCCGCATGCAATACGCGCAGCCCCGATAGGCTAACCGCGGCGTGCCGGGAAGCCTGGTCGGCAAGTAGGTCGTACCTTGCCCGGAGAGACGCGATGTCAATCATTCTCGTGTTCGGCGTGACGCTGCTCGTCGTCGTGTTGATCTCAGGGTTCGCCGCCCGCACCGTCCTCTCTACGGCGCTGCTGTTCCTGCTGGCCGGCGCGCTCACCGGCAACGGCGGCCTCGGCTGGATGGACATCAAGCCGCACGACCCCATGGTCGTCACACTCGCCGACCTGGCGCTGTTCAGCGTCCTCTACACCGACGGGATGCGCGCCGCGCTGCCCGAGCTCAAGGCGATCGGGCCCACCGCCGGCCGCGCGCTCGGCCTCGGCATGCCGCTGACCTTCATCGGCATCGCGCTGCTCACCAGAGCGTTCACGCCGCTGACCTGGACGGAAAGCTTCCTCGTCGGCGCGATCCTGTCGCCGACCGACCCGGTGTTCGCCGCGGCGATCATCGGCCGCACCGACGTCCCGCTGCGGCTGCGCCGGCTGCTCAACGTCGAGTCAGGGCTGAACGACGGGCTCGCCCTGCCCGTCGTCGTCATCCTGATCGCTGCCGCCTCGCATGGGCACACGCACATCTGGACGGTGGTGGGTGAGCTTGCCGGCGGCATCGCGCTGGGCATCGCGCTGCCGGTCGTTACACACCAGCTGACGCGGCTGCCCGGGGTGGGCAGCGAGGCGAAGCTCGCACCACTCGGACCGTTGAGCGTCGCCGTGATCCTCTACGCGACCTGCCACCTCACCCATGCCAACGGCTACCTCGCCGCCTTCGCCGCAGGCTCGACGATGGCGACCGTCTCCCCGTCGGCGCACCGTGCATTCGAGGCGTTCGGCGACCTGATCGCCGAGTTGCTCAAGCTGGCGGCGCTGCTGGTGTTCGGGGCGCTCATTACGCCGGAGTTGCTGCACCGCGTGCCGATCGGCGCCTGGGCGGTAGCCGTCCTGGCGCTCGTGTTCGTCAGGCCCGCGGCGTTGCTGCTGAGCCTGTACCGGGCCCGGCTCAGCCGCCGCGAGACGGCTGCTGTGGCCTGGTTCGGCCCGAAGGGATTCGCGAGCGTCGTATACGGGTTGCTGGCGCTCGACGCCGGATTCGCGGGGTCACAGGCGGTGTTCGATCTGGTCGCGGTGTGTATCGCGCTGTCCATTGTCGTGCACAGTTCCACCGATCTGCCGGTTGCGCGGATGTTCGACGTGCCGGAAGCGCTGAACCCTCCTGATGCGGAAGAGCCGACCCGGCTGGAATGATTCGACGCAGTGAGGGAAGGAGCGCACATCGTGGCCAGCATGACCTCGGACGGCGCCGAGCCGTCGATCGGCGAACTCGTCCAGGAAGCGTCGACACAATTCTCAGCTGTGCTGCATGGTGAGATCGAGCTCGCAAAGCTCGAGGTGCGGTCGTCGGTCAAGAACGCCGGCGCCGGTGCAGGATCCTTCGCCGGTGCCGCCGTGCTGCTGGTGTTCTCGCTGACGTTCGGACTGATCGCGCTCGCCGAGGGTCTGGTTGCCGCCGGCATCTGGCGCTGGGCGGCCTACCTGATCGTGTTCGGGTTCCTGCTACTGCTCGTCGGCACGCTCGTCCTGTTGGGCATCCGCAATGTCAAGCGGGTGAGGGCACCCGAACGCACCATCGCCAGCAGCAAGGAGACGCTGGCCGTTCTCAAGAACCTCGGATAATCATCGGATGGACGACTCGTCGGTCCTCCTCGACGGACCGTGGACGCACCGCACGGTGCGCGCAAACGGCATCGCGATGCATGTTGCCGAGCTCGGCACCGGGCCGATGGTGTTGATGCTGCACGGGTTCCCCCAGTTCTGGTGGACCTGGCAGCAGCAACTGGTCGATCTCGCCGATACCGGGTTCCGCGCCGTCGCCGTGGATCTGCGCGGATACGGCGCGAGCGACAAGCCCCCGCGCGGATACGACGCGCCGACCCTGGCCGCCGACATCGCTCAGCTCGTCCCGGCGCTGGGCGAGCGCGACGCGGTGCTCGTCGGCAACAACATCGGTGGATTGCTGGCCTGGACGGTCGCGGCGCTGCATCCGCGCGTCGTGCGCCGGCTCGCCGTGCTCGGTGCGGCGCATCCGCTGCGGCTCCGGTCGGCGATCGTGTCCGACCCGCGCGGCCAGGGCCGCGCCTGGGCCTACGCGCTGCGCACGTTCCAACTCCCGCGCCGCCCCGAGACGCTGCTGACCCGCAACTCGGCCTACGTCGAAAGCCTCTTCCGGTCCTGGACGGGGCCGGCATGGCGGGCAAGCACGCACTATGCCATGGGCGTCGAGCGATATGCAGCTGCGCTGCGCATCCACCCGGTCGCGCACTGTGCGCTGGAGTACTTTCGCTGGCTGATCCGGTCGCTGCCGCGTCCCGATGGGCGCCGTTACGCGAGTGCACTTCAGCAGCACCCGATCGCGGCGCCCGTGCTGCAACTGCACGGCGAGCTGGACGGTTGCATACTGCCCCGTACGGCGCAGGGATCAGGCCGCTACGTCACGGGCGCGTATGAGTGGCGGACCCTCGACGGCGTGGGCCACTTCCTGCAGAACGAGGCGCCGGACCTGGTGAGCGGCGAGCTGATCCGGTGGGCCAAGCAAGCCTAAGCACGCGATGAGCGCTCGCGCGAAGAGCGCCGCCAAGGCGGGATTAGACGGCAATTCCCCGTTCGCGCGCGACGTGGACGGCTTGGGTCCGGTTCGTCACACCGAGCTTGGCCATGAGATTGGAGATATGGACGCTCGCGGTCTTCTCGGAGATGAACAGCCGCTTGCCGATCTCCCGGTTGGTGAGTCCCTCGGCGACGAGCCCGAGGACAGCGGCCTCGCGCGCGGTCAGGAGATTGGCGCCCGACGCCGCGACTCCGGACAGCCGTAGCCGGGCGCGGCGCGCCAAGGACCGCATGTCGTCCGCGAGCGGCTCGGCGCCGAGGCGGGTAGCACGCTCGTACGCCTCCCCCAACTCGGCGGTGGCCCGCTCGGAGTCGGCGTGGGCGGCGAGCGCTTCGGCCAGACGGAACTGCGTGTACATCTCGTGCTCGGCATGCACCCTTCGGCGCATGGCAGAAAGGGCTGCCTTCCACAGTTCAGGGTCGGTGCTGTCGATCCGGGAGCGTTCGGCCGCGACGAACGCGATCCAGTTGTCCAGTGCCGCCGCGACGACTCCGGTGGCACGCGGCGTTCGGCGGGTGGCACGGAGTTCGTCGAGGATCACGTCCACCTCGTGCCGTGTCAGGTCCGGGCCGTCCTCGTTCAGGCGCGCGAGCGCGGTGCGTGCTCGCCACGCCGCCACCGGGAACACATCCGGGTTGACGGTGGTCGCTCGGACCATGTCCGGGATCGGCACGGGCTCGGGCCAGTGTCCGGCCACCTGAAGACGTAGCAGCGCCTCGATGATCGGCCCAGCCGCCTGCGGGGCGTCGCGGGCTTCATCCACGCCACCGCCGAGTTTTCGGGCGACCTCGGCTGCCTCGCGGTACCGGCCGCGCAGGCACAGCAACAGCGTCCGGGTGATGCCGTGGTACTGCTCGAGCACGCCCCCGACGAGACGCAGATCGAGCAGCTCGTCGTCCGCCTCGTCCCAGCGGCCCAGCCGGATCAACGCGTTCGCGTGCTCGAGCCTGAGGAAGCTGGTCGCCCCGGGAAAGGCCCGATGCTCCTCGGCGAAGCGGATTCCCTCGTGCTGCACCCGCTCGGCCTCGGCGACGCGGTCGAACGGGCTGGTCAGGACCGAGCCGAGATTGTTGTAGCCGCGGATGGCCTCGGTCGGCGCGCTCCGGATCCCGACCTCAATGCTCTCGCGCAGCAGCACGAGACCGTCCTCCTGACCGAGGTTGGCGAGCGAGCACCCCAGTGAGTTCAATGCGAGGCTCAACTGGCGGTCGGCAGCGGCGGCGCGGGCGACCGCTACCGCTTGGGTGCCGATCGCGGCGGCTTCCTCGTACCGCGCAGCGAACATGAGGAACCGGCTGCGATGCGACAGCGCCGCCGCCCGCACCGGCGTGGGTTCGGGAGGCAGCAGCTCCAGGGCATCCGCGCTCGTCTCGAGCGCGCGGTCGAGACTGCCCGCGATCCAGTACTTCCAGCTCAGCTCGCTGAGCTGCTCACCCAACGCCTCCGCGTCCCGCTCGGGGTCGAGCAAGGCGATCGCGCGGTTGGCGTACTTGATCATCGTGTCGGGCTCGTCGGCGCACTCGGAGGCCAATGACAGCAGCCGCCACTCCGGGTCGGTGGGTATGCCGGGCGAGACACGCGGAAGCAGCTCCAGTGCGCGCTCGAAGTGCTGGAATGCCTCGGGGTACGCGAACAGGTCCCGCGCCCGATACCCGGCCGCGACCGTGGCCGGATATGCGCGATCGACATCCATCGCCTGCAAGGCGTGGTAGGCGAGTTCGGCGTCGACGCTGTCGGTCCCGGCGGCGGCGAGCTTCGGCTCACGGGAGAGGACGTCCGCGAAGGCAGCATGCAGTCGGGTGCGTTCGCCAGGCAACAGCTGGTCATGCGCGGCCTCTTGCAGCAACGCGTGACGGAACCGGTAGCCGAACCCGTCCGGGACGAGCACGCCGTGCTCGACCGCGTCGCGCAACCCTTGGTCCAGCTCATCGGCGCTCAACGGGGCGACCTCGCTCAGGAGCCGATGGTCGACGCGGCGTCCGGCGGCCGCAGCGATGCGCAGCACCTCCTGGGCCTGATCGGGCAGTGCCTCCAGGCGGGTAGTCAGGATGTCCCGCAGGGCGGGCGGTACGCCGCGGTCGCCGACGGCGGCGAGCAGTTCCTCCGCGAAGAACGGGTTGCCCTCGGCGCGGTCGGCGATGTCGGCTGCAAGCCGGTCGGGCACGTCACCGCCGGAAATCGCCGACAGCAGCCGCGCGACCTCGCGCTCGCTGAGCGGTTTGACGTCGAGGCGGCTGACGTTCGGCAGGCGATTGAGTTCGGCCAGCAGCGGGCGCAATGGGTGTGACCGGCGCATTTCGTCGGTGCGGTACGTCCCGATCAGCAAGACCCTGGTGTCCTCGAGTTCGCGGGCCAGGTAGGAGATCAGGTCGAGGGTGGAACGGTCCGCCCACTGCAAGTCCTCGACGACCAGGATGAGCGGGTCGTCATCGTCCAGCTCGGCGAGCAGGCCGTACAGCGCGCCGAACAGCTCGCCGGTCGGATGCGCCGCCCGCTCGGCGGTGGTGCTGTGCTCAGGGAGGAAACGCCGCAGTTCACGTCCGTAGAGCTCCCGCGTTCGCTCCGGGCCAAGTTGCTCACTGAGCTGACGCAGCATGCCGACGAGTGGGGCGAACGCCAGCACCGCCTGACGCAGCTCCAGGCAATAGCCGGTGAGGACACGGACCTCGGGCGGCAGCGCATCGACGAATTCGGCAACGATCCGGGACTTGCCGACGCCGGCCTCGCCGCCCACGAGGACGATCTGGGCGGTCTCGCGGCGAGCCTGGGCGAGCGCGGCGGTCAGGGACCCAAGTTCAGCGGTGCGGCCGACCAGCTCCGAGGAAGTGATCCGCGCTGCCACGCCGCCAGTATTTCAGCGGCGACCCACAACGTGCGATCAAGCCCGCTGCCAGCCGGGCGAGGGTGTGACGGGCCGGGCCTGCTCGACGGGCGGCTCGACCGGGCGACCTTCGTACTGGGTCGAGAGCACGATGTGTGTGGTCATCTCGCCGTGCTCGCCCAGGCGCTCGAACAGCCCTTCGAGGTGCTGCATGGACGCCACGCGCACCTTGAGCATCGAGCACATATTGCCGGACAACTTGTGGATCTCAACCACCTCGGGAAGGTCGTCCGACTCCGATGTCCGCAGCAGGCAGCGGCCCGGTGTACAGCGCATCTGTATGAATGCGGTCAACGGCAGCCCGGCCTTGGCCGGGTCGACGCGGACCTGGTAGCCGGTGATGATCCCCCGTTCCTCGAGGCGGCGTACCCGTTCGGCAACTGCAGGCGGCGACAGGTTCACCCGGCGGGCGAGCTGGTTGTAGGAGAGCCGTCCGTCGCGCTGCAACTCGCCGAGGATGCGCCAGTCGGTCTGATCCATCTGTAAAGTATGCACCCCGATCTGCCGTTCGATCAAGAAGCGCCACCTAAGGATTGCCGTTCAGTGGCCATTCACCATCCCACCCGGCCTTTCTAACGTCTGTGGGCATGCGCACGCCCATGATCGCCCTGTTCGTGTCGTCGGCGCTGATGACCGCCGCCGTGGCCGAAGCCAGCGCCGTCGCCACCCTCGTCGCGGCCGACGAGCTCAGCACCTCACTCGCCGCGCTGCCCAACACCGGCGCGGTCGCCGGGACGGGTGTCGGGGCGCTTGCGCTCTCGCGGGTCATGCGGCGGTGCGGACGGCGGCGTGGCCTGCTGGTCGGGTACGCGGTCGCATGCGTGGGCGCGGTCTGCGCTACGGCGGCGGTGTCGCGGCATGACGTCTCGCTGCTGGTCGCCGGGATGGCATTGCTCGGGGTGGGCAACGCAGCCGGGCTGCTGTCCCGCTACGCCGCCGCTGACCTCTATCCGGACCGGGCCGGCACCGCGATCGGTGCGGTTGTCTGGGCGGGGACAGCCGGCGCAGTCGGTGGCCCGCTGCTCATGATGCCGGCCCAGCACATGGCAGCGACGACCGGCCACGATCCGATGGCCGGGCCGTTCGTCTTCGCCCTGGTGGCGGCCGTCGGCGCGCTGCTCGTCTCGACGGCGGCGCGTCCGACCCGGCCGGCGCCCGTCGCAGGTTCCGGTGCCGGCGGCCGCACCGCCGCCGCGACAATGATCACCGCGCAGCTCGTCATGGTGGCCGTCATGACCGCCGCGCCGCTGTCGATGCACATGCATGGCGCCGACCTCGGCGCGATCGGCGCCATGCTCTCCGCGCACACGTTCGGGATGTTCGCGCTGGCACCGCTGTCCGGGTGGCTGCTCGACCGGTTCGGTGCCCGCCCTGTCATGGCGGCCGGCCTCGCGACACTCGCCGGCTCGGCGGCGTTCGTGGCCGGCTCGCCGGATGGCACTGCGCTGACCGCGGTGCTGTTCCTGCTGGGCTACGGATGGAACCTCGCGATCGTTGGCGGCAGCGGCACGCTAGCCGGTGACGGCGCGGCGCAGGGCGCGGTCGACGCGCTGAGCTGGGGCGCGTCCACGCTCGCCACGACCGCGTCCTCACTGCTGTTCGTGCACGGGGGCTATCCGGTGCTCGCGGCGTGCGCCGCGGCGAGCTGCGCACTACCGTTCGCCGCTCTGCTGCGCGGAACCGTCGAGCCGCACTATCCGCCCGGGGTGCAGTCTCCGGTACTGACCGAGGCCGTCGCAGCACGCCCGGCGTCGGCGTCGCTTGCGATCTCGGAATCGGTCAGCGCGAAGCCCGTGTCGGACGAGTCGAGGGCGGTCGCGAACACCATGCCCAGCACAGCCCCGTTCGGCGTGATCAGCGGCCCGCCGGAGTTGCCGCTGCGCACCACAGATCGGATCGAGTAGATCTCCCGCACAATGCTGCCGCGGCCGTAGATGTCGTGCCCGGCGATGTCCCCGCGATCACGCACCCGGGCCGGGCGGACGTCGAACGGGCCGTCCTCCGGATAGCCGACCACGATTGCGTTGGCGCCGGTCGCGGCGGGATTGGCGGCGAATCGCAGGGCAGGCGCGCGCAGGCCGGGCACGTACAGCACGGCGACGTCACGGCGCGGGTCGTAGGCAACTACTCGCGCGCTGAGCTGCCCCTCGCCGGTGACGACGCTGACCTTGGACGTGCCGGCCACGACGTGTGCATTGGTCAACATGTGCTGGTTGGCGTAGACGAAGCCGGAGCCCTCGATGCCGCGGTCGCACTGCGGCGCCTCGCCGTAGATCTTCAGCACCGACCCGCGCGCAGCCGTCACGCCCGGCGAGTGCAGCAGCGCAGGATCCGGCGGGCCGACGTCGACGATGTGGGTGCTCTGCAGGTCGCCGAACACCGGCGGGAATCCGCTCCGGTCGATGTACCTGCGCAATGACGAGTACACGTTGCGCACCGGCGTGGGCATCACGCCGTCGACCCCGCGCACAATCGCTGAGCGGCGCACCGCGGACGAGAGCGACGGGTACGGCGAGGACGCCAGAGGAACGGCGACCATCCATGCCACGAGCAGCACGGAGATGACGCCGAGCGCCGCGCCGATCGCCGCGTCCACGTGCTGCGCCGGCCTCCAGGTGATGCGCTGCCGCAGGTGGCCCCCGCCCCACACGGCGATCAACTGGCCGGCCATCGCAAGCGTCAGGACGCACACGATCGCGATCGGCACCTGCGCCTGACCACCCGCCAGGTGCGACCCGAGCGGCCGGGCAAGCTGCGCGCCCAATGCGGCACCACCGAAGAAGCCGACCAGCGAGAACAGGCCGACCACGGCCCCGTTGCGATACCCGCCGATGGCGTAGCCCACAGCGGCCGCCACAATGATCCAGTCCACAATCGTCACGATCAGTTCGCTAGGACGATCAGCGTCCCGGTCATTCCCTGCGTCACGTGCAGGGTGCACTCGAATGTGTAGGTGCCGGCCGACGGCGTGGTGAACGTGGTCGACGTGGTGCCGCCGGCGTGCACGAGGCCGGTCTGGTCGGCGGGGAAACCGTTCAGGGCGAAGTCGTGAGGTGCCCCGGATCCCTTGTGCACCAGGGTGATCTTCACTGTGCCCTGGTGGACGACAACCGTCGAAGGGTCGAAGCGGAACGTGTCGTTGACGGTCAGCGTCACCTGCTGGACGCCGTTCACCACGGATGCCGTCGACGAGCCGGGGTGCCCGCGGCGGTTCGGCGAGGCCTCCCGATTGGTGCAGCCCGCAATCACGACCGCAACGAGTAGCAGCGCAGGCACCATCCGCGCCAGGCGCCCATGCGGCGCGCGCCGCAGGTTCGCTCCGCAAGCGTCGCTCACGCGGGGCACGGTACCGAGCTCTCCTATACGTCGCGGCCGGAGCGCCGTGATCCTATGCGCACGCTGGACTACGGCACGCGATGGGTTGGCAGATCGCGCACGACCGTCTCGTCCCAATCCCGCGCCCAGCCGCCGCGCACGAGTAGCGCGTCCAGCAGTCCGGCGGTGAACCCCCAGACGAACATCCCACCCGCCTCGAATCCGGGGCCGCGGAAGCCCGACGGGTGGCGCACCCGGAACCGGTTCGCCGGATCGGCAAGTTCGCGAACCGGAACCACGGCCACGTCCGCGACCTCGCTCGCAGCCACGGCACGGACAGGGTGCGGCGCGCGCCACCACGCCAGCACCGGCGTAACCACGAACCCGGAGGGCGGAAGGTAGAGCGCCGGGAAAGTCGCGACGACCTGAACGCTGGCCGGGTCGAGCCCGACCTCTTCGTGCGCCTCTCGCAGTGCGGTCGTCGCGGGATCCTCGCCGGGATCGGCGGCGCCGCCGGGGAAGGCCACCTGGCCGGCATGCGTGCGCAGGGTCGCGGCACGTTCCAGCAACAGCACGCCCGGCCCGTCGACCGTTTCGGCAAGCGCGATCAGTACGGCCGACTCGCGACCGCTGCCGTCTTCGGGCGGTCCGTACCGCGACAGGTCCGCGAATGTCAACGCGGCCAGCGAGTCGACCAAGGGATGCAGCCAGGCGGGGAGCATCCCGGTCATGCGCGAGGCCTGGTCATACCGACTCGGCCACCTGCTCCGGCGTCTTGACCAGCTTGGCGGCAACGACCGGGTCGGTCGGCCCCTCGCCGTAGGACGGGCACCACCGCGCGAGCGCGCATGCCCCGCAGGCCGGCTTGCGTGCATGGCACACCCGCCGGCCGTGCCAGATCACCCGATGCGACAGGATCGTCCACTCTCTCTTGGGGAACAGCGCCCCGACCTCGTGCTCGACCTTCACCGGGTCGGTGCTGTCCGTCCAATGCCAGCGCCGAACCAGCCGGCCGAAGTGCGTGTCGACGGTGATGCCCGGGATGCCGAAGGCGTTGCCCAGCACGACATTCGCGGTCTTGCGCCCGAAGCCGGGCAGCGTGACCAGCTCCTCGAGCGTGTGCGGCACCTCGCCGTCAAAACGTTCGACCAGCATCTGCCCGAGCTTGATCAGCGAGTTCGTCTTGTTCCGGTAGAAGCCGGTGGGACGGATCATCTCTTCGAGCTCGGCCCGGTCCGCGGCGGCGTAGTTCGCGGCCGTCCGGAACTTGGCGAAGACGGCAGGCGTCACCTCGTTGACCCGCTTGTCGGTGCACTGCGCGGAGAGAATGGTCGCGACGGACAGCTCGAGCGGGTTGCTGAAGTCAAGTTCGGTGTGCGCGTCGGGGTAGAGCTGCGCGAGCTCACGATTGATCTTCCGCGCACGGCGGGTGAGGGCGAGCGGCGATTCGGTCGGCACAGCGACTCAGCCTACGAGTTACGCGCGACACGCGGCGGGGCATAATCAGGGGCGTTATGGCTGGTCTGCTCGTCCTGCTGTTCCCGCCGCTCCTGCTCGCATTCATGCTGCTCATGGCGCGGGTCGAGGAGCCGCTGAACAAGGTTGCAGTCGAGCGTCAGATCGAGGAGTTCCTCGACGAGGCAAACCCCGACGAGCTAGATACATTCGTCCGGGAAGGCACCGAGTCCGCGCTGCGCCGCTTTCGGCTGCGCCTGTCGCTGCGCCGCCTGATCCCCGGGCGCCGGTCGAATGGGCGCGGGTCGCACGCATCCGCTGCCGATCGGTAACCCAGCGTCCTCGTAGAATTCGCTCAACTGTGACTCAGCTCTCTTGGTAGCTGAGCGATGAAGGAGCTGACGTGGACGAGGTGCTGCGGAGGGCCGGGCTGTTCCAAGGGGTTGCTGTCGAAGACGTCGAGGCGCTGGGCAGCCAGTTCGAGATCTTCGAGGCGTCGCGCGGCACGACGCTGTTCCACGAGGGCGAGCCCGGCGACAGCCTATACATCGTGCTGGCCGGCAAGGTGAAACTAGGGCGTCGCTCGTCCGACGGTCGCGAGAACCTGGTCGCGATCATGGGCCCGGCCGACCAGTTCGGGGAGCTGTCGCTGTTCGACCCGGGCCCGCGTACCGCTACGGCGGTGGTCGTCACCGATGCCCGATTGGCCCGGTTACCCAAGGACGCCCTCCAGAAGTGGGCCCAGGACCGTCCCCAGATCGCCATGCAGCTGCTCCGCGTCGTGGCCCGCCGGCTGCGGCGCACCAACACGATGCTCGCGGACCTGATCTTCGTGGACGTACCGGGCCGCGTCGCCAAGCAGCTGCTACAACTGGCGCAGAAGTTCGGCTCCGTCGACAGCGGTCAGCTGCGGGTAACCCACGACCTCACCCAGGAGGAGCTCGCCCAGCTCGTCGGCGCATCGCGCGAGACGGTCAACAAGGCGCTGGCTGACTTCGCCTCGCGTGGCTGGCTCCGCCTGGAGGGCAAGAGCGTGGTCATTCTCGACCGCGAGCGGTTGGCCCGCCGAGCGAGATAGATCCCGCGGCGGCGGGGCTCTTCGCGCAAGCGCTCATCGCTGACCTATCCCGCCTGCGCGCAGCCGTGGCCGCACCGCTCGCTTCGCTCGGGTGCATCCCGGCTCCGCACCGCGCCTTCGGCGCGGGCCGCGTCGCGGCGGCGGG
>JBKPQY010000152.1:0-8183 GCA_046734315.1 Actinomycetota bacterium | reverse complement strand
GGTCCGGGTGAATCTCAACTACTTCATCTCCGAGACGGTGGTCAACTACATCATCGCGGCCGTCGTCTTCGTCGCCCGTCACGGCTGGCGGCTGCTCGGCGACTACCGCTTCGACCCGGCCAGCGGTCTGTGGCGGCATCGCCGTGGCCTGATCGAACCACCGCTACGCCTGCACCAATTGTGCTACGACACGGACGGCACGCTGATCTACCCGCACCACACCGAACGGGCACCGGAAAGCGAGCTGGCGCACTACCTCGACGACGCCGCGGCCCTGGTCGCCGCCACCGAAGCACCGCATAACCAGGCACAGGCCGAAGTCTCCACCGACTTCGACAGCCTGCGCTGGTTCGACCTTCCAGCCAGCTGCGTCGCATAGCTCGGCCGCAGCATCTCGGCCTCGGCGGGATTCTCGCGTGCTGGATCACTCACTGGTCATGGGCAGTTCGACCGGGGTGTGTTGGCATCGGCGACGAGGCGCGCCAGGACACTCGGATTGCTGGGGAGTTGGAAGTGGTTGACGCCCGGATTGTCGGTCAGGCTGAAGTGCCAGCAGTTCATCGCATGCCAGGCGTTGACCGCGTCGTTGGTGATGTCTTCCTGGTTGATGTCGCCGTCGCGTGTGAAGAACTCGGTGGTGCCGGTCACCAACTGACCCACGGTCAGGTCGGTCAGTCCGAGCCCGACGAGTGTGTCGATGCCCGAGCCCTTCTCGGCGTAGACGTCGACGTTGGGGAAGTGGGCCGGGTCGGCGAACGGGACGCCGCCGATGTAGTAGTCGGCGATGGGTTTTACCCAGGACAGGCCGGCATCGTCGAACAGCCGCGGGTAGTCCTGCGGGGTGTAGAACGTGTCAGTGGACTGGTCGTGAATGATGATCTCGTTGTTGTGGAAGATCCGGGGGTCTGACGCGGTGATGAACGTGGATGGGTGGGAGAGGAACATCCGCGCGCTGCTGACGCCGTTTTCCGGTGTCACCGGGAAGCTCAGGTCGGGGATGTTGACGCCGACGAACATCAAGGCGTAGCCGAGTCCCTGGCCAGGGAAGTTGCCGGCCAGCGGCGTGAAGCCGTGGATGTAGGTGTGCTTCCAGGCCGGGCTGGTGTGGGTGAGCAGGTACTGGATGTAGATCGGCCCGTTCGAGTGACCGACGAGGTGGACCGGGCGCCGGCCGTTGTCGCGGTAGGTCTGCTCGATGAGGTGCTTGCTGCGCTGCAAGAAGCCGCCCATGTCCGGCGTCAGTCGCGCGTCATAGCCGGCGACCCGGATGTCCTCATCGCGCGTGTAACCGGCGGCCTCGAGCGCCTCGTACATCGGCTCGTAGAACGGTGCACTGGCCGTCGTGCCGTAGTCGGGGATGGACACGGTGACGCCGCGCTGCTCATGGAAGCGCAGGCGCATCGGCTTGTGCGGGTTACGGTCGTAGCGAAGCGTCATGAGCTCGTCGCGGCAGACCTGCGAGAACGCCGGGCCCGGGTCCTCGAAGACCAGATCCTCGAAGGCACCCGAACGCGGGCAGTTCGGGTCCGTGGTCTGGTCCTTGACGGTGAACGTCAGCCGGGTGAAGTGCCACGCGGGAAACAACACGATCGGCGTCAGTCCCGGACCGGCAGGCTTCGCGTCCGCTGTTCCCGGCACGGCTGCCGCCGACATCAACAACACAAGTGCCGCGACGACCACGGCAACCCGCGCCCGCAGGCCGTGCCCCAATCCGTTCATTCTGGCCTCCCCGAACCGTCCTGGCGGCCATCTGAGGCCTCGACCCTAAGTCGAATCGGCACCGGCGCTCAAGACCTGCCGTTGGAGCGAATACCTTAGGGGACCAACCCACGCCTCGGCCACGCGAATGTCAGAACCTTGTCGTTGAGCGAGGTGATCGTCGGCGTCGAGCACCTCCGCGCTGGGTCATGGCGGCGCCTTCGTGGCCGAGTTCTTCGGGTGCGGGGTCTGGTTTGTGTGCCAGTCTGCTTGGCCACCACATCCACCGGCCGAGGTCCAGGTTCAGCGCGGTGACCAGCACGGACCGCACGACAATCGTGTCCAGCAGTATGCCGAAGGCGACCGCGAATCCCAGTTCGGTGAGGAATGTCGCCGGGATCGTGGCGAGTACTGCGAATGTGCCGGCGAGGACGAATCCGGCTGAGGTGATTACCCCGCCGGTGGCGGCGAGCCCGATGAGCGCGCCGTGCCGGGCGTCGTGCTTGTGTGCCTCCTCCCGCACCCGGGTCATGAGGAAGATGTTGTAGTCGATGCCGAGTGCGACGAGGAATACGAACACGAATAGGGGGAACGAGGTGTCGGCCCCGCCGAACCCGAAGACGTGGTTGAAGAAGAAGGCGCTGAAGCCGAGCGCGGCGGCAAAGGAGAGGACCACCGTGGCGGTCAGGATCAACGGCGCCACAAGCGACCGCAGCAGTAGGCCGAGGATGATGAAGACAACGATGAGGATGAGCGGGATGATGATCTTGCGGTCGTGCGCGGATGCGCGCTTCACATCCAGGTTGATCGCGGTGTTGCCGCCCACCTTCGCCTCAGCGTCGGAAACCGCGTGCGCCGCGGAGCGCACCCGGTCGATCGTGGCGTAGGCCGCCTGGCTGTCGGGCCGCGAGGTCAGCGTTCCCTCGAGATAGGCGTGGCCCGCACGAGCCGCCGGCGTCGTCACGGCCGCGATTCCGGGAGTGGCGGCGAACGCGGTCCGCAGTGGGGCCGAGCCCGCGTGGAAGTGTCGGGCGAGCACGGTCTCACCGGTTACCGAATCGGGATGGCCGCGGAACGATTGCGCGTTGGTCAGGCCACTCGCCTTTAGGACAGGAACGGGCTCCTGTAGGTGATCAGCAAGATCACGATGACGACCGCCACGGCCGAGTAGAGCAGGGTGCTGTCGATGCCCTTGAATACCTCACTGTTGTCGGCCGCGTTGCCAGGCGGGCCGGTGAGGTAGGAGGTCAAGCAGTTCGCGTCCGATGCGGTGATAGCGCGCAGAGCATCGGCCACCTTCGGCGCGTTGCTCCAGCCTTCCTTGCCCAGATCGGTCGAAAGAACGGTCTGCATCGCCTTGCCGGTGACCGGGGCCTCTATACGGCGCTCGGCCACGACCTCATACGTGCACGTACCGGGGTCGCCCGGGCGGCCTAGTGGCGCCGCTCCGGCGGGAGATGGAGGTAGCCATGTCTAGAAATGTCATCCTGGAAGAGCCCCGCCCTGCTCGGGGAATGACATCTGCTCCGCCGACAGGCCATCAGGGAGCCATGTCGGCGCGGGTCACCGCCGTCGGAGGGTCAGTGTTCTTCGCACTGATCGTCGCCTTCGCGGCGCTGACAAGCAACACTCCGGCCGCGACCGACACCCGGCAGGAAGTCTTCAGCTACCTTGCGCAACATCACGACCGGCTTGGGCTGGCTGCGGCGTTGTACGGCCTGGCAATGCTGGCGGCGCTTCTGTTCTTGTCCGGACTATTCGCGACGCTGAGGAAGGCTGAGAGCCGGCCACGGCTGGCCGTCGCGGCGCTGGCTGGAGGCATTGTCGCGGCCGCCACGACCATCACCGGCGCACTCGTCCTCGGCACGACCGCGACCCGGTTCCTAGATCTTGGGCCTGCCGGCGCCCGCGTGTTCTGGACGATGTTCCTGCTGAGCATCGGCGCAACCCTCATCGGCGAGGCGCTCATGATCGGGTCAACCGCAGTCACCAGCCCGCGAACGGGGCTGTTCTCGCGATGGTTCTCGGTGGCTAGCCTCGTCCTCGCAGTTGCGTCGGTCGTGGGCGCGTTCACAGTCGGCTACACCGCGCCGAGCATCCAAGCCGCCGCCGGTGTAACCGCGGTGCTCAATGCCATCTGGATCCTGCTCGTCAGCTTCTACCTGTGGCGTCGCCCGGAACTAGCGTCTCCGTAGCCCACCGGCATGTTCACATCGGTAAGGCCAGGGGTCCGACCCGCCGACTGGTGTAGGTGATTTCACCGTGTGCGGGTCAGCGAGTGGTGCTGCCAGCGAGGTGGCATCAAGGAAGACGCATCGGCGCCGAGCGAGGCAGGTGAAGGCCTAGGGGTGGTGTGACGGCCCCGATGACGCCGATGAGGATGAACGCGATTGATGCGATCTTCGTGGCGGAGACGCTTTCGTCGAGCGCCGCCATGCGGGCCAGAGCCGGGTGATGCGGTGGCTTTGCTTAAGCAGAACGGCAAATCCGGTCTCGAAGATGTCCGCGATGACGAGCAGCAACCAGGCCGTGAAGACAGCATGGCTGGCAAGCCGGTTCCATAGCACTGGCCGAAAGACTCGACTAACCGGAGCCATTCGGCCCGGCGAAGCCAGCCCATGTCGTGGACCGCGATGCCGGGCAAGACCGGACCGACCGCGGTCAGCCTGGGCGCGGTCGAGAGCAGCACCCGAGTGCTAGGCGGTGCCGCGGGTTATGAAGCGCTGGTTGTTACCCGCTGCGAGGGAGAAGCCCTCGGTCGGTCCGTCAGCGCCAATGGCGATGTAGTTGAGCTGAGGCCTCGAGATCGCCTTCGAACGCCTGCTGGGTGCGCTACAGCCAGCGGCGTTTCTTGAAGATCACGTATAGCGCGAGGGAGGTGGCGAGCATGAGCAGGATCGCGAGCGGGTAGCCGACTTGCCAGTGCAGTTCGGGCATGTGGTTGAAGTTCATCCCGTAGATCGTCCCCACCAGTGTCGGTGCGAACAGGATGGCTGCCCAGGCGGAGATCCGCTTGACCTCCTCGTTCTGTGCCAGGCTCGTTTCGGTAAGCCTGCGCATCTCCTCGTTTTGCCGTTGCCCGACCAGCGTGCTGTTGACCGTCAGTGCGCTTTGTAGCAGGGCCCGGAACGCGTCCACGCGGTCAACAGTGCGTAGCACGTGGTCGAGCACGTCGCGCAGGTGGCGCTGTAGCTCAAGATCGACGCCGTACTTGTCGAAGCCTTCCTGTAGCGCCCGCACGACGTTGCCGAGAGAGTGGATGGTGCGCTGCATGTCGATGACTTCGCGGGACAGTTCGTAGATGCGCCGTGAGACGGCCGCGTCTTCATTGAAGAGCTGGTTCTCGATCTCGTCGATGTCGTTCTCGAGGCCGGCCACCACCGGCGCGTACTCGTCGACAACCTGGTCGAGGATCGCGTACAGCACCGCCTCCGGGCCCATGCACAGCAGATGTGGGTCGGCTTCAAGACGTCGACGGACCTTGGCGAGATTCGGTGACTCGGCGTGTCGGACGGTGACCACGAATTCCTTGCCGAGGAAGACGTACAGCTCGCCGAATTCCACCTTCTCGACATCGTCGAGATACCGGGCAGGTCGCAGCACCACGAACAGTGTGTTGCCGTAGCGCTCGATCTTGGGCCGCTGGTGGGCCGTGACGGCGTCCTCGACTGCGAGATGATGGAGGTCGAACTCGTTCGCAACCGAGCGGATCTCGTCGAGCTCGGGACGGTAGAGGCCGATCCAGGCCATGCCCTCACGTTCGCGCAGCAGTTGGTAGGTCTCGTCGAGGCTCTTCGGGTCGGCGCTGCGGCACCCGTTCACGTAGACGGCGTTGTCGACCAGCGTCATCGGCAATCTCCGGGCTCAGGGCAGGTGGCGGGACCGGCGGGCACCGGCTCCAGTTTGGCGTCACAACGGTGCAAGGCAAAGCGCTGGCAGCCCCTCCCAGTGTCGGCCGCCTTCTTGCCTGACGGCCGCGCAGACGCGGTGACGAGCGACGGCGATCCGCACAGGATTCGCACGCTCCTGCAATTACCGGATCGTCATGGTTCAGGCTCCACGATGACCTCTGCGAGGCGGCGCCGACGCGACGCTGGCGTCTTGGGTGCCCGCCCGACCCGCATAAGAATGTGCGGATGCATGTCCAGGTGAAGGTCAGAGCGCAAGCGGGCCCGGATCACCGGGATCTCGACGATCTGCGTGAGTGGACTCGCGACGTAGCCATGGCGGGTTATCTCGAGCAGCACGCGCTCGAGCGCCTCACCGGCGCGCAGCCATGCCTCCGGGCGATCGGCCGGAGTTCCGAGCAGCAGCAGGCACTGGTTGACGCTCGAATGTGTCGCCACCGGTAGCCAGCCCGTTCCGTGGGTGTCGAAATCGCGGATCGGGATGTCGTCGCCGGCCCCAGCATCGACGTGCGGGACCGCCAGGCTGGGCACCCCGTCGCGGCGCATGGGGTCATCGGTTGTCCACGCCCGCAGCTCAGCGCGATACGCGGGGTTTGCGTTCTCCTCGCGATCGGCCTCCTGGCTGAGCCGCGCGACGGTGCTGCGCTGGTCCGGGTCGGCGACCTCGTACAGCCGCGCGCCTTCGGCATCTGCGGCGTCGATGAGGCCGTCGACGATATCGCGCGGCACGGGCTCGTCCGCGAAACGGCGTCGGTTTGTCTGGCGGAGGTCGATCACGACATCCAGCGACGCAAGAGAATGCCGCGCATCCGAGTGCCCACCCAGGCTCAACCGCGCGCGGAGTTCGGGCCGGTCGCGGTCGGGCAAGCGGTCGACAGTCGCGTCGTATCCCGAGGCCGCGAGCCCGACTCGGGCATTGAACAGCGCGCACCCGCAACTGATCGTCATCTGCCGACCGGTGGGATCCAGCACGCGCAGCTGACGGGAACCGTCAGCCCAAAGCTCCAGCGTCTCGCCGTCGATAACGAACCGCCACGGTTGCGTGTTGTGAACCGACGGCGCGAGGATGGCTCGCTCGACTGCGTGACGTAGCACCTGAGCCTGGAGCGGTGTGTTGCCGGTCTGCGTCGTCATCGGTATCGCCTGTTCCCGCCGCGGTGCACAACCTCTGCCAATTCGAGCATGTCGACCCGTGGGCGTGCCACAGAAGAGGAGAACGTCCCGTCCGGGCGGACAGGCGTCACCTTGTCGGGTCAACGGGACCGAGCGCGAGCCGCGCGGTCACGACGCGAGGTTCGACGGGACCGGTCCTGCACTCCGCGCGGAGCCCTCGGCGCGGGCCTTGATGCCGAGCAGCATGCGCCGGGTCATCGCCAGCGCGACGGGGTCGATCGCCTGCCCGGCCAGCCACAGAAGGTACCCGCCACGAGCCGTGCGACTGCGCGAGACGAGCCGGGAGCGGCCTCGCCCGTGGGGCAAGACGTGGAACGACCACACGCCGTCCCAGGGAGATGCGGGTGGCTGTTGCCGCAGCACGATTGAGCGACCGGGCTCGACGCGTACCACCGGCAACGCCACGCCGTCGTGCAGGCCGAGCCATCCCGGTCGGACCAGGCGGACGGCGTCGCCAACGTGCAGGTGCTGCCACTCCGGGCGGACCCGCTCGGTGCTGCGAATACGCAGCCCGGCTGCATTCTCGAGCGAGTCATAGCTGTACAGACCGCCGCGGTCCTGGCCGATCTGCACCAGCCAGCGCCAGACCTCCTCGACCGGCGCGTTCACGGTTACCGCGCGCGTGATCACATCGACCGGCTCGGGGATCAGCTCGTCACCGGGCAACACGGCCTCGCACTCACCCTTGGTGGCACCCCAATCCCGGAAGCGGCGCCCAACGACGAGGGCTGCCAGGACGAGTCCAGAGCCAGCCAACGCACGCATCATGCTCAGAGCATCCGTCCGGCAGCGAAGCCGGGGACAGGGTCGGCAGTTGCCGCAACGACCGACCAAAGTCCCGCTGTCCCGGGACCGCCGATGCTCGGCCGACACCGCTCTGCGCGGCGGTCGCAGTCGCAGTGCGCGCGGGGCGACCGCGGGTGGTGGGCGCGACGGCAGATGACCGGGGACGTTCGCCCCTTTGCACGGGTGCGCGATGTTGCGACGATACGACATGCATGCACGCGTTCGAGGAGGTTGACGGCACGCCATGACCCACCCGCCGACGGTGCTCGACCGTGCGGGGCTCGACGCGCTGGTCGAGGCGCTGATTGCCGACGGGTATCGCGTCGTCGGGCCGACCATGCGCGACGATGCGATCGTCCTCGCAGAGCTCGACTCGGGGGCGCAGCTTCCCGCCGGGTGGGGTGTGGACGTCGCCCCCGGACGCTATCGGCTACGGCGGCGGGCTGACGCGGCCGTGTTCGCGCACTCGGCGGGACCTCAGTCATGGAAGCAGTTCCTGCATCCGCCGCGGCAGCGGTTGGTTTCGTGCGAGAACGGCGCCGGCTTCGAGCCGGACGCTGCACAGGCTGTCTCTTATACACATCTCCGAGCCCACGAGACGGCACTAAGGATCTCGTA
>JBKPQY010000151.1:0-9637 GCA_046734315.1 Actinomycetota bacterium | reverse complement strand
GTTCTGGCATGCCATCTGGATATGCTTCATCGTCATCCCTATCGCGATTCTGTGGATCGTCACCGTCATTGACGTCGTCTTCCGCAGACACGATATGAGCGGCTGGGCGCGCATCGGGACCTTGATCATGGTCCTGGTCCTTCCGGCAATCGGGGCGCTGATCTACACGGGCACGATGAAAAGGCCCCATGGGCCGGACGACGACTACACCGGCCGAGGCGACCAGCTGACTCGCGAGCCGGTCCAGTACCAGACATTCAAGGCGGTCTGATTCGGGTGGCCGCGACTGGCGAATCGGGCGCCACGCCGCACCCACAGGGCTGACCGGGGGGTTGGCGTGACGCAGCACGGTGCGACAAGCACCCAGGTACCCGTGTCGCGGCGGGTTCTGCTCCCGTTGGCTCTGGCGCAGTTCATCTGCAGCTTCGCCGGCTCGAACATGAACGTGATGATCAACGACATGAGCCAGGACCTGAATACGAGCGTGCAAGGGATACAGGTCGCGATCACGCTCTTCTTGCTGGTGATGGCAGCGCTGATGATCCCGGGCGGGAAGTTGACCGACAAGTACGGCCGGAAGCGGTGTTTTCTGGTCGGGCTTGCCACATACGCCGTGGGCGCGATTCTGAGCGCTGTGGCGCCGGGTTTGGGTGTGCTCATCCTCGGCAATTCGATCTTGGAGGGCATCGGCACCGCCCTGCTGATCCCGCCGGTCTACATCCTGACGACGCTCTTGTTCACCAATTTGACGTCTCGAGCACGCGCATTCGGTGTGATCAGCGCAATGGGCGGGGTGGGCGCCGCGGCCGGCCCGTTGATCGGCGGGCTGATCACCTGGGCACTGAGCTGGCGCGCCGCTTTCGTCTTTCAGGCGCTCGTTGTAATGCTGATCGCCTGGCTCGGCCGCCGGGTTCCGGATCCGCTGCCGCCGGACCCGAAGCGCCCGTTCGACGTCGGCGGAGCCATCCTCTCGTCCGTCGGCCTGGTGCTCGTCGTGATGGGCGTCTTGGCTGCGGACAACAACGCGTGGTTGATGCTGGCCCTGGTGGCCGCGGGCGTGCTGGTTCTCGTGTGGTTCTTCGCCTCCGTCCGCGCGAAGGAACGCGCCGGGCGGGAAGCGTTGTTGTCGACCAGCTTGTTCCGCAACCGCGTGTCCAACCTTGGTCTGGTGACGCAGAACCTGCAGTGGCTGTTGCTGATGGGTACGTCGTTCGTCGTTGCGACGTATTTGCAGGTGGTGCGGCATTACAACGCGATCCAGACCGGCGTGATCTTCACCGGCGCGACGGTGGGCGTCCTGATCTCGTCACTGCTCGCGGAGCGGCTGGCAAAGCGGCGCGCCCAGCGCACCCTGATCATGGCTGGCTTTGCAATCGCGGTCGTCGGCGTCGCCGTGCTGCTGCCGCTCGTACACCGCCATCCGAGTGCCTGGGCGTTCGCGCCGGGGCTATTCCTGATCGGGTTCGGGCTCGGCGCGATGCTTACGCCGTCGGTGAACATCGTCCAGTCGAGTTTCCCGGAGAGTCAGCAGGGTGAGATCTCCGGCCTGTCCCGCAGCGTGTCCAACCTCGGCTCATCCCTCGGCACCGCGATCGCCGGCACCATCCTCGTCGCGGGAATCACGTCGACACCCGGGCGGTCCTACGCGCTCGCGATGGTTGTGCTGGCCGTGATCAGCGTTGCCGGATTTGTGATCGCAGCATTCCTCCCCAAGACGCCCAGCCCGGCGATGGCAGGGACCCCGTCGGCGCCCCACCCGTCCGGGGGTGGGTAGCGCGACGTTCATGTGCGGACGGCGGGCCGCGGACCGGTAGCGCATGCAGTAGCTGCGCGCGCAGAGGAACGATCCGCCCTTGATCGCTCGCTCCCCCGGATGGTGGACGTTCGGGCCCAGGCGGAACGTCCACCAGGAATCGAGGCCATGTCCGTTGTCATCACAGGTCGGCGAAGACGGTTGCCCAGTCGTTCTTGACGCTCACGAGCGTCCACCCCTTCGCGGTGGCCTGTTCGAGAGCACGTTCCGCGCCGGCGACATAGTCGAACTCGCGGTCGGCGTCGTCGTGCAGGACGAGCAGGCGCAGCGCCGGGCGTGAGCGCCCGCCCGCGAACTGCAGCATCTCGATGTCGCCGTTCGAATTGCCGGCGGCCGCCAGGGGGCGCCGCCCGATCCGGCTCCAGATGCGGACCGGTTTGGCCGGGCCGTCGTCGAACACGTCCGGCTGTGCGCGGTAGACGACGCTGCCGCCGTATTCGTCCTCCACGTAGCGCACGGCGTTCGAGCTGCCCACAACCCGCTCGGCAGGGATATCGCATCGGTGACGCAGCGCATGAAGTCGCGATCGCCGCCGGACGCGATGTAGTTCGTGAAGCCGTTCGCTTCCAGATATCGGAGCAGTTCGACCATCGGCAGGTAGCCGCAGTCGCGCAGCGGGCGCCCCAGGGTCGGGTGATTTGCCTTGCTGCAGGTATGCGTCGGCAGCGGCTGCGTATTCCTCGACGCTCATCCCCCGAAAAGCCTGGAGGATGCCGCCCATCAGCACGTTCATGTCGCCGTCATCGCCGTGGTAATGCTTCGTGATCGCCCCGCTGAGCCACGCGTAGTCCTGCTCGTGCGCGGCCTGCCATGGCTGCACGGCGCGCAGCGACTCCTCCGCCGCGGCCATCTCGGCGAGCCTGCGCAGGATGAAGCCCACCTCGACCTGCATCGGCTTCTCGCACCACAGCGTGCCGTCGTTGTCGAACACCGCCACCCGCTCCTCGGGCGGAATGTCACCGATCGACTCGACGTAGCCGACGATCGCGGCGCGCGTCGCCGTGTCGTTCCAGGACGGCAGGCGATCGGCCATGTCAGTTCTGCCGTGCGGCCGCGGCTTGCGCCATCCCGATGTCGTCCCCGAAGATGACCAGGGTATTCGGTCTTTCCGGCATGATCCTGCCTCCGCGCTGACCGTTCGGGGATATCAACCGGGGCACGCGGGTGGCGTCACACCACGAGGGTGATCCATCGTGACGTGCCGGCTCGACACCATGGCCGCGTCCCGCAACTCACCGCGCCGGCGCTCGAACGGTACCTGCCCGAGCTGCCGAACCGGTGTTACGTTCGCCCCGTCGGGCGTGGATCCCGCGGACCGCCTGGTGCCTGCCGCACTTCGACGAGCTCCAGGCCCAGCGCGCGTACCTGGTCGAGCAGAGCGTGCAGGTCGCACTGCTCCAGATCCCCGGACAGCACCGTCGACGTCGGCTCGACATCGACGGTCAGGTCGGCGAACGCCTCCCGAGCGGCGGGTCCGAGAGAGCCGACAACTCTGACCTCGTATGACACTCTAGGCACCGTCCCTCCTTCCAAGCAGGGACCGGACACTATGGCAGGCGTCGTCGCCCCTCCGACTCACTCGGCGATGGTGAAAGCCGCCGTTTCCCACCGACCTACCGGCTGGATCGGCGTGGCGGCCGGCGGACCCGCCGCACTTCGACGAGCTCCAGGCCGAGCGCGCGGACGCGTTCGAGCACGCCGTGCAGCGCGGCCTGGTCGAAGTCCCCCGTGATGGTGGCCAAACCCCCTTCGGAAGACATTTCCCAGCCGGCGAACAGGTCGGTCGCGGCCTCATCCAGCTCGCCCGCGACCAGGATCTCGTAGCGCGTTGCCACAGCGGTTCCCTCTACGGCGGCTTCATCCGTCTGCGAGGTTGCCGGTCGTTGCGGCCATATTGCTCATGCGCAGCGAATGAGCTGCGTCAGAGCAGTTCGAACTCCCGCGCCCGCAGCACGGCTTCCCGGCGGCGGCGAGCTGCCAGCTTGCGGTAGATCGCGGCCAGGTGTGTCTTGATCGTGTTCACCGAAACGCACAGCTCGTCGGCGATCTCCGCCGTCGACATGCTCGTCGCGAGGAATCGAAGGACTGCCAGCTCGCGATCGGTGAGTGGTTCGGGGAACGGAGTCGCGGCGAATCTCCTGGCTTCCGCAGCGGCCTCCGCCGGTTGCCCCGCCGCGGCCGCAACCGGCCAGCGGGCAGCCACAGTGGGATGCCGTCGAATCAACGGTGCGAACACGTCGGTGGTGCGCACGAACGGTAGGATGATGTCGCCGTCGGCGATCTCGACGGCGCGCACGAGCATTTCTAGCGCCCGCGAGGTGTTATCTCGCATCTGGGCGATCTCCGCGTCGCAGAGGATCGCCTCGATCAGCAGGTACCGTCCGAGCTGCACTGTCTCTCCGGTGATAGCGCGACGTACGCAGTTCTCCGCATTACGCAGGTCCCCGAGTGCCAGATACGCCCGGGCGCATGGGACGGCGACGGGAGCGCCGAACTGTGTGGTCCGGTGCCGGCGCAGCAGCCGGAGGGCGCCGTGTGGCCGGCCCAGCCCCGTCTCGATGGCCGCCAGGATTATGTCGCGCTGGACGGCAAGCAGTGCCGGCTCACCGCGGTCGAACTTCGGCATGCCGGAAAGCGCAATCGACGCCTCACTGTATTGCCCGCAGCCGAGCAACATCTGAGCCTCGGTAAGCGTGAGCAGCATCGCGAGGGCCGAGTCCCACTCGACCGCGTTACTGCTCCGCGCGTGTTGCACGGCACGGGCCGCCGCCGAAAAGTCGCCCGCGACGAAGGCACGGAGCGCGACCGCAAGTTCGAGTGTCAACGGCGCACTCAACTCGGTGTCGAGCCGCAGCAACTCACCGGCTCGCTCCATCGCATCGTCTGCCCGCCCCGTCCGCGAGCGGCAGGCATTGATCAACGCGGTCGTGCCCAGCACCTCGAGTGCGACTGCGCGACTTTGCTCCGTCTCCGCGGCGTGCAGCGCGTCCTGCAGCAGCGTGTCGACCTTTTCGTATCGGCCGTCCCAGTACTGCGCGCGGGCGCGTCCGAGCAGGATGCAGGTGCGCAGCCCGGGAACGAGGCCGACCCGAGAGCCTGCCTCGACGTCAAGGAGCCGCGCTGCCGTCGCCTCGGCGAGCGGGGCGTCTCCTGCCTTCTCGGCGAGTATCAGCTCGGCCAGGCTCGCCGTCACGAGCAGTTCGGGATCGTCGATTGTCGGCGGCGCACTACCCAGGTCGCCGAGCCGCCGGGCGGCCGTTTCGGTGTCCGCGGTCATCGCTGCGAGCGCCAGCCGGGCTGTCCGGACCTCCGCCGCACGCACCTCGTCGCCGTCGACCGGAACCTGCTCCACGAGGTTGCGGACCGTTGCCGGATCGGAGATGTCATGCCGCTGCACGTAGCCGCGGGCCAGTCCGCCTCGGGCCAGCAACGACGCGATACCCGAACCGTCGCCGGCATGCGCCGCCCATTTCACCGCGTTGCGGACGTCGCCCTGCCTCTCGTACCACCCTGCCGCCCGCCGGTAGAGCGTGGGCACGAGGCGGGGCGCCTGCTGCCGCATCAGGTGCTGGAGTATCTCGGCGAACAACTGGTGGTAGCGGAACCGGGTCTGCGCCCGGTCCAGCGAGCTGACGAACGAGTTCGCGCGTGCCAGGTCGGCGAGAATCGTGGCAGACCCATTGGATCCCGTGATCGCATCGGCGAGCGGGCCGGTCACCTCGTCGAGGAAGCCGGTCTGGATGAGCAACCGGCGCACTCGTCGCGGCTGACGCAAGAGCACCTCGTTCATGAGGTACTCGCCGATGCTGCCCTGGTCGACGGCGAACTCGGCCACGAAGTCGGCCGGTCGAGCAGTGCCGGACATCCGCATAGCGGACAGGCGTATGCCGGCGGTCCACCCGCCGGTCCGCGTTTCGAGCACGTCGAACGCGGTGTCCGGCAGCGTGACGCCGTGTGCCGCAAGCAGAGCGCGCGCCTCGGACGGCGTCATCGCGAGATCGCTCGCGCGCAGCTCGTGCATCCGCCCTTCCAGCCGATAGCGGTACAGCGGCAGCAGCGGGTCGCTTCGCGCAGAGAGCACGAGCCGCAATCGCGGGTGCCACGATCGCACCAGGTCGTCCAGGCCCGCGAGCAGGCTCGGGTGCGACAGCAGGTGCGCGTCGTCGATGACCAGCGGGAGCGGCACCCGGGGCGGAGGGCGGCGCGAGAACAGGGACTCGAAGAGCACCGTGGCGTCGCCGCCCGGGACGGAACGCGGCAGGTCGTCCCACGCGCTGGCGGCGCGGACCGCAGACAAGAACAGCCGCCAGAATCGGCGTGGCTCGTTTTCAGCCGGCGTCACAGTGATCCACGCGACGGGGTAGTCCTGGTGATGAGCCCACTCGCTCAGCAGCACCGTTTTTCCCGCGCCTGGCCCAGCGGCCACCAGCGTCAGCGGCAAATCGCGCGCTTCGTCCAGCGCCGTGATCAACCGGAGCCGTGGCACGTGCAGAGGCGGTAGGCCGGGCATGACTAGTCGAGGATCGGTGAGCCCGCTCGTCATCGGCTGCCTCCCCCCGGGCGAACGAGGACTCGCACGACATTTCGACGCTCGGTAATCGCGCCTCACCTTAGCGTCAGGATGACCAAGATCTCTAGAGTCACATCTGCACGCGAGTGGGCTCCGGAGACCTATCGGAACCAATTCCGTGCGATGCGGGCGCCCACAGCAGTGTTCGGCGAGCTCATCCACCGAAGGTGAGCGGGATGAGGCAGTGCTCGCGAAAGAATCGGCGTGTGCTGGCCCGGCTCGCCCTCCGACTGATCGTGCTCGCGGTCGTCATCGGAGTCGTCGCGGCGATCGTCCCGGGTATCCACGTCCACGGTGGGTTCGTCTGGCTGGTGTGGATCGCGCTGATCTTTTCGTTGGTCAACCTGATCCTCGGACCGATCTTGCACCTGCTCAGCCTGCCGCTGATCATCCTCACGTTCGGCCTGATCCTGCTGGTCATCAACGCAGCCCTGCTGGCGATCACGGCAGGGCTGACCGAGCACCTTGATGTCGACAACTTCGGCTCCGCGGTGTTGGGCGGGTTCCTGATCGGCTTCTTCAGCTGGCTGACGGAGTTGCTCCTGCCCATCAGCGGGACCAGGAAGCGGCGCACTTAGCGGTCAGCAAGCCGGATCCACCTCACCCGAAACCGGTGATGCGGCACCAGCGGCGGCTTCCTACCGTCGGGATCACGCTGGCAAAAGGCCGGCCCCGGGGGCGAGAAGGCGACTAGATGTCCGAGTCAGCAGAGCCGCCCGACGACGCCGAGGCGCTGCAGCGCGAAGTGACCGAGTTGCGCGGGCGGAACGCCGAGTTGGAGGCGATTCAGCAGGCGTCGCCGGCACAGCGCGCCGGTCGCATCGCCCGGTCCAGTGCCGCGGTGATCCTGATCGTGGTCGGCGTGCTGTGCTTCACGATCGCGCCGCTCGCGATCTGGGGCCGCAACCTGGTGCTCAACACGGACCGCTACGTCGCGACGCTCAAACCGGTGGCAAGCGATCCCGGCGTCCAAGACGTGATCGTCAACGCCATCGACAAGCAGGTCACCACTCATATCGACGTCAAGTCGTACATCAGCGACGTACTGCCGCCGAGGGCTGCGGAGAGGCTTGCCGCCCCGCTGGCGAGCGCAGTCACCGGCCTCGTCAACACCGTCGCCACAAGGTTCGTGCAGAGCGATGCGTTCCAGACACTCTGGGTCGAGGTGAACCGCACCGCACATCAACAGATCAAGTATGTGCTGACCGGCTCGCGTCCCACCAACGCCGCGGTGAGCACCAAAGGGGACAAGATCTACCTCGATCTGTCGGTGGTCGTCGACAAGGTCAAGGCTCAGCTCGTCGCCGCCGGCTTGACGGTCGCCAGCAAGGTGCCGGCGGTCGGCGCCACGATCGAGATCGCCGAACTCAAGGGCATCGACAAGGCGCGCAAGGCCACCCGGGCGCTGAACACAATCGCGGACTGGCTGCCCTGGATCGGCCTGGCATTGGTTGCGGGAGGCATCGCGACCGCGCGCAAGCGGCGACGCGCGTTGATGAGTGCTGCGCTCGGCGTTGGCGTCGGGATGATCGTGATCGGGATCGGACTGCTGATCGGGCGACATATCTACCTCGACAAGGTCCCTACCGATCAGCTACCCCGTAGCACTGCGCAGTTCCTGTTCGACACGATCGTGCGATATCTGCGTCTGGGCATACGGTTGGTTTTGGTGGTGGCGCTGCTCATCGCAATCGGAGCGTGGGTCTCGGGCCCGTCGCGCGCCGCGGTGGCGACCCGCCGCGCCGTGAGCTCGATACCGCCTGCGGTGGGTCGCAGGCTCCGCACCGGGCCGGTCGGACCGTTCGTCGCGCGCTACGCAATGGCCTTGCGGATCGGCGTGATCGCGCTCGGGTTCATTATCCTGGTGCTCCTCGACAACGTGTCCGTGGCGACGATCATCACGCTCGCCGTGATCGTTCTCGTGCTGCTTCTCTTGATCGAACTGCTCCGTGCCTCGGCGCGCCACGCCACTGCGTGAAACTGCGCTTGCGGCGCAGGGCAAAGAATCACCCGCCACGCATGAGATGGGATGGGCGGGACGTCTGCATCCTGAGATGCTATGGAGCCCTCGCCGCGCTCCGATGTCGAAGCGCCTGCGGTAGACGCGATCCTCGGTGTCGTGGCCTACGCCCTGTACGGCGCAGGCGCGGTGCTCTACGTGACACGTCCGGTCGCTGTGCTGGTGCTCAGGCCGCCGCTGGTGCCGGCTGCGCTCCAGCCACAGACCTGGCTGCTCGCGCTCGCGCGGCAGGGTCGGGCGCTGCGGGTGCGGGTCACGCCGCAGGTGGAGGCTCTTGTGTCACAGGTGATCGACGGGGTCATCGCACAGGTTGACTTCAACGCTGCTCTCAACCATGTGGACCTCGCAGCGATTGCGCGGCAGGTCGTCGCCGACATCGACCTGCCGGACCTTATCCGCGACTCGAGCGGCGCACTGGCATCCGAGACCGTGCGCGGCCTGCGGATGCAGAGCATCGGGGCGGACGAGCGGGTGAGCAGGATCGTCGACAAGGCCCTGCTGCGGCGTAACGGGCGCAAGACGCAGGTGCGGCCGCGTGCCGATGACCCAGTCCCGTGACCCCGCGCCGAACCCGTCGGCGGTTCCGCCCGCGGCCCGCGCTTATCAAGGCCGGCGAGCAGGTGTCGTTTCACGCCTGATCGCCAACGTGGTCGACCTGCTAGTGGTGATCGGGATTCTCGCCGCGATCTACGGAATCACGGTCGGCATAGCCTTCTTGCTGCATCCGAGATCCTTCCACTTGCCGGCCGGGCTCGGCTGGAGCATCCCGGTAATCGGATTCGTCATCGCGGTGCCCTATCTCACGCTCACCTGGCACGCTACGGGCCGTTCCTACGGCGACGCGCTGCTCGGCCTGCGTGTGGTCAGCCGCAATGGTGGGCGGATGCGCTTCGCCGTGGCGCTGTTGCGCGCCGTCGTCTGTGTACTGTTCCCGATCGGCTTCTTCTGGGTGGCCGTCAGCCGTGCCAATCGCTCTGTGCAGGACATCCTCCTGCGGACCTCGGTCGTCTACGACTGGAAGCTCACTGCCGATCCCGCACTGCAGTGAATCTGATCTGGGGGAGTTTCGGTTGACCGCGAACCCGACGCCAGGGCGGCGTCGCGAGGCCGGGAAGGCGCCGGTAGTGGATGCCGGGCGGTTGTGGGCCGGCGGCGTCGCCACCGCTGTAATCGCCGGGCTGATCGCGATCGTCGGTATCATCATCGCTCGCGGCATCTTCCACGTGCCTGTCCT
>JBKPQY010000150.1:0-10059 GCA_046734315.1 Actinomycetota bacterium | reverse complement strand
CTTGACTTTGCCTGGACTGGTTCCAGGTTGGGTCAGCCAGCGTCAATGCAGACGATGCGCGAACGACGAGAGGAGTCCCAAGTTGCGTCGCAGCGTCAAGTACGCCGTCGCCGGCTTTGCCTTAGCCGGTGTCGTCGGAGGGACGGTCGCCTGGGCGGCCACCACTGACGACACCAAGACTGTGAATCTGAGAATTGACGGCGAATCAACGAAGATCCACACCACGGCGAAGACCGTTGGTGCCGCGCTTGATAAGGCGGGCTATCCGGTCGGAGCACACGATGTGGTGGCACCGGCGGCGACAGAGAGGCTGCACAACGGCGAGGAGATCGTCCTCAAGCGGGGGCGGTTGCTGCGGCTGACGGTCGACGGCCGGGAACGCGACGTCTGGGTGACTACACCAACGGTGGAGGACGCCCTGGCTCAACTCGGCTATCCGGTAGCCGACTTCTCCTCCGTATCCCGTGACAAGCGACTGCCTCTGTCGGCGACCGCGATCGAGATTCGGTCACCGAAGCGGATCACGATCGTGCACGATCACAAGACGCAGACCGTCACCAGTACCGATGCAACGGTACGGCAGCTGCTGACCGATCTGGGTATCAAGGTCGACCAGGATGACGGGCTATTCCCGGCACTTACAGCCGTGCTGAAGAACGGTCAGCGGATCCTGATCCAGCGTGTCGTGCACAAGTTCCTTGTCGAGCGCCAGTCGATCGGATACTCGACGAAGTACCGGCAGGACTCGTCGATGTATACCGACCAGAGCGACGTGGCGCGCGATGGCAAGCCAGGCGTCGCCGCGGTCAAGTACGCGGCCGTCTACGTCAACGGGAAACTCGCTCGCAAGACGCGCATTTCGCGTACGGTCGTCGCCGCTCCGGTGGCGAAGATCGTGAGTGTCGGCACCCAGGCACGTCCTGCGCCGCCTCCGCCGCCGAGTACGAGTTCGGGTTCGGGTTCGGGGTCTGCCCCGCCGGATACCAGTGGGCTGAACTGGGACGCCGTCGCACAGTGCGAGTCCGGCGGGGACTGGTCCGCCAACACCGGAAACGGCTTCTACGGCGGACTCCAGTTCGACTACAGCACCTGGCTCGCCAACGGCGGCGGCCAGTACGCTTCGCGCGCCGACCTCGCGAGCCGCGACCAGCAAATCGCGATCGCGAACAAGCTCTATGCGGCCCGGGGTTCGAGCCCGTGGCCCGTCTGTGGTCAGTACTTGTAAGCGGTCGGTAGAAAGCCTTCTTACAAAGGCGAAACCCCAATCCCGGCACTGCGTGTCGCCACGCCGCGACACGCAGTTGCCGGGATTGAGCTTTGTTGGGCGAGCACGCTAGGGTCTGGCTCCATGCTGCGGGGGAAACGCATTGCGCGTGACTTGCGGACAGGAGAGCCTTTGTGCGTCGCAGCGTGAAGTACGGCTTGTACGGTGCCGTACTCGCCGGCGTGGTCGGCGCAACTGTCGCGTGGGCCAACGTCGATAAAACCGTCACCCTGCGCGTCGACGGCCAGGTGCAGAAGGTCCACACGGTGGCCGGCAGCGTCCGTGGTGTGCTCGAGATTGCGCACTATCCGGTCGGACCGCATGACGTCGTCGCACCCGCGCTGGATGCCCGGGTCCACAACGGCAGCGAGATCGTGCTGCGGCGTGGCCGGCTGTTGCGCCTGTCCGTCGACGGCATACCGCGCAACGTGTGGGTTACCGCGCCGACCGTCGCGCAGGCACTCAGCCAACTCGGCTACCCGGACAAGGACTTCGCGTCGGTCTCGCGTGACCAGCGCCTGCCGCTCTCGCCGACCGCCATAACGGTGCGGCGCCCCAAGCACATACAGATCACCGCCGACGGCAGAACCCGCACCGTCATCACCACGGCGCCCACCGTGGCGGCACTGCTCGCCGACCTCCGCATTGCCGTCGGCCCACAGGACATGCTTTCCGCCGTGGCGAGTTCGCCGCTGCGTGACGCTGAAACCATCGGCGTCACCCGGGTGCGCGCCAACAACGTCGTCAAGAACCACCCGGTGCCGTTCCCGACGCGGCAGGTGGGCGATCCGACGATGTACGTCGGGCAGAGCAAGCTCGTGCGTCAGGGCAAGGACGGCGTCGAGGCGGTCACGACTGCCGTGGTGCACGTCGACGGCAAGGTCGTCGGCAGGACCATCGTCAAGCGGGTGGTGACGAGGCCGCCGATAGCCGCGATCGTGAAGGTCGGCACGAAGCCCGAACCCGCACCGGCGCCCGTGATCAACGTCGATCCCGGCTCGGCACAGGACATCGGCAAGCAGCTTGCAGCGCAGCGCGGTTGGGGCGCTGACCAGTTCAGCTGCCTGTACCAGCTGTGGGACAACGAAAGCGGCTGGCGGGTGGACGCTCAGAACGCGAGTGGCGCGTACGGAATCCCGCAGGCGCTCCCCGGCGACAAGATGGCGGCGTACGGCTCCGACTGGCAGACGAACCCGTCGACGCAAATCAAGTGGGGGCTGGCCTATATCGCCGGCAGGTACGGTACGCCGTGCGATGCGTGGAGCTTCTGGCAATCCAACGGCTGGTACTAGCGCTTGCGCCGCCCGATGTCCGATGTCAGATGTCCGATGATCTTGGACTTGTGGCTGATATTCAACCGGAAGCCAAAGATCACGGCGTGAGGCGAGACGGCTGGTGAGCAGCAGCAGCGCGCTGCTCGGGCCAGCCGAGATCCGCAGCCTGGCTGCGCAGCTTGGGGTGCGCCCCACCAAAGCGCTCGGGCAGAACTTCGTGCACGACGCGAACACCGTGCGCCGCATCGTCCGCACCGCAGCGCTGTCCGCGGACGACGTGGTGCTCGAGGTCGGCCCCGGGCTGGGCTCGCTGACGCTGGGCCTGCTGGAGGCCGGCGCGCGCGTGGTCGCCGTCGAGGTCGACCCGGTGCTGGGCGCGGCCCTGCCGGGCACTGTGGCGGCCCGGGCGCCCGAGTCGGCGGGGCGCCTGGCAGTCCTCGTCGCGGACGCGCTACGGCTCGAGCGCCTGCCCGATCCGCAACCCACCGCGCTGGTGGCCAACCTTCCGTACAACGTGGCCGTCCCGGTTGTGCTGCATCTGCTCGAACTGCTGCCGACACTGCGCACCGCACTGGTGATGGTGCAGGCCGAGGTCGCCGAACGCCTGGCCGCTCTGCCGGGCACGAAGGCCTACGGCGCGCCGAGTGTCAAGGTCGCCTGGTACGCCTCGGCGACCCGGGCCGGCGCCGTGCCGCGGGCGGTGTTCTGGCCGGTGCCGAACGTCGACTCCGGACTGGTCCGGCTGACCCGGCACGCCCCACCCGGCGGGGTTGCGCGGCAGGATGTGTTCCGGGTGGTCGACCATGCATTCGCGCAGCGCCGCAAGATGCTGCGCTCGGCGCTGGCGTCCTGGGCCGGTTCGCCGGCCGCCGCGACCGAGGTGCTACGCGAAGCCGGCGTCGACCCCACCACCCGCGGCGAGATGCTCGACCTCGCCACCTTCGCACGGATAGCCGCCGCCGGGACGTCCCTGACGTGACCGGCGTCTCAGCGAATCTGGCGGACCGGCTTGGCGGTGCCCCACGCGACGTCGGCGGTCCATACCGTTGCGGACAGCCGTCTGGCCGTCGCGAGGCACAGCCGGTCAGCACGCGACAGACCGCTGCGCGCGCGCCACATGCGGGCGGCGAGTTCGGCGTCCTCGGCCTGCACGGGCTCGACAGTGAGTCCGTAGCTGAGTAGCAGGCCGCGTGCGAAGTCCCAGTCGAGCCGGTGCGAGATGATCTTCCGGGCGACCTCGGACCAATTTGCCGCGCTGCACGCGCCGCCCTGGTTCATGCGGCGCTCGACGACGTCCGCGCCGCGTTCACCCTGCAGGAAACACAGCAGGGCCGACGAGTCGAACAGGTTCACGCAGCGTCTTCCGCAGCGGCTGCCTTTCGCCGGTCGGCGAGCAGTTCGGCGACGAGGTCGAGCCCTTTCAACTCGTCGCGTACGAGCTGCTTGACCTGCTCTCTGGTTGCCAGTACGAGCCCACGACGGGTCTCTACCAGCACAAGTTGCGTCCCGGGTTCCAGGCGCATGCGCTCACGCAAGTCCGCGGGGATGACCAGCCGTCCCCGGTCTCCCATCACCACAGGGTACGTCCCACTCATGGCGGGAGCGTACCACCGAGTATCGCCTCAGCTGCGGCCGTCGAAGAGGCTGGTCACGGACCCGTCCTCGAAGACCTCGACGATCGCCTGGGCGATCATCGAGGCGATCGAGAGCACGGTGAGCTTGTCGAATGCCTGGTCCGCACGGATCGGCAGCGTGTTGGTGACGATCACCTCGGTGATCTTGCTGTTCTTGAGTCGGTCGGTCGCGGGCGGGGAGAAGATGCCGTGGGTGGCGGTGATGATGACGTCGGTGGCGCCGTTGTCGAAGAGTAGGTCGGCAGCCTGGGTGATCGAGCCACCGGTGTCGATCATGTCGTCGACGAGCAGGCAGGTGTGCCCGGCGACCTCGCCGACAACCCGGTGCGCGACGACCTTGTTCGCGACGTCCGGGTCACGGGTCTTGTGCACGAATGCGATGGGGCGCCCGCCGAGTCGGTCGGCCCACTGCTCAGCGGCACGCACGCGCCCGGTATCGGGCGACACCACGATCAGGTCGTCGACCGGGTATTTCTGCTTTACGTAGGCCGACAGCAACGGCAGGGCGAACAGGTGGTCGACCGGCCCGTCGAAGAAACCCTGGATCTGCGCCGTGTGCAGGTCGACGGCCATCAGCCGGTCGGCGCCGGCGGTCTTGAACAGGTCGGCGATCAGGCGCGCGGAGATCGGCTCGCGGCCCCGATGCTTCTTGTCCTGGCGTGCGTACGGGTAGAACGGCATGACGATCGTGATCCGCTTCGCCGACGCACGCTTGAGTGCGTCGCAGAGGATCAGGCTCTCCATGACCCATTGGTTGATGGGAGTCGTGTAGGACTGGATCACGAACGCGTCGCTGCCGCGCACCGACTCGTTCGGCTTGATGAACGTCTCGCCGGCCGGGAAGTCGATCGCTGTGGTCGGCGTGACGGTGATGCCGATGTCGGCGGCGATCTCGTCGGCCAGCTCCGGGTACCCGCGCCCCGATAGCAGCACCAGGGTCTTGCGTGCGGACAGGTGTCTCGTGCTCATGCCTGGTCGCCCCCTTCGGCGCGCTGCGCGGCCTGGGCGGCTGCGGTGCCGGGCCGCTTCCGTATCACCCAGCCTGGCACGTTTTCCTGGCGCGCGCTCGACCGGGCCAAAGCTCCCGGCGGGACGTCCTTCACGACGACGGCGCCCGCTGCCGTGTATGCGCCGTCGCCGATCTCCACCGGCGCGACGATCATGCTGTCCGAGCCGATGCGGACGTGGTCGCCCACCGTGCTGCGGCGCTTGGCCACCCCGTCGTAGTTGACGAAGACCGTGGCCGCGCCGACGTTGCTCTGCTCGCCGATCGTCGCGTCGCCGACATACGACAGGTGCGGCACCTTGCTCCCGGCGCCCACCTCGCTGCCCTTGACCTCGACGTACGTGCCGACGTGGACGCCGTCGTGCAGCACTGTGCCCGGCCGCAGATACGCGAACGGGCCGATCGTGACGTCCGCGCCGATCCTCGCCTGCCGGCAGACCGCGCGCTCGACGGTGGCCCCCGCGCCGACGGCCGTGTCGATCAGCGTCGTCTGGGGCCCGATCACCGCGCCGGAGGCAACCGCAGTCGTGCCGTGCAGGTCCACGGACGGGAGCAATGTCACGTCGCGCTCGAACGTGACGCCGGCGTCGACCCAGGTGCTGGCCGGGTCGACGACGGTCACCCCGGCGCGCATGTGCGTGTCGAGCAGCCGGGCGTTGTAGCGGCGGTGCGCCGCGGCGAGTTGCACCCGGTCGTTCACCCCGGCGGTCTCGTCGTGCGCGCCGATCACGGCGCGCACCGGCTGCCCCTGCCTTACGAGGATCGAGACGACATCTGGGAGGTACTCCTCGCCCTGGGCGTTGTCGGTGGTGAGTTTGCTGATCGCGTCGCGTAGCAGCGCGTGGTCGAACGCGTACACGCTGGCGGCCACCTCGTTGATCGTGCGCTCCTCGGCGGTCGCGTCGCGCTCCTCGACGATCTTCGTGACGGCATCCCCGGCGCGGACGACGCGGCCGTAGCCGGTCGGGTCGTCCGCCACGCTGGACAAGACGGTGGCCGCCGCGCCCTCGTGTGCCGCGACGAGCGCGTGCAGGGTGGCGGCCGTCAGCAGCGGTGCGTCGGCGGGGACGACGACGACCGTGCCGGCGGCGTCCGGCGGCAGCGCATCGAGTGCGACGCGTACCGCGTGGCCGGTGCCGTGCTGCTCGGCCTGCACGACGGGGACGGCGTCCGGAGCGATGGCGGCGAGGTGCTCGCGCACGGCGTCGCGGCCGTGACCGATCACGACGACGGTGCGCGCTGCGCCCAGCGGCGCCGCCGCGGCGAGCACATGGCCGAGCAGCGTCCGCCCGGCGAAGCCGTGCAGCACCTTCGGCGACGCTGACTTCATGCGGGTGCCCTCGCCGGCGGCAAGGACGATGACGGCGACCGGGCGAGCGGAGTAGGCCACGGCAGTGAGCCTAGATGCCCCCTCCAGCCGTAGCGTCAAAGACCGAATTCTGACTAGTCTGTCTAGACGTGACGATCGACGCCCACTGGCAGGTGCAGGAAGCGAAGCAGAAGTTCAGCGAGCTGCTCCGGAAGGCCCGAACAGACGGACCGCAGTTCGTGACCCGGCACGGCGAGGAGGTCGCCGTAGTGATCGACATCGAGGAGTTCCGGCGCTTACACGGTCCGAGGGACGTCGACGATCCGCTGCTGCACGGGCTGAGGAGCGACGAGCTGGCTGATCTGCTGGATCAGATCGTCGCCGATCGAAAGCACGACCTGCCGCGCGATATCGACCTCGACGACGCACGATGACCTACCTGATCGACACGAGCGTGGTGTCCGAGATCCACAAGCGCCGCCCGGATCGATCAGTGCTGGACTGGCTGACCGAGACCTTGCCCTACGAACGGCATCTGAGCGTGCTCACGCTCGGCGAGCTACGACGCTGGGTTCAAGGCCGTCGCCGTAGCGACGAGGTCGCGGCCGCGGCGCTGGAGCAGTGGGTGGGTGAGCTCGTCGTCAGCTACGGTCGGCGGATCGTGCCGATCACCTCGCAGATCGCTGATCGTTGGGGGCACCTTGGCGTTCCCAAGCCGGTGGCAGTGGTTGACGGGCTGCTTGCTGCCACGGCGCTTGTTCACGACTGGACGCTGGTCACTCGCAACACGGCGGACGTCGAGCGGACCGGAGTGCGCACGCTCAACCCGTTCACGCCGAAACGCTGACCGTGCGGGTCCGTACGGCCCAGCGCGAGGCGGGGACGAGCGCGGCACCGGCGCCGACGAACACCGCCGCCAGGATGAGCCAACCCGGCCGACCGAGGTGGATCGCCGTCGCCGTCACGACCAGCGGCGCCAGCATCTGCGAGGCGGCGAACCCACCGTTGAACACGCCCTGATATGCGCCGGGGGCGTCGGGCGCGGCGAGATCGTAACTGAGCGTCCAGCCCGCGGCGGCAGAGATCATCTCGCCGAACGTCTGCACGACGCCACCGGCTATGAGCACGACGGCGGCGACCCACGTGGTCGCGCCGCTCGCGAACGCGTAGACGAGACAGGCGAGTCCGAGCAGCAGTCCGCTTCGGCGGGCCGCCCTTCCGGCGCTGCCGATCGAGTCGATCCGCCGCGTGGCATGCACCTGCAGCAATACGATCATCGCGGTGTTGAGGAGGAACACCACCGAGACGATCACCCGAGGCGCGTGGGTGTGCCCGGCGATCCACAGCGGGAGGCCGACCTCGAGCAGCCCGAACTGGAGGGTCAGCACTGCATTGAGCCCGGTGACGGTCAGGTACGGCACGTCGGTGAGCGCGCGAAGCCGCGGGCCGCCATCGGGCCGGTCGGGGCTCGCCACCAGCGGCAGTCGGGCCAGCAGCCCCGCGGCGACGAGGAAGGTCAGCGCGTTCAGCACGATCACGCTGAGATACGCGGAGCGGGTATCGGCCTGCAGGGCCAGCGCGGCGACAGCCGCCCCGGCACCGATGCCGAGGTTGGTCACCACGCGCAGATACGCCCGGGTGGGCGTGCGGCGTTCCGGTGACAGCCCGACGGCGATCAGCGTATTGCGCACGGCGCTGCTCGATTGATCGACGATGGCGACGACGGCGATCGCAGGCAGGAACGTCACCACGGAGTGCACCCGCGTGTAGCTCAGCATTCCCGCGGCCTCGATCACGGCGAGCACGACGAACAGCTTCCGGGGGTCGAAGCGATCCGCGGCATGTCCTGCCGGGATGCTCGCGGCGACGCCGCAGCCACCTGCGATGGTGAGCCCGAGGCCGACCTGGCCCACGGAAAGGCCGGCCGAGCGGGTGAAGAACAGCGCACTCGTCGTCATGAACAAGCCACTGCCGAACCGGTTGATCAGCGTGGACAGGGCCAGACGCCGGACCAACGGGTCGGTGGGGACAAGCCTCATGCCACTGATCCGAACCGGCATGCCGACGGTCGGCGATTGATTTAGGCTTTCGCTTAATGATCGAGATGCGTCTGCGGGTCGCCGACCTGGCGGAGACAAGCTTCGCCGTGTCACCGCTACAGGAGGCGGTGTTCAGCCTGTGGGTGTGGCGTGCGCCGGGGCGGCAGGCATTCCACCTGCCGTGGCGGCGCGCATCGGCCGCAGCGTGGCGCGAGTGCGACGTGGAGGTGCTCGACGCGCTGGTCTCACCGCGCCGGTGGGTACCGGACTTCCTCACGCCGCGGGCCGAGACGCCGTTGACGGAGTTCGCCACGGAGCTTGCGATCGTGCGGGCTACGCCGGCGCAGCGCGTCGCTGACGGGCTGCTGGCCACGTACGACGGCGCGCCCCTTCCTGCCGTCCTCCGCGGGCGTCCCGACGCGGTGCTGTCCCGCATCGTGGCGGCGCTTTCCGGCTACTGGCAGGCTTGCCTCGAGTCGTGGTGGCCGCGTATCCGCGCGGTGTTGGAAGCCGACATCGTCTACCGGTCGAGGCAGCTCGCGCTCGGCGGGGCGCGGGCCCTGTTCGCCGACCTCGACTCGCGGGTGCGCTGGGCAGACGGAGTGCTCTACGTCGACCTCTTGCACGACCGCCACTATGTGATCGACATCGACGGGCGGGGCCTTCCGCTGGTTCCGTCGCTGTTCTGCCGGGGCGCGATCACCTACATCAGCGCCGACGAGCCGCCGCAGATCACCTACCCCGCGCGCGGCCGGGCGAACGTCTGGCAGACCTCCGACGTGGCGAGCGATGCGGCGCTCGCGGACCTGCTCGGCGCACCACGGGCACAGTTGATGATCCTGCTCGACCGGCCCGCCTCCACCACCGAGCTGGCGCATCGCCTCGCCGTGTCGCCGAGTGCGGTGAGCCAGCACCTGCGCGTGCTGCGCGCGGCCGGGTTGCTCGGCAAGGCCCGCAGCGGACGCAGCGTGCTCTACCTACGCAGCCCGCTCGGTGACCAGCTCGTGGGCCGACGCACGTCCTAGCCGAGCTCGACGGCGGTGGTGTTCGCCCCGGAGATGACGACGCCGACGTGCTCGCCGCGGGCCGGACGGTAGGCGCCGCTGCAGACGGCGGCGTACGCCGCGGCTCCGGCCGGTTCGGCCACCACACGGGCGATGTCCCACAGGGCAGACTGCGCGGTCCGGATCGCGTCGTCGTCCACCAGGACCGTCTCGATGAATCGCTGCGCGATGGGAAACATGAGCTCGCCCACGCGACGTGGGGCCAGCGCGTCGCTCGCCACGCTGTCGGCGCGGGCGTCGACAGGATGCCCGGCGCGCAGCGCGTCCGTGAGAGTCGGCGCGCCCTCGGGTTCGACTCCGATGACCCGGACGTCCCCGGCGTAATAGGCGGCGATGCCTCCTATAAGCCCGCCGCCGCCGACCGGCACGAGCAGGGTGTCCAGCTCGGGCGCCTGCGCGGCGAGTTCCAAGGCCAGGGTGCCCTGTCCGAGCAGGGTCAGCGGCTGGTCGTAGGCATGCACCTCGATGG
>JBKPQY010000149.1:0-5452 GCA_046734315.1 Actinomycetota bacterium | reverse complement strand
TGATCGCCATCCATACGGTTGCCGCGGGCGGCGGATCGATCCTGCGTTTCGACGGCAGCCGGTACCGCGTGGGCCCCGATTCCGCGGGCGCCGACCCGGGGCCGGCGTCCTACCGCAATGGCGGGCCCCTCACCGTCACTGACGCCAATCTCATGCTCGGACGGATTCAGGCGGCGCACTTTCCGGCCGTCTTCGGTCCCGATGGCGATCAGCCGCTCGACGTCGCAGTTGTACGCCGTCGCTTCGCTGCTTTGGCGCAGGAGATCGGCGACGGCCGCACGCCCGAGCAGGTGGCCGAGGGCTTCCTGCAGATCGCGGTCGCCAACATGGCCAACGCGGTCAAGCGCATCTCATTGCAACGCGGCCGCGATGTCACCGAGTACGTGCTCACCACGTTCGGCGGCGCAGGTGGACAGCATGCCTGCGCAGTTGCCGACGCGCTAGGCATCCACACCGTGCTCGTGCCACCCATGGCCGGCGTACTCTCTGCGCTCGGCATCGGGCTGGCCGACACGACGGCGATCCGGGAGCAGTCCGTCGAAGCTCCCCTGGAGACGGCCCTGCTTTCCCGGCTCGGCGAACTCACGGACGCCCTGGAGAAGGCGGCACGCGCGGAAGTGCCTGACGCCACTCGTGTCGTGCGTCGCGCCCACCTGCGCTACGACGGCACCGATACGTCGCTCGCGGTCGATCTCGCCGACATCGGCGTCATGACGCGCGCGTTCGAGGCGACGTACCGCGAGATGTACTCGTTCCTGATGGACCGTCCACTCGTCGTGGAAGCCGTCTCGGTCGAAGTGAGCGCGGTGACCGAACCCGTCACGCTCGCTCTCGACAGTCGCGGCAGCGAGCCCCCCGGCGCCGTACAGATGTACAGCCAGGCTGCCTGGCGGTCTGCTGCCCTGCGGCACCGGGCGACCCTAGGCCCTGGCGACGGCGTGAGCGGCCCCGCGATCATCGTCGAGGACGGCTCGACCACCGTCGTGGACGACGGGTGGCGCGCGACCATGCAGACTGGCGGCCAGCTGCTGATCGAGCGGGTGGCCGCGCCCGCGGCCGAGGCGGTGACGACCCGGGCCGACCCGGTGCTGTTGGAGATCTTCAACAACGTGTTCATGTCGATCGCCGAGCAGATGGGCGCCGCGCTGGAGTCGACCGCCCAGTCCGTCAATATCAAGGAGCGGCTGGACTTCTCCTGCGCGCTGTTCGACCCGGACGGCAACCTGATCGCTAACGCGCCGCACATGCCGGTCCACCTGGGCTCGATGGGCACGAGTGTCAAAGAGGTGATCCTCCGCCGCTCGGGCACGATGCGCCCCGGCGACGTGTACGCCGTCAACGACCCGTACCACGGCGGCACGCACCTGCCCGACATCACGGTGATCACCCCCGTTTTCGGGGACGGGCGGATCCTCTTCTATGTCGCATCGCGCGGCCATCACGCCGAGATCGGCGGGCTGACGCCCGGATCGATGCCGGCCGCCAGCCGGGACGTGCACGAGGAGGGCGTGCTGTTCGACAACTGGCTGCTCGCGGCGAACGGGCGGTTCCGCGAAGCCGAGACCTTTGCTCTGCTTACCGGGGCGCAATACCCGTCACGCAATCCGGCGACGAATCTCGCCGACCTGCGCGCGCAGATCGCGGCCAACCAGAAGGGCGTCGCCGAGGTGCGGAGCATGATCGAGCACTTCGGCCTGGATGTGGTGCAGGCATACATGCGGCATGTCCAGGACAACGCCGAGGAGGCGGTGCGTCGTGTTATCGACGCGCTCGACGAGGGCGTCTACCGCTACGAGATGGACTCGGGAGCGGTGATCGCGGTGCGGGTCAGCGTCGACCGGGCGGCGCGCACCGCGACCATCGACTTCAGCGGGACGTCGCCGCAGCTGGACACGAACTTCAACGCTCCCTCGTCGGTCGCGACAGCGGCCGTGCTGTACGTCTTCCGGACCCTGGTTGCCGACGACATCCCGCTCAACGACGGTTGCCTACGTCCGCTGCAGCTGATCATCCCCGCAGGCTCGATGCTGGCTCCGACCTATCCCGCCGCTGTCGTCGCCGGCAACGTCGAGACCTCGCAGGCAATCGTCGGCGCGCTGTACGCGGCGCTGGGCGTACAGGCCGAGGGTTCGGGGACGATGAACAACGTGACGTTCGGCAACGAGCGGCATCAGTACTACGAGACCGTCGCCTCGGGGTCCGGAGCCGGCGTGGGTTTCGCTGGGACGGATGCCGTCCAGACGCACATGACCAACTCCCGGCTGACGGATCCGGAGGTGCTCGAATCCCGGTTTCCGGTGCTGGTCGAGAGCTTCGCCATCCGCCGGGGCAGCGGCGGGGCCGGGCGCTGGCGCGGCGGCGACGGCGCCCTGCGCCGCATCCGGTTCCGCGAGCCGATGACGGTGAGCACGCTGTCCGGGCATCGGCGCCGCGCGCCGTACGGGCTGGCGGGCGGAGCGCCCGGTGCGCTGGGCCGCAATGCCGTGGAGCGCGGGAACGGGACGGTGGACGAACTGCCCGGTTGTGCGTTCGCCGACGTCAGTCCCGGCGACGTCCTGCTCGTCGAGACGCCCGGGGGCGGCGGGTACGGTCCGCCGACCGACGCCTCCGGAGCTGTTCGCCGGGATGGCCCGGGTGTGGGAGATGGTCGCGGGGACTCCGCTGGCCGAGCACACGCCTGAGGAGGCGGCCCGCGACCGCTCACTTGCGGCCGTTCTCGCGGAGCTTCATCGGGAGTGAACCGGCCAACCGGAGAGGGTCCCGGTCCGGCAGACTGCCTGTCCATGACGGTGCCACTCTCGAACTACGCGAACGAGATCTACCTGCAGGGCCTGGCCCAGGTGCGCCCCGCGTTCAGCACCGATACGTCCGCGCTGGCGGAGTCCGCCCGGGCGGCGATGGAGCCGGGGCCGTTCTGGTACGTGGAAGGTGCGGCAGGCTCCGGCGCGACGGCACGGGCCAACCGCGCGGCGTTCGACCGGTGGCGGCTGGTGCCGCGGATGCTGCGCGACGCGACGAATCGCGCACTCGCTACCAGCGTGCTCGGCACGCCGATGCCGGCGCCGGTGCTGCTGGCGCCGATCGGCGTTCAGTCGATCGTGCATCCCGAGGGCGAACTGGCGACGGCGCGCGCCGCGGCCGACCTCGGCGTGCCGATGATCATGTCGACGGCGGCCTCGTACTCGATCGAGGAGATCGCTGCCGCGAGCGGTGAGGGCCCCCGCTGGTTCCAGTTGTACTGGCCCAACGACGACGACGTGTGCGCGAGCATCCTCGGCCGGGCGAGCGCTGCCGGGTTCACCACGCTGGTCGTCACCCTCGACACCTGGCTTCTCGGCTGGCGGCCGCACGACCTCGACCAGGCGTACCTGCCGTTCGTCCGCGGGACGGGGCTCGCCGTGTACTTCTCCGACCCGGCATTCCGGGCCGGACTGGCGAAGCCGCCCGAGGACGACCTGCAGTCCGCGGTGCTGCGCTGGCTGCCCATGGCGGTCGGCGTCGACAAGTCGTGGGACCGGCTGCCGTCCCTGCGCTCGCAGTGGGAGGGCCCGATCGTGTTGAAGGGCATCCTGCATCCCGACGACGCGCGCCTGGCCGCTGACGCCGGAATGGACGGCATCGTGGTGTCCAACCACGGTGGGCGCCAGGTCGACGGAGCCGTCGCGGCGTTGGACGCGCTGCCGGGCATTGTGGAAGCGGTCGGCGACCGGCTCACGGTGCTGCTCGACTCGGGCGTGCGTACCGGCGCGGACGTGCTCAAGGCGCTGGCACTCGGCGCGCGGGCGGTGCTACTCGGCCGGCCCTATGCGTACGGTCTTGCGCTCGGCGGCCGCGACGGCGTGCGGCATGTGGTGCGCAGCCTGCTGGCCGACCTCGATCTGACCATGGCCTTGTCCGGCCACCGCGGCCTTTCCGAGTTGACCCCCGACTCGCTCACCCGAGCGTGACACGCCATACGCTGCCGAAATGGGCATTACCGCGCTGGACGAAGCGTATGAGCGGTTGCACGCCACCGGGCCGGAGTGGGGCGGCAATCTGTCCAACCACGGGCCGATGGCCGCGGAGGTGCTGGCCCGCCGCGGTCACGCCGGCGACGTGCCGCGCTGGGTCGACGCCTACCTGCGCCGGCTCGACGAGCTGCCCGCACCGCGCGAGGCGATCAGCGATGCGGACTGGCAGCGCGCGCTCGGCGACGGTGCCCGCATCGGCGACTGGACGGCCTACCTCGTCCGCCAGGTCACCGAGCGGCCTTGGCGGGACGTGCTCGTCGCGTGGTGGCCGCGGCTGCTGCCCGGCATCGCCGCCGGGGCGACCCACGGGGTGATCCGCACCGGCCACGCCGTTCGCACGCTCCGCTCCGGCGACGAGTCGGATGCCGCCGTCGCAGAGCTCGGCTACGCCCTCGGGTACTGGGCGGCACGGTCCACTACCGTGCCCGGCGTGCGTGAGCCGAACGGCCGACTCGACCCCGGGAGCGCGCTTGCCGGTATCCCGCACCTCGCCGAGCAGAGCGGACCCATCGCGGGCCGGCTCGCTCGGCTGGGCGAACTCGCCGGCTGGCCGGAATCGGTCGCGGCGCTTTCCGGTGTGGCCGACGCCGATGCTGCCCACGCCCGGCTGCTCGAACTCGTCGACGCCGCCACGCTGCGCTACCTCAGCCACGGCTACAGCAGCCCGGTGCTGCTCGTACACACCGCTACTGCCCCGAATGCGGTGCTTTCAGTCCTGCCTGTGCTGCCGCGCGAGATGTGGGCGCCGAGCCTCGCAGCCGTGTGGGCGGCCAGCGCCGCGATCACCTCGGCCTATGCGCCCGACGCTGCGCGCAACGAGCGCACACCTGCGCCGGCCAGCCCGCACGACGTCGTCGAGCAAGCGGTCGCACACGGCGACGAGCATGTGATCAAGTTCGCCGACACCGCTGTCGACGTGTACGAGCGGACCGCCAACCCGGACGCTCTCGCGGCGGCCGCGCATGCACGCGAGCTCATCCGGTAGCTTGCGCCATCGATGGCGGCAACGTCCGGCGCCGGACGCGTCAAGCACGGTTCCGCGACCTTGGCAACCATGCTCAGCCAGCACACAACGTCCACACAGACATGGGTTAGTTCGGAGGCGCCCACTGGAAGGCGAGAACACGAAACCGTGGGAGTTGAGATCGATGGAGCAGACGCCCGACAGCCAGAACAACCAGCCGCCGTGGCAGCCCGACCCGTCTCCGTACCGGTACCCATACCCATACCCGTACCAACAGCCCGAACCACCCCGCCGGCGGCACCGCGGTGCACTCGTCGCTGCCGGCCTCGGGGTGACGGCGGCCGCCGTGGCCGTCGGGCTGGGCATCAGCGCCGCCACCAGCGGCACCAGCGTGGTCGCCGCCAAGGGCAGCGCGTCGCCGGCGAGCCCGCCGTCGGCCGCGAACACCTCCACGGGTAGTGCCACCGCGGCGCAGCAG
>JBKPQY010000148.1:0-16821 GCA_046734315.1 Actinomycetota bacterium | reverse complement strand
CGATCAGACCGTCCAACAGCGCATCGAGCCGCTCCGCGGCCCCGCCCGGGTCCTCGCACTCGAACTCGCCCGAGGCCACCCCGTCCCGGATCACCCGCTCCAGCGCGCTGATCCAGGCCGTTTCGAGCTCGTTGAGGATGTCACGCAGCACCGGCGCCCGCAGCCCAGCCGCCCACGACTCGATCCACAGGATCCAGCTCTGATCGGTGCGCGTGCGCGGAACGTACTGACGGATGACGCGGTCGAGCCGCTCGACCGCGGTGCCAGGCCCCGCCACGATCTCCTCGAGCCCGCTGCGCTCGGAGTCGCTGGTGACCCGCAGCATCTCCGCCATGAGATCGTCCTTGGTGGCGAAGTGGTAGTGGATGAGCCCACCGCTCACGTTCGTCGCCTTGGCGATGTCCGCCACCCGCGTGCTGGCCATGCCACGCTCCAACACCACCTGCCGCGCGGCCTCGACGAGCTCCGCCCGTCGGCGGTCGGCGTGGTCGCCGCGGCCGCCACTCTCCTTCAGCACGGCGCAAGAGTACCGTCTCCGGGGTCGACAGAAGGAGATCCCGACTTACTGGCTGTTCAGTCAGGCTTTCGGTGGACCCCGACCGTGCCTAGACTCCCCGCCATGACCAGCGACACCCCTCGCAATGGTGGCCGGCCTTCCGGCGGCGCGATCGAACTGGTGAAGCTTCGGAAGTTGCACGCCGACGCGGTCGCGGTGGACGGAATCGATCTGCGGATCGAGGCGGGCGAGTTCTTCTCCCTGCTCGGCCCGTCCGGCTGCGGCAAGACCACCACGCTGCGGATGATCGGCGGGTTCGAGGAGCCGACCGAAGGCCGCATCTTGTTGCACGGCACCGATGTCGTGGGTGTGCCGCCGAACCGGCGCGACGTGAACATGGTCTTCCAGTCGTACGCGCTGTTTCCGCATATGTCGGTCCACGACAACGTCGCGTTCGGGCTGGAGCGCAAGTCCGTGCCGAGGGCGGAGACGCGGCGCCGGGTCGCCGAGATGCTGGAGCTGGTCGAGCTCAAGGGGAAGTCCGACCGTCGGCCCCGTGAACTGTCAGGTGGGCAGCAGCAGCGGGTCGCGCTCGCCCGCGCTCTTGTCAACCGGCCACGCGCGCTGCTGCTCGACGAGCCACTGGCTGCGCTCGACCTGAAGCTGCGCCAGGCCATGCAGCTCGAGCTCAAACGCATTCAGCGCGAGGTCGGAATCACGTTCGTCTTCGTGACGCATGACCAGAACGAGGCGCTCACCCTTTCCGACCGGCTCGTCGTGATGAACACCGGCCGCGTGGAACAGCTGGGCAGCCCGCGCGAGGTCTACGAGCGGCCACGTACCCGATTCGTCGCCGGTTTCATCGGCACGTCCAATCTCATGACCGGACGCGTACGCGAGCTCAACGGGTCAACGGCCGTGCTCGAGGCCGGCCCGGGCGAGTCGCTGATCGTGCCGGACGCCAGCTCGTGCTGCTCCGGGGTCGGCGCATCTCTCGACCTCACCGTGCGGCCGGAGAAGATCGTGATGTCGTTGCAGGCCCCGACGCCGGGCTGGTGTGCGCTGCGCGGTCGCGTCAACGAGGTCGTGTACCTCGGGACCTGCACCCAGTACGCGGTTACGACGCGGATCGGCGCCGAGCTCAGCGTCTTCGTGCAGAATGCCTCCGACGCCAGCGACGTCGCGCAACGGGGCGCGGACGTGTGGCTGTCCTGGCGTCCCGATCATTCCCTCGCGCTTGCCCCCACCCCGGCAGCGCCGATGCAAGACCAACCGCTCTAGATCGCGCTCCGGAGGATCACCGATGCCTGACGTTCCCACTCACGACGACCTGCCGGCCGACTTCCTGCGCGGGCTGACCAGTCCGCGCATGAGCCGCCGCAGCGTCCTGCAGCTCGGCGGCGCCTCGGCCCTGGCCATGGCGCTCGCCGCTTGCGGCGTATCCAGCAAGAAGGGCGCCACCGCCACCGGCACCTCCGCGTCAGCGCAGGCGAAGCAATTCTGGGCGGACAAGAAGCAGACCGGCACCCTCGACTTCGCCAACTGGCCCCTGTACATCGACGTGAACCCCAAGAACAAGAACGACCATCCGTCGATCGACGAGTTCACCAAGCAGACCGGCATCAAGGTCAAGTACAGCGAGGTCATCCAGGAGAACGCTTCGTTCTTCGGCAAGATCCAGCCCGAGCTCGCTGCCGGTCAGAGCACCGGTTACGACCTGATGGTCATCACCAATGGCACGTATCTCGACAAGCTCCGCGAGCTCGGATACCTCATCGCACTCGACCAGTCGCGGATGACGAACTTCTACAAATACGCCAGCCCGCTGGTGAAGAACCCCAGCTATGACCGGGGCAACGTCTACTCGATGGCCTGGCAGTCCGGCATGACCGGCATCGGCTACGACCCCAAGCGCACGGGCCGGCCGATCACCAGCTGGGCAGACCTGATGGATCCGGCGTTCAAGGGCAAGGTCGGGATGTTCGGCGACACCCAGGACCTGCCCAATTCCGCACTGACCGCCATCGGTGTGAACCCCGAGACATCGACCGAGGCCGACTGGAAAAAGGCGGCCGACTGGCTGAAGAAGCAGCGACCGCAGGTGCGCAAGTACTACGAGCAGGACTACATCGACCCGCTCTCGAAGGGCGACATCTGGGTCTCCATGGCATGGTCGGGCGACATCTTCCAGGCCAACGCCTCTGGCGCCAGCCTGAGGTTCGTGGTGCCCAAGGAGGGGGCCGTGCTCTGGACGGACAACATGTGCATCCCGCAGCACGCGGCGCACCCGGTCGACGCGATGACGTACATGGACTTCGTCTACAAGCCTGAGATCGCCGCAATGCTCGCCGAGTACATCAACTACATCACGCCCGTGCCCGCCGCGCGGGCGGTTATGCGACAAGATGCCGCGAAGGCCACAGGCGACGACAAGGCCAGCCTGGACGAGCTCGTCTCGAGCCCGCTCATCTTCCCCTCGCCCAGCGACTTCAGCAGGCTGCATCGTTACCGGGTCCTCACTGCCGAAGAGGAAAAGACCTGGAACTCCCTCTTCGAGCCGATCTACCAGTCGTGAGCGGGCCGCGATGAGCGCGCGCGCCAAGAGCGACACGCCCGGCGGATAAGGACGTCCCGTGAGCCGGTCCAGGCTGAGCGCCCGCCTTGCGCCGTACTACCTCGTTCTGCCGGGCTGGCTCTGGCTCGCGCTGTTCTTCGTGGTGCCGACGTTCGTGATGCTGTCCGTCTCCACACAGACCGGCGACATCGTCAGCGGGTTCAAGCAGACGTTCCACTGGCACACCTACGTCGAGGCGTGGGACGCGTACCACGTGCAGTTCGTGCGGTCGCTGGTCTACGGCCTCGTCGCCACGCTGCTCTGCCTGGTCATCGGCTACCCGGTCGCCTATTGGATCGCGTTCCGCGGCGGTGCGCACAAGTCGAGCCTGCTGTTCCTGCTGCTGCTGCCGTTCTTCGTGTCGTTCGTGATACGGACGCAGTCGTGGAACTTCATGCTGTCCGACAACGGGATCGTGCTCTCGCCGCTGCGCCACTTGGGCCTGATCGGCAGCCGGTTCCATGTGCTGCAGACGCCGTACGCGGTCATCGGCGGGCTGACCTACAACTTCCTTCCTTTCATGGTGCTGCCGATCTACGTGGCGCTGGAAAGGGTTGACCGGGCGCTACTCGAGGCATCGGCCGACCTGTATGCGTCGAGCCGCGAAGCGTTCCGGAAAGTGGTCTTCCCGCTCTCACTGCCGGGCGTCTTCGCCGGCGTGCTGCTGACGTTCGTCCCGGCGGCGGCCGACTACGTGAACGCGTCGATCCTGGGCGGTGCGAAAACCACCATGATCGGCAACATCATCCAGACCCAATACTTCACCAACCTCGACTACCCGATGGCCGCGGCGTTGTCGTTCATCCTCATGGCGCTGCTCCTCGTGGGAGTGTTCGCCTATGCGCGGGCTCTCGGTACCGAGGACGTCTTCGAGGTGAACGCTCGATGACCGTGCAGGAGGCGCTCCGCGAGGAGGCTCCGCCGGCGCGGTCCCGGCGGCGGTCGCGCACACGCTGGGTGTTGCCCGTCTGGTCCTGGCTGGTGATCTTGTGGCTGTCGTCGCCGATCATCGTGATGATCGTCTTCGGCTTCAACGACACGACCGGCAAGTTCAACATCCGCTGGCAGGGCTTCACGCTGCGGTGGTATCGCGAGCTGTTCACGATCCCCGACCTGACGCAGGCGCTGGTCAATTCGCTGTCGATCTCGCTCATCGTCACCGTGATCGCGACCGCGCTCGGCACGCTGATGGGTGTGGCCCTCGGGCGATACCGGTTCCGCGGCTCCGGCTCGGTCAACCTGCTGCTGTTCGCCAACATCGCCGCGCCGGAGGTGGTTCTCGGTGCGGCACTGCTCAGCCTGTTCCTGACGCTCGGCGTTGCGCGCGGCTACTGGACGATCGTGATCGCGCAGGTGATGTTCAGCATCGCCTACGTCGCGATCACCGTGCGTGCGCGCATGGCCGGATTCGATCCGGCGCTGGAGGAAGCCGCGCGCGATCTCGGGGCCGGCCCCGTCGCGACGTTCTTCCGGGTCACCCTCCCCCTGATCATGCCGGGTGTGCTGGCCGGCGCCCTGCTGGTGTTCGCGCTGTCGATCGACGACTACATCATCACGAGCTTCAACGCGGGCAACACCGTCACGTTCCCGCTCTGGGTGTACGGCGCCTCACGTGTCGGCGTCCCCCCACAGGTGAACGTCATGGGCACGCTGATCTTCGCCGGTGGCGTGCTGCTCGCGCTGCTGGCGGCCGTGGCGAACCGCCGGAAGCAGGCATGAGCAGGTACGGCGCGCAATTCGGCCCGGACATCACGTTCCTCGGCGTCGACCGCTGCGACTGGGCCGATCCGGCGACCTACGCCGAGGCAGACGTGGTCATACTCGGCGCGCCCTTCGACGGCGGAACGTCGCACCGGTCGGGTACCCGGTTCGGTCCGCAGTACATCCGGCAGGCCTGCTATCTCCCGCACGACGGCTCCCGCCCGTCGCTTGCCCTGCGAGCCGACGGGCTGCGTGACCTGCACGTCTACGACGCCGGTGACGTCGAGATGTTCTCCGGCGATGCCGAGCGGTCGGTACGTGACCTGCAGGCCGCTGTCTATGCGGTCGCGCGCACCGGCGCGATCCCGCTCGTCCTCGGCGGCGACCACACCATCGCCTGGCCCGACGCTGCCGGCGTGGCACAGCACCTGGGCCAGGGCCGCGTGTCGATGGTGCACTTCGACGCGCATGCCGACACAGGCGACGTCAGGTTCGGCTCGCTCATCGGGCACGGACAGCCGATGCGGCGGCTGATCGAGTCCGGCGCAGTGCGCGGCGACCGGTTCCTTCAGATCGGGCTGCGCGGCTACTGGCCGCCAACCCAGACGCTGGACTGGATGGCGCAGCAGCGGATGCGCTCATACGAGATGACCGAGATCGGCGTGCGCGGGCTGGCCGCGTGCCTCTCCGAGGCGTTCGAGGTCGCGATGGACGATTGCGACGGGGTGTTCCTGTCCGTCGACATCGACGTGTGCGACCCGGGACACGCACCGGGAACCGGGACGCCCGAGCCGGGCGGACTCTCGGCCCGCCAGCTGCTCGACTCGGTGCGCCGCGTCTGCTACGAGCTGCCGATCGTCGGCATGGACGTCGTCGAGGTGTCGCCACCCTACGACCACGCCGACATCACCTCGTTCCTCGCCAACCGGGTCTGCCTGGAGGCCCTGTCGGCGATCGCCCGCCGCCGCCGTGACGCCCTCGGAGGGCCCCCCTGGGATCCCGGCCAGGCGCTACTCGACTCCCGGTGAGGCGCGGATGCGAGTACTGATCCTGGGCGCCGGCGGCGTGGGGTCGGCAGCCGTGCGCATCGCCGCCGGGCGGCCGTTCCTCGAGCATGTCCTCGTCGCCGACTACGACCTGAACCGGGCAGAACGTGCGGTCGCGGCGGTCGCTGACGACCGATTCCGGCCGGCGCGGCTGGATGCGTCGGATCAGGCAGGCGTCGAGGCGGTGCTGGCAGGGCATCGCATCGACGCCGTGCTCGGCGCCACCGACCCGCGGTTCACGATGCCGATCTTCCGAGCGGCGCTCGCGCGGCGCGTCCACTACCTCGACATGGCGATGTCGCTGTCCCGTCCGCACCCCGATGAGCCGTACACCCGGACCGGCGTGAAGCTCGGCGACGAGCAGTTCGCCCTGGCCGCCGAGTGGGAGGCCGCTGGACGGCTCGCCTTGGTCGGCATCGGCGTCGAGCCCGGCCTCGCGGACGTCTTCGCCCGCTACGCCGCCGACCACCTCTTCGCGGAGATCGACGAGGTGGGCGTGCGCGACGGCGCGAACCTGGTGGTGGAGGGATACGACTTCGCGCCGTCGTTCTCGATCTGGACGACGATCGAGGAGTGCCTGAACCCGCCGGTGATCTACGAGAAGGGCCGCGGCTGGTTCACCACCGAGCCGTTCAGCGAGCCGGAAATCTTCGACTTCCCCGAGGGCATCGGCCCCGTCGAGTGCGTGAACGTCGAGCACGAGGAGGTGTTGCTCGTCCCACGCTGGATCGACGCCAAGCGGGTCACGTTCAAGTACGGGCTCGGCGACGAGTTCATCGAGGTGCTCAAGACCCTTCACAAGCTCGGCCTCGACAGCACGTCGCCCGTCAATGCCGGGTCGGTCGAGGTCGCGCCGCGCGACGTGGTGGCGGCATGCCTGCCCGATCCGGCGACCCTGGGCGAGCGGATGCGCGGCAGGACCTGCGCGGGCACCTGGGTGCGCGGGACCGGCACCGACGGCACGCCGCGCTCGACGTACGTCTACCACGTCGTCGACAACGAGTGGTCGATGCGCGAGTACGGGGCACAAGCGGTCGTGTGGCAGACGGCTGTCAACCCGATCGTGGCGCTGGAGCTGATCGACTCGGGCACGTGGGCCGGCGCCGGCGTGGTCGGCCCGGAGGCGTTCGACGCCGCGCCGTTCCTCGATCTGCTCGCGGGCGACTACAAGTCGCCCTGGGGGATAGCGGAGCTGCCGATCGCGTAGCGTCCGCACCCGGTGTGGGTCACTGGCGCCACGACGTGCGGCGGCGGTTTATGTCCCAGAGCAGCGCTATCACGAGCAAAGCGGCCACCGCGATGAGCGACAGCGTGCCCGTCCCGTTGTAGTGCGTTGCGGTGATCATCACCACCAGGATGACCACGACCACCCAGCCGGCAACGCGTGCCGCGCGGCCCCACTCGCCGTGCCAGCCCCAGTCGGACGGGTGCTCGGTCGGGTGATGCTCGGCGTAGTCCTCGGGAGCACCGGTGTTGGGCGGCTCGCTGCCGGGTTTCAGGGCCACGGTGTCTCCCGTCTGGACGCGTCCTCCCTCATTCTGGCACTGCGCTCGCCGACTGCGAGAATGGCCCGGTGACCGCAGCCCGCAGCGTCGTTGTCCTCGGGTCCACGGGCTCGATCGGCACCCAGGCCATCGACGTCGTCCGTGCGGCGCCGCAACGGTTCCGTGTCGCGGCGGTGTGCGCCGGTGGCAGCGACCCGGTGCTGCTGGCTGAGCAGGCTGCCGCCCTGTGCGTCGACGCCGTCGGCATCGGTCGCGCCGACCGGGTCGGTGACCTGCGTGAACTCCTCGACGGGCGCTGGCCGCCCGGCGTGCCACGTCCGCACATTGTCGGCGGGCCGAGTGCATCTATCGAACTGGCGGGCTACGACGCCGACGTCATTCTCAACGGCGTCGCCGGCGCACACGGCCTGCGGGCGACCCTCGCCGCCCTCGATGCCGGGCGCACCGTGGCGCTGGCGAACAAGGAATCGTTGATCGCGGGCGGCCCGCTCGTCCTGGAGAGAGCGGCTGCCGGGCAGATCGTGCCCGTCGACTCGGAGCATTCCGCCCTCGCGCAGTGCCTGCGCGCCGGCGCGACAGCAGAGGTACGGCGCTTGGTTCTCACCGCGAGCGGCGGCCCGTTCCGGGGCCGTAGCCGTGACGAGATGGCCGACGTGACTCCGCAGCAGGCCCTGGCCCACCCGACCTGGCAGATGGGCAAGCTCATCACGACCAACTCGGCGACCTTGGTCAACAAAGCCCTGGAGGTCATCGAGGCGCACCTGCTGTTCGGCGTCCCTTACGAGAGCATCGACGTGGTGGTACATCCACAGTCGATGATCCACTCGATGGTCGAGTTCACCGACGGCGCCACGGTGGCGCAGGCGTCGCCGCCGGACATGCGCCTGCCCATAGCGCTGGCCCTGGGTTGGCCGGATCGGGTGCCCGGCGCCGCACCGGCGGTCGACTGGACGGTGGCCCAGACGTGGACGTTCGAGCCGCTTGACGCCAAGGCGTTTCCCGCCATCGACCTGGCCCGCGAGGCCGGCGGGGCCGGCGGCTGCGCACCGGCCGTCTACAACGCGGCCAACGAAGAGCTGGTACATGCTTTCCATGCAGGTGCTGTGGGTTTCCTCGGAATCGTCGACACGATTGCCGACGTACTGCACGAGTGGCTGAACGACGCGCATGTGAGCGCGGGAACCCCAGGTACTGTCGAAGACGTTGAACGCGCCGAGGAGTGGGCGCGTGGTCGTGCTCGCGAGATCATCGCCCGAACCTGAGGAGGCGCCGGGGTGCTGTACCTGGTCGGCGTCCTGATCTTCGCTTTCGGGCTGCTCGCCTCGATTGCGCTGCACGAGATCGGGCACCTGGTGCCGGCCAAGAAGTTCGGCGTGAAGGTCAGCCAGTACATGGTGGGTTTCGGGCCGACGCTCTGGTCGCGTAGGCGTGGCGACACCGAGTACGGCGTCAAGGCGGTGCCGCTCGGCGGCTACATCCGCATGATCGGCATGGTGCCGCCGCGCCAGGACGGCAGCCGGTCGCGGTGGCCGCGCCGGCTGGCCACCGCCGTCGAGGAGTTCCGCGCGGTCAGCCGCGCCGAGGTGCGGCCCGAGGACGAGGCTCGCCAGTTCTACCGGCTTACACCCGGCAAGAAGATGATCGTGATGCTCGGCGGCCCGACGATGAACCTCGTCATCTACATCGTGCTTACCGTGCTCTTGTTGACCGTGCTCGGGCAGAAGAACGCCACTACCACGATCGACTCAGTAGCCAAGTGCGTCGTTCCGGCCACCTCGTCGGCTGCGAGTGAGAACGACTGCGCGAGGCCGAACGCACCCGCCGCCGTTGCCGGGCTGCTGCCGGGCGACAAGATCACCGCGATCGGCAGTACACCCATCCACAGCTGGGACCAGGCCGTCAAGATCATCGAGGCGTCGGCGGGCAAGCATCTGACGCTCACGGTGAGCCGCGACGGCACCGAGCGGAGCGTCCCGATAACGCCGGTCCGCAACCTGAAGTACGCAAACGCCGACGGCACCAAAACGAAGGAGGCCGGCTACCTCGGGGTGTCGGCGCGCGAGGCGTACCAGCCGCTGTCGCCGGCAGCCGTGCCCGGCCAGATCGTGAGCCAGTTCGCGCAGGGACTGCGTGCGCTCGGCAGCTATCCGAGCAAGATCGGCAGCCTGTGGGGCACTGTATTCGAGGGCAAGAAGCGCGACGCCAACGGTGCGATCGGCGTCGTCGGCATCGGCCGGTTGGGCGGCCAGGTCGCTGATAGCAACGCGCTCGATGCCCAGGACAAGATCTTCTTCCTGACCGAGCTGCTTGCCACGGTCAACCTGCTGCTGTTCTTCTTCAACCTGCTGCCCCTGCTGCCGCTGGATGGCGGGCACGTCGCCGGTGCCCTGGTCGAAGCGGCGAAGCGGGGACGGGCACGGCTGCGTGCCCGCAGCACCGTGGGCGCGGGCGGCGACACGGCCGAACGTAAGCGGCAACCCATCTACGTCGACACTGCGCAGATGCTGCCGGTGATGTACGCCGTGGCCTCGGTGCTGATCGTCGTCACACTGCTCGTCGTCTACGCCGACATCGTCAAGCCGGTGAACCTCGGCGGCTAGGCTGGTCGCCGTGACCTCCGTTTCGCTTGGCATGCCCGCCATGCCGCCGCCGGTTCTCGCGCCACGGCGCAAGTCGCGCCAAATCAAGGTCGGCTCGGTCGCGGTCGGCGGCGACGCGCCGATCTCCGTCCAGTCGATGACGACGACGCTGACCGCCGACGTCAACACCACGCTGCAGCAGATCGCCGAACTGACCGCATCCGGCTGTGACATCGTGCGAGTGGCGGTGCCGAGCCAGGACGATGCCGACGCACTGCCCGAGATCGCCAAACACTCCCAGATCCCGGTGATCGCCGACATCCACTTCCAGCCGAAGTACGTCTTCGCCGCGATCGACGCCGGCTGCGCCGCGGTGCGAGTGAACCCAGGCAACATCAAGGCGTTCGACGACAAGGTCGGCGAGATCGCCCGCGCCGCCACCGACGCCGGGGTGTCGCTGCGTATCGGCGTCAACGCCGGCTCGCTCGACAAGCGGCTGCTCGCGAAGTACGGCAAGGCCACACCGGAGGCCCTCGTGGAGTCCGCGCTCTGGGAGGCGTCGCTGTTCGAGGAGCACGGGTTCCGCGATTTCAAGATCTCCGTCAAGCACCATGATCCGGTGGTCATGGTGCAGGCCTACGAGCTGCTCGCCGACCAGTGCGACTATCCGCTGCATCTCGGCGTCACCGAGGCCGGACCGACGTTCCAGGGCACGATCAAGTCGGCGACCGCCTTCGGCGCCCTGCTGAGCAATGGCATCGGCGACACGATCCGGGTGTCGTTGTCCGCACCGCCGGTCGAGGAGGTCAAGGTCGGCCTCGCCATCCTCGAGTCGCTGAACCTGCGGCAGCGGCGGCTCGAGATCGTGTCCTGCCCGTCCTGCGGCCGCGCCCAGGTGGACGTCTACACGCTGGCCGACAGGGTCACCGCCGGACTCGAGGGCATGGAGGTGCCGCTGCGCGTCGCGGTCATGGGCTGTGTCGTGAACGGTCCGGGTGAGGCGCGCGAGGCCGATCTGGGTGTGGCGTCCGGCAATGGCAAGGGGCAGATCTTCGTCAAGGGGCAGGTCGTCAAGACGGTGCCGGAGTCGCAGATCGTCGAGACGCTGATCGAGGAGGCGATGCGCCTCGCCGAGCAGATGGGTGACGAGGGCGTGCCGTCCGGGCCGCCCACGGTGTCGGTCACCTGAAGCTGCGCACCAAGCCGGTACCGTCACCGCCGTGACGGCCCTTTCCGCGCCGGCTGCCGTCGTACGACGGCTGAACACGGCCGACCTCGCGGCGGTGCAAGTAATGGTCGACGCCGAGCCGTTCGGCAATTCCGCGATTGCTGCGCGTCTCGACTCGGGCCGCATCGCCGACATGCTCGTGGTCGGGGAACCCGGCGCGCCGACGGCGGCGTGCTACGCGGGCGGCACCTTGCTCCCCATCGGCGGCGACGGTGCCGCCTGGACCGCTCTGGCCGAATACCTCGCAGTGCGGCGTCGCGCGTGTTCCTCCATGGTCGGCCCGGCCGAGGCGATGGCGGTGCTGTGGCCGGCGCTGTCCTCGAACTGGGGTGCGGCGCGCAGGGTGCACCCGCAGCAGCCGCTGCTCGCGCTCGACCGCGCAGCCATGGTGCCGGCCGATCCGCTCGTCCGTCCTGCTCGGATCGATGAGCTCGACCGCTACCTGCCGGCCGCCGCCGCGATGTTCGACGAAGAGCTCGGCATCACGCCACTGTCCGGACCGAAAGGGGACGGCTACCGGTCGCAGCTCGCCGCGCTCGTCAGGGCACGCCGCGTCCTCGTCCGTACCGATGCGTACGGCGATGTCGTGTTCAAGGCAGAGCTTGCCGTGGTATCGCGGCACACCTGCCAGGTGCAGGGCGTGTGGGTGCGCCCGGACCGCCGCCGCCTGGGCATCGGCACCGCGGCGATGGCCGCCGTCGTGGCACATGCGCTGCGGCTCGCCCCCTCCGTCAGTCTTTACGTGAACGACTTCAACCTGGCGGCCCGGCGGCTCTACGACCGGCTCGGGATGCACCAGGTCGGAATCCTCTCGACGGTGCTGTTCTAATCGGGCCGTGCACCATGTGCTTGCCGTCCTGCCGCAGTTCGCGCTGGCGTGCCTCGTGCTGGCAGTGCTGCCCGGACCAGCGACCGCGCTGTTCGTCCACCGCACGGTCCGCGACGGGCGCACCGCCGGCCTGGCGGCGGTCGCAGGCAGTGAGATCGGCGTGTTCGGCTGGGCGCTTGCGGCGGGCGCGGGCCTCACCGCACTGCTGCAAGCGAATCGCGTGCTGTTCGAGGCGCTGCACGTCGTCGGGGCGCTCGTGCTGGTCTATCTCGGGGTCGCGGCGTGGCGCGCGGCGCACCGGGAGGCAGACCTGGCGCCCCCGGGCTGGCTGTCGTCCGGGCGCTCACCGATGGCAGCCTTCCGCGCGTCGCTGGTCTCGATCACCGCCAACCCCAAGGCGGCGGTGTTCGCCTTCTCGTTCTTCCCGCAATTTCTGCCACGGCACGGCGCGGTGTTCGCGACCAGCGTGGTGCTCGCGGTAATCCAGGTCGTGATCGACACCACGTACTGCGCTGTCCTCGTGCTGCTCGCGGCGCGGGTGCGGCCGTGGCTGTCGCGCATCGTCGTACGCCGTTACATGGAACGGATCCTGGGCACCATCCTGGTGGCGCTCGGCGTTCAGCTGGCGGCGGAGAGCCGATGACAGCAAGGGTCGAGGCGGTCATCTTCGACTGGGGCGGGACGCTCACTCCGTGGCACACGGTCGATCCGCGCGATTCCTGGCTGGCGGCCACGGGCGACCCGAACGCGGCGGCCCGGCTCGCCGCCGCCGAAGATGCGGCATGGCTGCGCGCCCGCGACGAGAACCGCAGCGCCACACTCGCCGGCGTGCTCGAGGCGGCCGGCATCGACGCCGACGATCGCCTCGTGGCGAGCTACCACGCCTGGTGGGACCCGCACACACTGACCGACCCGGACGTGCCGGAGCTGTTCGGCTGGCTGCGCGGGGAGGGCATCCGGATCGGGATCTTGTCGAACACGATCTGGCCACGCGAACGGCACGAGGGCATCTTCGCGCGGGACGAGGTGCTGGCGCTCATCGACGGGGCGGTATACACGTCGGAGATCGCGTGGACCAAGCCGCACGCGGAGGCGTTCCGGGCGGCGCTGGCCGCTGTCGGGGTCGCCGATCCCGGGCGGGCGGTGTTCGTCGGTGATCGGCTCTTCGACGACATCCACGGTGCTCAGGCCGTCGGGATGCGTGCCGTGTTGGTGCCGCACAGCGATGTCCCACAGTGGCAGCGGGGGCACACCGAGGGCACGCCGGATGCCGTCATCGAGCGCCTCGCCGACCTCAAGGCAGTGATCGAAGCCTGGCGTTAACGGGCGTGCTCGCACTAGATGCCGACCTCCCAGCCTGTGATCTTGGACTTGTGGGCGCCATCGCGCCGCAAGTCCAAGATCACGCCGGGATGTCTGGCTAGATGCCGGGGAACGGGACCGTCGGTTTCGTCGGGGCGACGAGCCGGCGCCAGCGCATGGCGCGCAGTGCGCTGTCGGTCAGCGCCTGCTGCGCATCGGCGCGCACTGAACGCAAGGAGGCGTCGGTCACCGCGATCAGGTACCGCCAGGCGACGGCGCACGCGGACTCCAGGCTGATCGCGAAGCGCTGTGCGGTCAGCGGGCCGGTGACCGCGAACGGCAGCGGGTAGTCCGCCGCCGCGGGCACCGGGGAATGCCCTGCGGCGGTCAGCTGGGCCGACGTGGCATCGCGCAGTTCGCGGTGCGCTTGCTGGCTGTCGCGGGCAAGGGTCACCTGGGCGGCGTCGACGAGGCGCGGGCCGAGCACGTCGTAGCCGGCGACGGCCGCGTGCTCGGCGGCGAGTGCCGCCTGCCAAGCGGCCACGGCACTCATCTCGCCTGCTCCAATCTCGGCGTCCGGCGCTCGCGGAGCTCGGGCGGAGCCTCGATCGGAACGCGCCTTGCGGCGCGGCCGCCTAGCGGCGGCGAGCTCTTCGCGCGAGCGCTCATCGCGTTCACGCGAGCAGCTCCGCGTGGGTGGCCTCGCTGGCCGAGATGCTGGCCAGCAACGCGGCGTCCGCTCCGGTGAGGGCCGCCGACTCCGCGGCCGCTGCCTTGGCCGCGGCGAGCTCGGAGGCGCGTAGCTTGGCTGTCGTAGCCGCCACCGGGGGCGGGCCAGAGCTGACGGGCGGGGATGCGGGCGCTGGGTAGCTGGCGATCGACTGCCGCAACGCTGCGGCGTGCGCGGCATGGTCGTTGCGCACTTGCCGCAACTCGGGCCTCGCGGCCAGCGCCGCGTCGAGGTGTGCGACGAGCGACTGCTCGCGGGCAAGTGCGTCGGAAAGCTGCGGCGGCGCCGCCGGGGGTGCCTGGGGACGGCGGCGTGGCTGGAGTCCGGCCACCGCCGCACCGATGCCGCCCGCCGCGACGACAACACCGGTGCCGATCAGGGCGCGCCGAGTGATCATGGGTGTGAGAGTGTCGCAGACTGGATAAGCTCGCAGACACGCGCCCGGCGCGAGGTTCGCGCCACAACTACACACCGAGGGAGGAACGCCCGATGCCATCCGCACAGGCAGGTCCGCCCCTCGGTGAAGCGCGCCACGAACTTGCGGAATTGCTCGCTCCCGTCGTCGCGTCCACCGGCTACGACTTCGAAGACATCAGCGTCGTGCAAGCCGGACGGCGTCGCCTCGTCCGGGTGATCGTCGACGCGGACGGCGGCGTCGACCTCGACGGCGTCGCACGGGTGAGCCGCGCGGTTTCAGATGTGCTCGACGACCAGGGGGCGTTCGACGGGCCGTATGTGCTCGAGGTGTCGTCGCCGGGCGTCGACCGGCTGCTTCGCGAGCCCCGGCACTGGCGACGGGCGGCGGGCCGGCTGGTAAAGGTCGACGTGGCAGGGCAGTCGGTGGTGGGGCGGGTGCTCGGCGCGGACGCGGACGGTGTGCGCCTCGATATCGGCGGCGCGCACCGCCAGGTCCCGTGGGCTGCGCTCGGGCCAGGCAGGGTGCAGATCGAATTCAACCGGCCGGATGTCGGGGCAGACCCGGAGAAGGGCTGAACCATGGTCCACGTCGACATCGCTGCGCTGCGCAGCATCGAACGGGAGAAGGAGATCTCCTTCGAGACGCTCATGGACGCCCTCGAGACGGCGCTGCTTACCGCGTACAAGCACACCCCGCATTCCATGCCGCACGCCCGCGTCGCTATTGACCGCAAGTCCGGCGAGGTCGTCGTGTGGGCCCAGGAGGTCGGCCCCGAGGGCGACGTGGTCGAGGAGTACGACGACACGCCGACCGACTTCGGGCGGGTCGCCGCGATGACAGCCCGGCAGGTGATCTTGCAGCGGCTGCGTGACGCCGAGCACGACCAGACGTTCGGCGAGTACTCCGGCCGGGAGGGCGACATCGTGGCGGGCGTCGTGCAGGCCGACGCCCACGCCGCGGCGCGTGGACTCGTGGTGGTCGACATCGGCAAGGTCGAGGCGGTGCTCCCGCAGTCCGAGCAGGTGCCGGGCGAGGAGTACAGGCACGGCACCCGGCTCAAGTGCTATGTGGTCGGCGTCGCCCGTGGCATCCGCGGGCCTCAGGTCACCGTGAGCCGCACCCATCCGAACCTCGTCAAGAAGCTCTTCGCGCTGGAAGTGCCCGAGATCGCCGACGGCAGCGTCGAGATCGTCGGCGTCGCGCGCGAGGCGGGGCACCGCACCAAGATCGCGGTGCGCACGTCGGTCCCAGGGCTGAACGCCAAGGGCGCCTGCATCGGGCCGATGGGACAGCGCGTGCGCAACGTCGTCGCCGAGCTGCACGGCGAGAAGATCGACATTATCGACTGGGCCGAGGACCCGGCCCGGTACGTCGCGAACGCGCTGTCGCCCGCTCATGTCATATCCGCGACTGTGGTCGACGCCGCGGCCCAGTCGGTGCGCGTCGTCGTGCCGGACTTCCAGCTGTCGCTGGCGATCGGCCGCGAAGGGCAAAACGCCCGGCTTGCGGCGCGCCTCACCGGATGGCGCATCGACATCCACAGCGATTCGGAGTCCGCGCCGGCGGCCGGGCGCCGCGACACGCCCGGGCGCGAGGAGTAGTAGACTCACCTGTGGTCGTTCGGTCGACGACGGCAGTCGATGCTGCCCGGCGAGAGGCGAAAGCTCCCGTTCGCACGTGCATCGGATGCCGGAAACGGGCGGCGGCCGCCGAGTTGCTCCGCGTCGTCGTGGCACCGGCCCCGTCAGGCACGCTCACCGGCCAGCCGGAGTGTGCGCTTGTCGTGCCGGACCCGCGCCGCCGCGCCCCCGGCCGCGGTGCCTGGCTGCATCGCGATCAGCGGTGCGTGGCACTCGCCGAGCGACGCCGGTCGTTCGCGCGAGCCCTCCGCGTGGTTGGTGCGCTCGATCCGGCGCCGGTTCGCGAGTACGTTGCCGAACAGTCGGCCGCACAACAAGAAGTGAGCACCCCGACAGGGAGCAGAAGAGCTATGGGCACTCGATGAAGCGCCAGCGATGAGTACCAACCCCGTCTAGCCGGGATCGAGCGGGACGCCCGCCCGGTCCTTCGAAGGAGTCCAGTGGCAGGCAAGGCCCGCGTACATGAGCTCGCCAAGGAGCTCGGAGTTACCAGCAAGGACGTTCTCGCGAAGCTCAATGAGCTCGGCGAGTTCGTCAAGAGCGCGTCGTCGACCGTCGAAGCGCCCGTCGCGCGCAGGCTGCGCGAGGCGTTCCCAGCGGAGCCGGCGGAGAAGCCGGCCGCAGCGAAGAAGGCGCCCGCGAAGAAGGCTGCGCCGCCGGCTACTGAAGCACCGGCGCCGGCGCCGGCAGTTGAGGCTGTGGCGGTGGCACCCGCTCCGGCCGTGGTCGAGCC
>JBKPQY010000147.1:0-4318 GCA_046734315.1 Actinomycetota bacterium | reverse complement strand
CGTCACCAAGTCCTACCCGCCACCCACGGCTGTCACGGCGCTACGCGACGTGGACCTGCGCATCCGCGGCGGCCAGACGGTCGCAATCACCGGGCCGTCCGGGTCCGGCAAGTCCACGATGCTGAACCTTCTCGGGACCCTGGAACGACCCAGCAGCGGCGTCATCCGTGTCGCCGGCGCCGACACCTCCGCGATGACCGACCGGCAGCTGTCCGGCATCCGGGCCACCCGCATCGGCTTCGTGTTCCAGCAGTTCCACCTGCTGGAACACCTCAGCGTCCTGGACAACGTGGCAACCGGGCTGCTGTATCGCGGCCTGGACGCCCGCCGTCGCCGCGCCGCCGCCGCTATCGCGATCGAGCAGGTCGGGCTCGGCCCGCGCGGGCGGCACCGGCCCGCGCAGCTTTCTGGTGGCGAACGCCAGCGCACCGCCATAGCCCGTGCCGTGGCCGGCCGGCCCGCGGTCGTGCTCGCCGACGAACCCACCGGCAACCTCGATACGACGACCGGTGGGGAGATCATGGCGCTGCTCGCGGGACTCGCATCGCCTGACACGACCGTCGTCGTCATCACCCACGACCCGTCGATCGCCGCCCGCATGCAGCGGCAGGTGGCGCTGCGCGACGGGCGGATCGTCCACGACTCGGACCCGTCATGACCGGGCCACGCGGCAGGCTGCGGCTGGCCGACGGGCTGGCGCTCGGCGTCGTAGGGCTGCGTGCGCGGCGGATGCGTTCCGCGCTCTCGGCGCTGGGCGTCGCGATCGCGATCGCCGCGCTCGTCGCGGTGCTCGGCATTGCCGCCTCGTCGAAGGCGGACCTGCTCACCGAGCTCGGCGAGGAAGGCAACCTGCTCACGGTCGCGGCCGGGCAGACGTTCACCGGCAACCCGACGCCCCTGCCCACCACAGCCGAATCGATGATCGCCGCGATTCCGCCGGTGCGCGAGGTCACTGCGGTCGGCAACGTGCCCGGTGCAACCGTGCGCCGCAGCGCTGCCATACCGGCCATCCAGACCAGCGGCATTTCCGTTCTCGCTGCCCAGCCGTCGCTGCTCGGCACCCTCTCCGCGCAGCTGCTCTCCGGACGCTTCCTGGGCTCCTTGGCACAGCACTACCCGGAGACGGTGCTCGGATACAGCGCGGCGCAGAACCTCGGCATCGACGTGCTCGGCCCGCAGACCCAGGTGTACCTGGGCGGGACGTACTACACGGTCATAGGCGTGCTGGCCCCGGTGACGGTCGCTCCGGAGATCGACGACGCGGCGCTGGTCAGCTTTCCGATGGCGGCCGGCCTCGGCCTCCCCAGGCAGCAGCCGACCCGCATCTACTTGCGCGCCGACCCTGACCAGGTCGCCGCCGTTGCCGGGGTGTTGCCGTTCACCGCGTCACCGGCGGCGCCCGAGGCGGTGGAGGTGCGCCGTCCGTCGGACGTCCTGCTCGCGCGCATCGCCGCCAAGACCACCTTCGTGGGCCTGTTCCTTGGTCTCGGGGCGGTGGCGCTGCTCGTCGGCGGAGTGGGCATCGCCAACATCATGGTGATCTCGGTGCTCGAGCGCCGCGGCGAGATCGGGCTGCGTCGCGCGCTCGGCGCCCGGGCCCGGCACGTCGCCGCGCAGTTCCTGCTGGAGTCGGCGGCCCTGGCGTTCATTGGTGGCCTCGCCGGCGTGGCTCTGGGCAGCCTCGCGACCGCCGTGGCGGCACGGGCCAACGGCAATCCGTTCTCGATGCCGGCCGATGCCCCGCTCGCCGGCCTCGCCGCCGCGCTTCTCGTCGGCGCCATCGCCGGTCTCTATCCCGCAACACGCGCGGCCCGCCTCGCTCCGGCCGACGCGCTGCGCACGCTGTGATGGGGCTCAGGGCCGGTCGTGCCGGTCAGGCACGGGCGGCGCGTGCGGTGAGGTAGCGCTGCTCGGGCACAGTGAGCGTGCGCCGGGCCGCCCGCAGGTACCAGGTTCGGGCGGCTTCCCGGTCGCCGGCGAGCTCGAGCAGGTGCGCCCGGACGGCGTCGACGCGGCGGTGGCCGGCCAACTTCGAGCTGCAGATGGACGTGCCGCTGCCGCAGCAGCGTAGCCGCTGGATAGTCGTGGCCCCCGCCGCGACCGCGGTTGGCATCGCGCTCGTCGCTGCCGGCGAGGAGACGCCCGCCGGCGTCGTCACCGGCATCCGTTTCCGCACCCCTGACGCTGCCGCCGCATACGCTGCCCTCAAAGGTCGCGGCGTCCAGGTCGGCGATGTGCTGCGCCGGCCCGGCGTGGCCGCCATGTTCCACGTGCACGACCTCGACGGCAATCGCTTCGAGCTCGTCGAGTAGATGCCTGTCCTACGCGACAAGAACGGCGGCGCAGGCCTGGGAACGATACGTCCCAGTACGGAGCTTCATGACGTGCCCGGCAGGAACTGCTGGATCTTCTGCTTGATGCCCTGCGCAACCACGCCCCACCGGTCTTCGTCGCCGTAAATCAGGGCCGAGACGAGCGCCTTGGCCTCGTCGAGGGTGGCGTGCGGCGGGATGGGCGGTACATCGGGATCGCAGCGGACGTCCAGCACGACAGGGTGCTCGGCGGCGAGCGCGCTGTCCCACGCCGGGCCGAGCTCACTCGGCTTGTCGGCGTTGATGCCCTCTAGGCCGATGCTGCGGGCGAACGCGGCGTAGTCGACGTCCGGGATGGTCTGCGACTCGGCGAACTTCGGGAAGCCCGCCATGCCGCGCATCTCCCAGGTGACCTGGTTGAGGTCGTTGTTGTGCAGGACTGCTACGACCAGGCGCGGGTCCTGCCAGTGCGCGTAGTAGTGCTTGATCGTCAGCAGCTCGGCCAGGCCGTTCATCTGCATCGCGCCGTCGCCCTCGAACGCGATGACGGGGCGGTCGGGGTGCGCCCACTTGGCGCCGATGGCATAGGGCACGGCCGGGCCCATGGTGGCCAAGGTCCCCGACAACGAGCCACGCACGTCGCCGTGGAAGCGCAGGTGGCGGGCGTACCAGTTCGCCGCGCTGCCCGAGTCGGAGGTGACGATCGCGTTGCTCGGCAACCGCAGCGACAGCTCGTGGAAGAGCCGCATCGGGTTGACGGGATCGGCGTCGACCATGGCCTGCCGCTCGGCGAGATCCCACCACCTGGCGACGTTGCGCTCGACCTCCTCGCGCCAGGACCGGTCGTCCTTGCGTGTCAAGCGCGGAATGAGCTCCTGCAGCGTGGTCTTGGCGTCGCCGACGAGATTGATCTCGTACGGGTAGCGCATCCCGATCCACCGCGCCGCCCGGTCGATCTGAACGCCGCGCGCCTGGTTCAGCTCGGGCAGGAACTGCGTGTACGGGAAGTTCGACCCGACGGTCAGCAACGTGTCACAGCCGCGCATCAGCTGGTAGCTCGCGGTCGTGCCGAGCAACCCGATCGAGCCGGTGACCCAGGGTAGCGTGTCCGGAAGAACATCCTTACCCAGTAAGGCTTTCGCCACGCCGGCGCCCAACCGATCGGCGATCTCGGCGAGCTCTGTCGGCATGCCGCGCGCGCCCTGTCCGACGAGCATCGCGACCCGCTCGCCCGCGTTGAGCAGGTCGGCAGCCTGGTCGAGCGCCTCGTCGGACGGGCGCGCGGTCGCCGGGGCGGTCCCGAGCGATGACGGCACCTGCTTGAACGCGTGCGTGGGTGGCTTGTACGGCAGGTCGAACACGTCGGAGGGAAAGATCAGCGCCGTCGGGACGCGCTCCGATTCGGCGATGCGGATCGCTCGGTCGATCAGGTTCGGCAGCTGTTCCGGGACGACGCACATCTGTACGTAGTCGCTGCACACGTCCTTGAAGAGGCTGAGCAGGTCCACCTCCTGCTGGTACGACCCACCCAGCGCCGAGCGCTCGGTCTGCCCGACAATCGCCACTACGGGAACGTGGTCGAGCTTCGCGTCGTACAGGCCGTTGAGCAGGTGGATCGCACCGGGGCCGCTGGTTGCTGCGCAGACGCCGACGCGGCCACTGAACTTCGCGAAGCCCACTGCCTCGAATGCGGCCATCTCCTCGTGCCGCGCCTGGATGAACGCCGGATCGTTGTCGGCGCGCCACCATCCGGCAAGCAGGCCGTTGATGCCGTCGCCGGGGTAGCCGAAAACCTGGCGCACGCCCCAGGCCCGCAGCCGTTCGAGCAGTTCGTCGGCGACGGTTCGCGTCACAGCAGGTACCTCCGAAGAGTCGTTGACCCGAGCGTTCCCCGCACGCTGGCGAACCCAAACAGTCACGCGTTCGTGGTGGCTGCGAGCTGTTCGCCGTGTCGTCGCGGGCAACCGGTCGCGCAGCACAAGCCCCGGTTTCGCCGGTGCACGCGG
>JBKPQY010000146.1:0-13631 GCA_046734315.1 Actinomycetota bacterium | reverse complement strand
GTGTCGGGCCGCGGCCGCGCAGCGCAGCCCGGCCCTTGCCGCCGGTGCCGACGGTGGCTCCCTTCTTGGACTTGCGCACAGCACCGCGCCGCGCCGAGTTGCCGGACATTCAGTGGCCCTTCAGGGCCCACCGCGGCCCGGACGGCGTGTCCTCGACGATCACGCCGGCGCCCGCCAGCTGGTCGCGGATCGCGTCGGCAGCGGCGAAGTCCTTGCGCCGCCGGGCATTCTCGCGCTGCTCGAGCGCGACATGTACCAGACTGTCCACAGTGGACACGAGCTCGGAGCCGTCGGTGTCGGCCCACCGCGTCGGGTCGATGCCCACCACGTCTGTCATGGCGAGGACGTCTGCCAGTGCGGCCGCGGGGCTGTCTCCACGTTCCAACGCGGCGTTGCCGTCTCGCACGCGCGAGTGGATGACGCCGAGCGCGGCCGGCACGCCCAGGTCGTTGTCCATAGCCTCGACGAACGCGGCAGGAAGCTCGGCTGCTGGCGACGTCTCCCCCGCACGTTCGACGAAGTTCTCGATGCGCCGGTACGCCGCGGCCGCCTCGTCGAGCGCCTCGACGGAGAACTCGACCGTCGATCGGTAGTGTGGCGCGCCGAGGTAGTAGCGCACCTCGATCGGCCGCCACTGCTTGACGATCTCGGTCACGGCCAGCGTATTGCCGATCGACTTGGACATCTTTGCGCCGCTCAGGTTGAGCAGCCCGCTGTGCATCCAGTAGCGGGCGAAGCCGTCGCCGGCCCCGACCGACTGCGCGAGCTCGTTCTCGTGGTGCGGGAACACCAGATCCAGCCCGCCGCCGTGGATGTCGAACGTGGGGCCTAGGTACTTCGTGGCCATCGCCGAGCACTCCAGGTGCCAACCGGGCCGCCCGCGCCCCCAGGGCGTGGGCCAGGACGCCGTCTCCGGCTCGTCAGGCTTGTGCCCTTTCCACAAGGCGAAATCGCGCGGATCGCGCTTGTGAGCGTCGCCGGCACTGTCGCCGGCCGGCTGCATCTCGTCGATCTTCTGCCCGGACAAGGACCCGTACGACGGCAGCGCCGCGACGTCGAAGAAGACGTCGCCGGCGGACTCGTAAGCCAGCGCCTTGTCCACCAGCCGTTGCATCAGCTCGATCATTTCGGTGATGTGACCGGTCGCCCGCGGCTCGTATGTCGGCGGCAAGCACCCGAGCGCTTGCTCGGCGGTACGGATCTGCCGCTCGTTGCGGTACGCCAGCGCCCACCACGGCTCGCCCGACTCCGTCGCGTTGATCAGGATCTTGTCGTCGATGTCGGTGACGTTGCGGACGAGGGTCACCTCGTAGCCGCGGTACATGAGCCACCGGCGGAGGATGTCGGTGGTGACCCAATTGCGGACGTGGCCGATATGCGGCGGCCCTTGCACGGTGAGGCCACACAGGTAGATCGACGCCTTGCCGGGCTCGAGCGGGACGAACTCCCGCACCGACCGGGTCGCGGTGTCGTGGATGTGTAGCCGGCTCACCGCGCCATCCTACGGGGGCACCGAGTACCGATTGGCCCGGTTGGCACACCCGGCAGGTAGATACGGTCGTCATATGCATCCCGAATCGATCGCCGTCGCGAGCGGCCGGCCCGCCCGCACCCATCGCGCACCCGTGAACACGCCGATCGTGTTGTCCGCCACGTTCCACCATGGGCCGGACGACAACTACTACCTGCGCCAGGGCAGCAGCGACACCATCCGTGCGTTCGAGCAGGCGGTGGGCGAACTGGAGGGCGGTCAGGCGCTGGCGTTCGGGTCGGGTATGGCCGCGATCGCGGCGGTCGTCGAGGGACAGCCGGCCGGGACAGTGGCCGTCGTCCCGCAGCACGGCTACAACTTCACCGGGACGATCTTCGCCGCTCAGGAGAAGCTCGGCCGGATGACCGTGCGGGAAGTCGACGTCACCGATACGGACGCCGTGATCGCCGCGCTGGACGGGGCGGCACTCGTCTGGCTGGAGTCGCCGACCAATCCCCTGCTCGGTGTGGCCGACCTTCCGGCGGTCATCGACGCCGCACACGCCGCCGGGGCGCTCGTCGCAGTGGACTCGACGTTCAATACACCGCTGGTGCTCCGCCCACTCGACTACGGCGCCGACATTGTCATGCACTCCGCCACGAAGTACCTGGCCGGCCACTCCGACCTGCTCATGGGCGTGCTGGTCACCCGAGCGCCCGAACTCGGCGAGGGGCTGCGGGCGCGGCGTGACATCACCGGCGGCGTGCCGGGTGCCCTCGAGGCGTTCCTGGCGCTCCGAGGAATGCGCACACTGCCGTTGCGGATGGAACGCGCCCAGTCCAACGCCCTGGAACTGGCGCAGCGGCTGGCCGCCCACCCGAGCGTAACCAGAGTGCGCTACCCCGGCCTGCCGACGGATCCGTGGCACGAGCGCGCGAGCCGGTTACACCGGGGCTACGGGGCGATGGTGTCATTCGAGGTAGCCGGCAGCGCCGAGGACGCCGAGGCAGTGTGCCACCGGGTCGAGCTGATCGTCCACGCGACGAGCCTGGGCGGCATCGAGACACTCGTCGAACGCCGCGCGCGCTACGCCGCGGATGCGGCGCGCGGTACGCCTGCGACGCTGCTTCGCATGTCCGTCGGCATCGAGCACGTTGACGATCTGTGGGAGGACCTCAGTCGCGCGCTTCCCGGATGAGCGCGGTGGCGATCGCAGCGATGCCCTCGCCGCGGCCGGTCAGGCCCAGGCCGTCGGACGTAGTGGCGCCAACCGAGACCGGCCCGCCGGCGGCCCGTGACAGCGCAGCTTCCGCCTCGGCACGGCGCGGGCCGATCTTGGGAGCGTTTCCGATCACCTGGACCGCGACGTTGCCGACCGCAAAGCCGGCCACGGCCACCCGGGCGGCGACCTCGCCCAGCAGCGTCAGCCCCGAGGCGTTCGCCCAGCGTGGATCGGCTACGCCGAACACCGAGCCGAGATCGCCGAGCCCCGCTGCCGACAGCAGCGCGTCGCACGCCGCATGCGCCGCCACGTCACCGTCGGAGTGACCGCCGCAGCCGTCCACATCCGGCCACAGCAGCCCCGCAAGCCAGCAGGGCCGGCCGGCCTCTATCGCATGTACGTCGACGCCGATGCCGAGTCTCATCGTGCGGCGACTGCTTCTGCCAGCAACAGGTCCCACGGACGCGTGATCTTGAACGCCTCGTCCGCCCCGTCGACAGCTACCACAGTGCCGCCGAGCGCCTCGACCAGCCCGGCGTCGTCGGTGACATCACCAGCCCCCGTTGCGTGCGCGGCGACCAGTACATCTCGGCGGAACCCCTGCGGGGTCTGCACCGCGACGAGCGTGGATCGGGCGACGGTCTCGATCACCCTGCCGTCTGCGTCCACCCGCTTGATCGTGTCGGCGACCGGTCGAGTCGGGATCACCGCGTCGGCGCCGTCGCGAAGCGCCGCCACCACGCGGTCGATCACGTCAGCGGGGACGAACGCGCGGGCCACGTCATGCACGAGCACCGCGTCGACATCGGGGGGGACGACGGCAAGCCCCGCCGCCACGGACGCCTGCCGGGTCGCACCGCCGGCCACCACGTCGGGGCCGGTCAACGCCTTCGCATCTTCGATCCGGTCGGCAGGTGCCACGACGATCACGGGACCGACCATGGGATGCCCCGCAAAGCGCGCGTGCGCGTAAGAAAGCAACGTACGCCCCCGTACGGTGCAGAACGCCTTGGGTATCTCAGCACCCAGACGTTGCCCGGCACCAGCGGCAACAAGAATGGCGGCGATTCGCATCGCCGCCATTCCATCAGACTCGCTCAGGCGACCGCCTCGACCAGCACCTCGTCGAGAACCAGTTCGGCCTTGTCCTCATTGGTGCCCTCGGCCAGGGCAAGCTCACTGACCAGGATCTGCCGGGCCTTCGCCAACATCCGCTTCTCTCCGGCGGACAGGCCACGGTCCTTGTCCCGCCGCCACAGGTCCCGCACTACCTCGGCAACCTTGTTCACGTCGCCGGATGCCAGCTTCTCGCCGTTGGCCTTGTAGCGACGCGACCAGTTCGTCGGCTCCTCGGTGTGGGGCGCGCGTAGCACCTCGAACACGCGGTCCAGACCCTCCTGGCCCACGACGTCGCGAACACCGACGATCTCGGCGTTGTCGGCCGGCACAAGAACGGTCAGATCACCCTGCGCAACCTTCAGCTTCAGGTAGATCTTGGTTTCGCCCTTGATCGTGCGCTCTTCGATGGCTTCGATTTTTGCGGCCCCGTGATGGGGATAGACAACGGTCTCGCCGACCTTGAACGTCATGTTCGCGGGCCCCTTTCCACTTCTCAAGGGTAACACGCAGCACTTCCGCCAAGAGTTAGCTACGTCCGTATTGCCCACCGCTGCTTTACGGTATCGATACGCTACGCAAGGTGCTCAAGCAGCCCCTCGTCAGGGCCCGTCAGTGGCTCGCTAGGCTGCGGACGTGAGCGCACGGTCCCGCCGAGTCGGCCTCGGCGTAACTGCCGGCGCGGCAGCTCTCCTGGCGCTGGGCGGCTGTGCCGCAGGACAGCACGCGCAGACTGCGGAGGAGACACCCGTGGTCGACGGCGTCGCGGCCGACGCCGGTCCCATGGCGCTGCGCGCAGTGACCGTCGCTCCTCCGCTCAGCGGCAGCTACCCCAAGGGCGGTAACGCCCCGCTGCAACTCGTGATCGTCAACGACAGCCGCATCGACGACCGGCTGGTCAGCGTGACCACACCGGTGGCCGGTGATGTGCGACTGTTCGCCAACTCGACCGCCGCGACGTCCGCCACGGCGGCCGCCGCGGTTCAATCGCTGAGCTTTCCGAGAGGGCAGGCCACGTCGATCGGATTTGCAGACAGCGAGCCTGCGATTCAGCTGCAGAACCTCACCCAGCAGCTGTTCCCCGCGCAGTCGTTCCCGATCACGTTCCAGTTCGCCACGGCCGGTTCGGTGACGTTCAGCATCGCCGTGCATCTAGTACCCGGGCCGTCCAGCACCCCGACCATCAACGTCTCGCCCACCGTCCAGAGTTGATCAGTTCTGCCGAAAGTGTCGGTGGCTCGCCGTAGCGTCCGTTCTCGTGACCAAACCGAGCGCATACCGCTGTGCCGAATGCGGCGCCACGGCGCCTCGCTGGGTTGGTCGCTGCCCCGAGTGCCAGGCCTGGGGCACCGTGGCCGAGTCCGCAGCTCCGATCAGGACTCGCGCCGGCCCGGTCCGGCAGAAAGCCCGGCCGATCGGAGAGCTCGATCCGGACGACGCGCGTGCCCGTCCCACGGGCGTGGGGGAGCTCGACCGGGTGCTCGGCGGTGGGCTGGTGCCCGGTTCAGTGGTGCTGCTCGCCGGCGAACCCGGGGTGGGCAAGTCCACGCTGCTGCTCGACGTAGCGCACCGCTTCGCCGCGGACGGCCGGCGCGCACTGATCGTGACCGGCGAGGAGTCACCGGCCCAGGTGCGGCTGCGTGCTGAGCGCACCGGCGCGGTCCACGAGCAGTTGTACCTGGCGGCTGAAAACGACCTCGGCGCCCTGCTCAGGCACGTAGACGACGTTGCGCCCGGCTTGCTCGTCGCCGACTCCATCCAAACGATCTCGACCGGCTCGGTCGAGGGCGGCACCGGCGGCGTACCGCAGATCCGCGCCGTCGCGGCGGCGCTCATCGCCGTCGCCAAGCAGCGCGGCATGGCAACCGTGATCGTCGGTCACGTAACCAAGGACGGCCAGCTCGCCGGACCACGGGTGCTCGAGCACCTGGTTGACGTCGTCCTGCACTTCGAGGGCGACCGGCACTGCTCGCTGCGCCTGATCAGGGCCACCAAGAATCGATATGGCGCCGCGGACGAGATCGGCTGCTTCGAGATGCACGAGGACGGCATCGCCGGGCTGGCCGACCCGTCCGGGCTGTTCCTGTCCGAGCGGACGACCGCGGTCGCCGGTACCTGCGTCACGGTGAGCATCGAGGGACGCCGGCCGCTCGTCACGGAAGTGCAGGCGCTCGTAGCCCGCACGAGCACGGGCGGCTCGCCGCGGCGCGCGGTCACCGACCTCGACCCGGGCCGGGTGGCGATGCTGCTCGCCGTGCTTGGCCGCCACGCCGGCCTCCCGCTTGGTGATTACGAGGTGTACGCCGCGACGGTAGGAGGGCTGTCCGCGACGGAGCCGGCGGCCGACCTCGCCGTGGCGCTTGCGCTCGCCTCGGCGGCCCGTGACGTGCCGCTGCCGCCGACCCTGTGCGCGATCGGCGAGGTTTCGCTTTCCGGCGACGTGCGCCGAGTCAGTGGCCTGGACCGGCGCCTGGCCGAAGCGGCCCGTCTCGGGTTCACCGCAGCGTTGGTGCCGGCCGGGCAGCCCGGCGCGGCGACAGGCATACGGGCGGTGCCCGCTGCCACGCTGGCCGAGGCGCTTGCCCTGGCGGCGAGCCTCGGCGACCGGTCCGAAGCGCAGCGCCGCCCGGCATTGCGCAGCGTCGCGGGTGGACGCTGACCCAGGGTCAGTAGAATCAACCCACACGACCGGCCGACGGCCGGCAGTTGGGAGCGGGTGTGCCGACCAGCGATCAGGATGCAGCGCTGCGCAGCGTCCTCGCCACGGTGGCGCCCGGGACGTGGCTTCGTGACGGGCTGGAACGGATTCTGCGTGGCAATACCGGCGCTTTGATCGTCCTGGGATTCGACGAGATCATCGCGTCGCTGTGCACCGGCGGCTTCCCGCTCGACGTCGAGTCGTCGGCCACTCGGCTGCGTGAGCTCGCGAAGATGGACGGCGCGCTGGTGCTGTCGTCCGACGGCACCCGAATCCTCCGCGCGGCAACGCACCTCATGCCCGACCCCACCGTGGACACCGACGAGTCGGGCACCCGTCACCGGACCGCGCAGCGGGTGGCGATACAGACCGGCCACCCCGTGATCTCCGTGTCCCAGTCGATGCGGATCATCGGCCTCTATCTCGGCAAGCAGCGGTACGTGCTCGAAACCAGCGGTGAGCTGCTCGGCCGCGCCAACCAGGCGATCGCCACCCTCGAGCGGTACAAGGCGCGACTGGACGAGGTGTCGAATACGCTCTCGGCACTGGAGATCGAAGACCTCGTCACGGTGCGCGACGCCGCAATGGTGCTGCAGCGACTGGAGATGGTGCGCCGCATTGCCGATGAGATCACCGGCTACGTCATCGAGCTGGGCACAGACGGTCGGCTTCTCGCCCTTCAACTCGAGGAGCTGATGGCCGGTGTCGACGCCGACCGGGACCTGATCGTCCGCGACTACCTGCCGAGTGGCGGGCGGCACACCTCAGAGCGGGTGCTGGCCGAGATCGGCGGCCTGTCCGCCACCGACCTGCTCGATCTCGGACTGGTGGCCGCAGCGATGGGATTCGCCACCGCGCCCGAGTCGCTCGACGGGGTGGCGAGTCCGCGCGGGTACCGCCTGCTGGCGCGCGTGCCACGGCTGCCCGGCCCGACCCTGGACCGCGTCGTCCAGCATTTCGACGGGCTGCAGAAGCTGCTGGCCGCCACGGTCGAGGACCTGCAAAGCGTCGAGGGCGTGGGCGAGTCGCGTGCGCGCAGCGTCCGCGAGGCCGTCTCCCGGCTCGCCGACGCGTCAATCATCGACCGCTATCCATAAGCGCTGAGCGCTCGCGCGACTCGCGGCGTGATCAAATACAGCATCGCGCCGCCCGCATCATCCGTCGTAATGCGGGCGAGCGCGACGCTGTCAAGCCCCGCCCCCCCGAACGGGACTGACCTGAATGGCCCCGACTATCCGCTCGTGGCCGACAGCAATCCGGGAGAGCGCTTCCTGCACCAGCTCGGCTGAGTCGCTCTCGACGAGGCAGAGGCACATCTCGTCTGCGGGCACCGCGATGCACGACACCGGTGTCACCGCCGCACCCTCCACCGACGAGCCGAGCTGGGCGAGCAGTTGCGCGGCGCCTTCAGCTGTGGCCGGCGAGGTGTAGCACTCCACGAGAAAGAGTGGCTGCCCCACACACGCGGAGGCTACAAAGGCCGATCCCCGGTCGCATCGGTGAAAGCCCCTACAACTGACCCGAGCGAGCGACGCGATTGAACGCCGAGCTTGCGATAGATCCGGCCGAGATTGGCCTCTACGGTCTTGACCGTGACGAAGGTGGCGGCGGCGACTTCCTTGTTCGTCATGCCCCTGGCGACCAGGCGGGCAATGCGTTCCTCGGTCGGGGTCAGCTCGCCGATGGTGCCGCGCTGAAGCCCGAGCCGTCGCAGCTCGGAAGCCGCATGCTCGGCCCAGCGGGGCGCCCCCAGCCGCGCGAAGATCTGCCCGGCTTCGGTAAGTGCCGCTCGGGCCGCCAGCTTCTCTTTGTGCCGGCGCAACGCCCGCCCCTGCCAAAGCAAGGTCCGGGCGCGCTCGAACGGCATCGGCAGTGTGGCGTGGACTGCGAGGGCCCGCTCGAGCGCCGCCACGCTGGTCTCCAGATCCCCTTGCGCCATCGAGACAATCGCACGCGAGCGGCTAGCGACCGCGACCAGCCACGGGTACGGGGCAACCGCGGCGCGCCGTTCCAGTCGCTCGACCAGCCCGGCGGCTCGGTCCAGGTCGCCGAGCGCCACCACCGCCTCGGCGTGATCGCCCTGGAACCGATGTCGGGCGGGTTCTGCCACGCCGGCCGCTTGCATGATCTCGTCGGCACGGGTCAGCTGCCGGTCGGCGTCTACCGGATCGTCTCGGCAAAGCGCGACGAAGCCCAGGACGACGAGGTGCAGGGCGCTGACCCACGAGTCGTCGAACTCGGCGGCCAGGGCCAGCCCCTCCGCCGCTGCGGCCTGCGCCTCGTCGAGCTTCCCGAGGTGGGCCAGAGCCAGCCCGTGGGCGTACAGCACGAATCCGCGCCAGCGCCGCGACCCCGATTGCTGCATGATCTCCATCGCTTGCTGCGCCTCCTGTCGGGCGCGCTGCCACTCGCCCAGCCAGCAGTCGATCTCGGCCAGATGCATCAGGGAGGTGCCGGTCGCCACCTCGTCGCCGACGTTGACGGCCGCCGTGAACTCGCCCGCGTACATCGCGCGGGCGTCCCGGGGATCCTCGACGTGCTTGGCCAGTGAGCGCCAGGTCATTTGGGTCCAGCCCGCAGCCCACGACGTGCTGGCAGGGGTCAGCAGCCTGCGGCTGCGTTCGATGAGGTCCCGGTTGATGCCGTGGCCGGTGAAGAAGCGGACGTCGGCGGTGATCATCCAAACGCACGCGGCGAGATCGGGATCGGTTGCCGCGTCCTCCTCCGTCAGCATGCGCAGCGTCGCCTCGATCGCGCGTAGCTCTCCGGCGAGATCATGCGTGCCGTACCAGGTCTGCCGCAGTCCCGCCTCGATCATCAGCAGCCGCGATCCGTCAGCCTCCGCTCCGGCCTGGGCACACAGGCTCACCGCTCGCTGCGTCGCGCCCTCGTGGAACACGACGTGCGACAGCTCCAGCAGCACGCGCGCCCGTTCCGGCCCGCCCGGCAAGGTCGCTGCGGCCGTATCGAGCACCGACCAGGCCCGCCGCGTGTCGCCCGAGTGGAACAAAGCCCGCCCGGCCGCGGCCATGCGCTCCGCATACTGCGCGGTATGGTCGACCGGCGTCCGGAGCCCGGCCAATTCCCACATCTGGGCTGCAGAGGTAAGCGCACCCCGAGCCTGCGCAGTCGACGCGCCCGCCTCGAGCGCGGCAGCCACCCGCTCGTCGCGGCGCTCGCTCGCCAACGCGATGTGCCACGCGCTTTGCTCGACGTCGTCGACGATGTCGGCCAGGCGGGCGTGTAGCCGGCGCCAGGCGATGCCGGACGTGCGGACGGCGGCGCCGAACAAGGGATGGACGAGCCGGACCTGCCCGCGCTGCACTTCGACGAGCCGTGCTCCTCGGCGCGGTCCAGGCCGTCGAGGCCTACTCGCTCGCCTAGTGCGGCAACGACGAGATCGACGGTCGGCGCGGCAAGTGCGGAGACGACGCGCAGGACCTCGCGGGCGTCGGCGGGCAGGCGCTGGATCCGCGCGACGAGCAGGTCGCCCATGCTCTGCGGTAGCGGCAGCGGCTCTCCCGGCGCGGCCTGACCGCCTGCCTCGGCGAGCGCGCGAGCGATCTCGAGGGCGAACATCGGATTGCCCGCCGATGCCTGCTCGACCCGACGTAGCAGCGGCCGGGACAGCGACAGGCCTACCCGTTCGTGGATGAGGCTGTGCAGAGCGCCCAGGCTCAGGCCGCCGAGGCCGATGCGTACGACCCGGTCCGGAGGCAGCGCTTGCGCCAGCCCGAACGGCGATGCAGGGTCGTGCTCGCCGCGGACCGTCGCGAGCACGCAGACCCGCTCCGTCGTAAGGCGCCGGGCTACGTACTCGACGGCCTCGGCAGTCGGCCGGTCGAGCCACTGCGCGTCGTCGACGGCCAGCACGACCGGTGCGGCGGCGGCTAGCTGCCGAATCGCGCCCAGCAACGCCACCGCGACCGCACGGTGCCCAAGCACGGGTTCGTCAGCCTCCCGCCGAAGCAACGCGATCTCGACCGAGTGCCGCTGTGGCTCGGGCAGCCCGGCAAGCACGGTTTCGGGTACGCCGTCCAGCAGATCCCGCAGTCCGCCGAAGGACAGCTCGGCTTCCGACTCTGCCGGCCGGCACGTCAGCGACCGGTAGCCCTGCCCGGAGACGCGCGCCAGCGCCTCACGCCAGAGCGTGGTCTTGCCGATGCCTGCCGGGCCGTGGACCACGCAGCCGATCGGGCCGTGATTCGCTGCCTCGAGGACGGAGGCCAGTTCGACCAGTTGCCGGTCGCGGCCGACAAGGCGGTGCAATGCTGGGCGCCCGTCCTCCCGCTGACCCAGCCCGCTCACTGCGTCTCCCTGGCGCGTAGCCGTCGCGACGGTAGTTATTGTGCGCGTATCGCTGTCCGCTGGCGCTACCGGGCGATGGTGAATATCGCGGTGCGCCCGTCCATCCCGGCGAACCGCGCATGCAACGTGTAGTTCCCCATACCGACGCGCTGCCGTGTGCCTGCGCAGTGTGGTTGCGACGACATGCCGCTCCATGCGATCGAGCGACGCGCCGTCTGCCGCGGCGCCAACGTCACCGGGCTGACGCCGGGTCGGACCTTGCAGTCGTGGCTGCCCCACACCCGCGACCAGCCGTTGTATACGAGCAGCTCGATCTGGCTGTCGGACATGTCGGCCACGCACGGTGCCTCGCCGGTGTTGGTCACCTGGATCTCCAGCTCCGGACGCTCGTCGAGGCGATACTGCTTGGCGTCCGTCGTGGCTGCAACGCCCAGCACCGACGGCACGCACGGCACCGCCGTGGACGTGACCTGTGACGGCTGCCGGCCGGATGCCTGCGAGGAGTGCCGGCCGGCGTGAGGTGTCTTGTGTCCGGCGAGGACGAGCACGTACGCCGTGAGCGCTCCGAGCATGACTACGCCGAGGGCAAGGAGGGGCCGCGGCAGAGTCGGCGGCGGCGATCCGGCGGGGCGCATTGTGGCGACACGGTAGCCGATGTCCCTGCAGGCGAATGCATCGATGACACTGGGGGTGTGCAGGCGCTCCTCGACTGGTACGCCGACGCGGCGCGCGACCTGCCGTGGCGCCGCGCGGATGCGACGCCGTGGGGCGTCCTGGTCAGTGAGGTGATGCTCCAGCAGACGCCGGTGTCCCGGGTCCTGCCGGCGTACCAGTCCTGGATGCAACGGTGGCCGACGCCGTCCGGGCTGGCCGCTGTCACGCCCGGCGACGCCGTGCGGGCCTGGGGCCGGCTCGGCTACCCCCGGCGGGCCCTGCGGCTACACGAGTGCGCCACGGCGCTCGTCGACCGTCACGGCGGCGAGGTGCCCACCGACCTGGAAGCTTTGCTCTGCTTACCTGGAGTAGGCGCCTACACGGCGCGGGCCGTGGCGGCGTTCGCGTTCGGGCAGCGTCAGCCCGTGGTCGACACGAACGTGCGACGCGTAGTCGCCCGCGCGTTCCGTGGGCAAGGCGAGGCGGGGCCGCCGGCGACCGTGCGCGACCTCGCCGCCGTCGCGGCACTGCTGCCGGCAGAGCCCGGACGGGCAGCCCGGGTCAGCCTCGCGCTCATGGAGCTCGGCGCAGTGCTGTGCACGGCACGCACGCCACGGTGCGGCGACTGTCCGCTGCGGGACAGGTGCGCGTGGCGACTGGCCGGCGCGCCGGCCTACGCCGGGCCACGATCGCGCCCGCAGCGGTTCACCGGCACCGACCGGCAGGTACGTGGCCTGCTGCTCGAGGTGCTGCGTACGTCGCCGCTACCGGTCGAACACGCGGCGCTCGACGTCGTCTGGCCGGACGCCCGGCAACGTGCCCGCGCCCTGGACGCCCTCATCGTGGACGGCCTGGTGGACCCGTTACCCGACGGCCGGTACGCCCTGCCATAGACGCAGCCGCCCGGCATCCAGCGATGCCGGGCGGCTGTAGCCCAAGGTCAGCTGTGCTTTTCGCCCACCATGTCCGCGGGAACGGCCACCTCCGCCGGGACGGCCGGCGGCTTGGCCTCGCCGCGGAACGTGAACGTGCCGTTCTTCTCGACGCCATCGGCCGACGGCTCGGCGTCCACCACCACGATCTGGCCCGCCTGCAATTCGCCGAAGAGGATCTTCTCCGACAGGGTGTCCTCGAGCTCGCGCTGGATGGTGCGCTTCAGCGGCCGAGCGCCCAGCACAGGGTCGTAGCCCTTCTTGGCCAGCAGCTTCTTGGCCGCGTCGGTGAGCTCCAGGCCCATGTCCTTGTTGCGCATCTGCGTGTCGAGCAGGGCCAGCCGCAAATCGACGATCTCGACAATTTCTTCTTCGGTCAGCTGGTGGAACACGATCGTGTCGTCGATGCGGTTGAGGAACTCAGGCCGGAAGTGCTGCTTGAGCTCGTCGGTGACCTTCTGCTTCATCCGCTCGTAGTTCGACGCCTCGTCGTTGCCGGACTGGAAGCCCAGCGTCACCGCCTTCGACACGTCACGGGTCCCCAGGTTCGTGGTCAAGATCAGCACCGTGTTCTTGAAGTCCACGATGCGACCCTGGCCGTCGGTGAGCCGCCCGTCTTCGAGCACCTGCAGCAACGTGTTGAACACGTCCGGGTGAGCCTTCTCGACCTCGTCGAACAGCACGACGCTGAACGGCTTGCGGCGCACCTTCTCGGTGAGCTGGCCGCCCTCGTCGTAGCCGACGTAGCCGGGAGGGGCCCCGACCAGTCGCGACACGGTGTACCGGTCATGGAACTCCGACATGTCCAGCTGGATCAGCGCGTCTTCGTCACCGAACAGGAACTCGGCCAGCGTCTTGGCCAGCTCGGTCTTACCGACGCCAGACGGGCCGGCGAAGATGAACGAGCCGCCGGGACGCTTCGGGTCCTTGAGCCCGGCCCGGGTGCGCCGGATCGCCTGCGAGACGGCCTTGATCGCCTGCTGCTGGCCGACGACCCGCTTGTGCAGCTCGTCCTCCATGCGCAGCAGACGTGCCGTCTCCTCCTCGGTGAGCTTGAAGACAGGGATACCGGTCCAGGTCGCCAACACTTCGGCGATCTGCTCGTCGTCGACCTCGGCCACGACGTCCATGTCGCCGGCCTTCCACTCCTGCTCCCGCTTGGCCTTCTCGGCGAGCAGCGTCTTCTCCCGGTCGCGCAGGCCCGCGGCCTTCTCGAAGTCCTGCGCGTCG
>JBKPQY010000145.1:0-7966 GCA_046734315.1 Actinomycetota bacterium | reverse complement strand
AATCCAATACGTCGGCATTCCGGAGTTCGCCGATCTCGGCACCAAGGTCTCGCAGGAGATCACAGCGACGATCGCCGGCCAGGAGTCCGTCTCATCAGCCTTGTCGAAGAGCCAAGGCTACGCCCAGCAAGTGGCCCAGTCCTACAAATAGGTAATCGTCACCAGGAGCGAGCCTCGGTTCTGCGTGATGCCCTGAGGCGCTGCCGACAGGCACCGCAGAGCCGACGGCTCGATCTACCGGAGGACGCCGCATGACTACGTCGACATCGACTGTCGCGCCGCCGGCCGTAGAGACGCGACACGTACCTGTAAGGCCGCCCCGGCGGCAGGGCTGGCTGCGCAGGCTTCCGCTACTTCCAGCGCTGGTGTTCGTCGTCGTCGTCACCCAGATCCCGTTCCTGCTTACGGTGTGGTACAGCCTGCAGTCCTGGAATCTTCTCCACCCAGGGACCAAGCACTTCGTCGGCCTGCGCAACTACCGCACGATCTTCAGCGACTCCATCTTCCGCACGGCCATCGGTAATACCCTGCTGTTCACCGTTGCACCCGTGATCTTGTCGATCGTGATCGGTACGTGCATCGCGCTACTGTTAGATCGGCGAGTCTTCGGACGCGGCGTCCTCCGAACGCTGATTATCAGCCCGTTTCTTGTGATGCCCGCCGCGGCCGCGCTTGTATGGAAATTCACCATCCTCGACCCCGTCTTCGGGATGCTGAACTACGTACTCAAACCTTTTGGCGTACATCACGTCGATTGGATCAACACACACTCGCAGGCCACGATTATCACGGTATTGACTTGGCAATGGACGCCATTCATGGTCTTGATCGTGCTTGCCGGGCTGCAGTCGCAGAGTCAGGACATACTGGAAGCCGCGCGAGTGGACGGCGCCGGTGCATTCCGCATCTTCCGCTCGCTGACGCTTCCCCACCTGCGTCCCTACCTCGAGCTGGGAATTCTTCTGGGGTCCATCTACATCGTGCAAGCGTTCGATGCGATCTTCATGATCACGTCGGGTGGCCCCGGCCAGAAGACGACCAACCTGCCGTATTACATCTACGAAGTCGCGTTCCGTGCGTTCGACATCGGGCGCGCCTCCGCGATGGGCGTCGTCGTCGTCATCGCAACGATCATCATTGCGACACTTGCACTGCGACTCGTGTCGAGCCTGTTCAGCGACGAAGGGATGCACCGATGAGACGAGCGGGCCGCACCGTCGCCGGAAATCGATCGAGGCTCAGCACGCGCCTCGTGCTCGGGCTGATCACGTGGATCATCGTGCTGATCTTCTTCTTCCCGGTCTTCTGGATGGCGCTCACCGGCTTCAAACACGAGCAGGACGCGGCGACCGACCCTCCGCACTTCCTCTTCAAGCCCACCCTAGACTCCTATTCAGGCGTGTGGGACAGGGGCCTGCGCTCCTATCTTGAGCACTCCATCACTATCACTTTGATCTCGACACTGATTGTGATCACGCTGGCCCTCCCGGCCGCGTATGCGCTCTCGATTCGGCCAATTCGCAAGTGGCGTGACGCGTCGTTCTTCTTCATATCGACCAAGATGCTTCCGATCGTCGGCGCGATCATCCCGGTGTACGTCATAGTCAAAAATCTCCACCTGCTAGACCATCAACTCGCGCTGATAATCCTCTACACCGCGATGAATCTGCCCATCGCCGTGTGGATGCTCCGCTCCTTCCTGCTCGAGGTCCCGGCGGAAGTCATCGAGGCTGCGCAGGTCGACGGCGCGGGCGTACTGCGCCAGCTCCGCTCAGTCATCATGCCGATCGTCAGCCCGGGACTGGCCGCCACCGCGCTGATCTGCTTCATCTTCGCCTGGAACGAATTCTTCCTCGCAGTGAACCTGACAACCGTCAACGCCGGAACGGTCCCGATCTTTCTGGTGAGCTTCGTGGCTCCAGAAGGCCAGTTCTGGGCGCACTTGTGCGCGGCCGCGACTGTCGCATGCCTGCCCGTGTTGCTCGCCGGCTGGGCCGCCCAGGACAAGCTTGTCCGCGGCCTGTCGATGGGCGCGGTGAAATAAAGGGAGCCATCCATGCAGGCAGCGGTCATCAAGGCGGTGGGCGAGGTCGACGTCACGATGGTGGACGACCCGACACCAGGTCCACGCGACGTCGTAGTCGAGGTTGCCGCATGCGGAATCTGCGGAACTGATCTGCACATCCTCGACGGCGAGTTCGCGCCGTCGCTGCCGATCATTCCGGGGCACGAGTTCGCGGGCACGGTCGCCGCAGTCGGCACTCTAGTCACCGAATTGACCACCGGCCAGCGCGTCGCGGTAGACCCGTCGCTGTACTGCAACGAGTGTCATTACTGCCGGCTCGGTCGCAACAATCTGTGCGAGCGCTGGAACGCCATCGGCGTCAGCGTGCCTGGCGGTGCGGCACAGTACGCCCGCGCTCCCGTGGCGAACTGCGTCATCGTGCCTGACGACATTCGGATCGAGGACGCCGCCCTGATCGAGCCGTTGTCGTGTGCGGTGCGCGCCTACGACGTGCTGGCCTCACGGTTGGCCTCACACATCCTGATCTACGGGTCCGGAACGATGGGGCTGATGATGCTCCAACTCGCCAAACGAGTTGGCGCGACTTCGGTCGACGTGGTCGACATCAATCCGGCGCGACTCGAGGCAGCGGTCGCCCTTGGCTGCAGCAACGCAACGACATCGGCCGAGGAGATCGATCGCCCGCGCGGTTGGGACATCGTCATCGATGCCACGGGTGTTTCCGAAGCTATACAAGACGGCCTGCGCCGCGTGGGGCCCGGAGGCACGTTCCTGCAGTTCGGAGTAACTGCTTACTCGACACGAGTTGAGATCGAGCCGTACCGGATCTACAACCAGGAGATCACCGTCACGGGGTCCATGGCTGTCTTGCACAGCTACGAGCGAGCGGCGGAGCTGTTCGCCAGCGGCCTACTCGACCCCGACGTGCTGATCAGCCATCGCCTCCCACTCGCGGACTTCGGATCGGCCTTGCAGCTGTTCCAGCAAGGACAGGGGCGCAAGATCCAAGTTCTGCCGAACCTCGCGTCGGTCCGGCGATAGATCGGCGAGACACTGCCGCCCTACGCTACGGGCATGCCTTCGCAACTCGTGCTGGTGCGGCACGCCAAAGCCGAGCGGGACGGCCCGTCCGACGCCGAACGCGCACTCGCGCCACGGGGTCGCGCGGATGCTGCCGCGATTGGGCATTGGCTGGCGTCGCAGGGCATCGCGCCCGATCGGGTCGTCATCTCTCCCACGCTGCGTACCCGCGAAACCTGGGAGCTCACCGGAATCGCCTCGCCGCCGGCCGACCTCGACGAGCGGATCTACGACAACACGGTCGAGGACCTTCTCGCGGTTGTGCACAACACACCGCCGAACGTCCACACGCTCCTGCTGGTCGGCCACAACCCGTCCATGGGATCGCTTGCCGCGTCTTGGGCACCACAGCTTTCCGAGTTCCGTACCTCTGCCGTCGCGATCTTCGAGCTGGATGACTGGTGGTCGCCGGGACGCCTCATCGCGTCGGCGACGCCGCGGGGGTGACGATGCGCAGGCCACCCGGCACGACGCTCACCTCGACCGGCAGAGGCCCGACAAGTTCACCGTCCGCGTAGGCGCGGATTCCCGGGGCGTCGAGACGAACGCTCGTCGCCCGGTACAACTCGACTTCGTCGTGGCGGACAAGCGCGCCGGTGTAGACGCTCGGGAAGAAGCGGATCACTCGCCAGCGCGGCATCGCGCGCACCACGGTCACGTCGAGCAGGCCGTCGGCCGGATCTGCCTCCGGACAGATGCGCATGCCGCCACCGTATGTCGGGGCGTTGCCGATCGCGGCGAGCAGCAGTTCCTGGTTGAAGCGGTCGTCGTCGACCTCGACACGGAACGGCAGGCGGCGGAGATTGGCGAGTTCGGCGAGGGCCGCCAGGTTGTAACGCGTTCGGCCGCGGGGCCGGCGCATCCGGTTGGCGCGGTCGTTCACGAGCGAGTCGAAGCCTGCCGCCATCACGGTACCGAAGTAGCGGGTCTCTCCGTCGGCAGCCACGATCCGTCCGACGTCGACCGTCGTCGTGTGACCATCTGCGATCACGTCGGCGGCCCTCTCGGGGCTGTGTCGCGGGATACCGTACGCACGCGCATGGTCATTGCCGGATCCTGCCGGGACGATGCCGAGCGGCACATCGGTGCCGGCGAGCGCTTGCAACGCGATTGAGATCATGCCGTCACCACCGACGGTTGCGAGCACCTCGGCACTGCTCACCGCATCGCGGGCGAGGGCTTCGGCATGGCGCGCGTCGGACCCTGCAAGTTCGTCGACATCGAGCCCGCGCTCGCGGAGCCGGACGACCGCACGGCGCGCGACCTTGGCGCCCCGGCCGCCGCCCGCCGCCGGATTGACCAGTACGGCGACAGTCCTCACGGAATGAGCTTGCCAGGGTTGAGGATCCCGGCCGGATCGAGCGTCTGCTTCACCGCGCGCAGGATCCGCACTCCGAGCTGGCCGACCTCCTGCTCCATCCACGACCGGTGGTCGACGCCGACTGCATGGTGGTGGGTGATCGTCCCGTCGTGAGCGATGATCGCCTCGCTGGCAGCTTGCTTGGCGGCCGTCCAGCGGCTGATCGGATCGTCGGCTAATGCGGCCACGACTGTGAAGTACAGCGAGGCGCCGGTTGGGTAGACGTGCGAGATGTGGCACATGACGAGCGACGTACCGAGCGCCGCCTGCAGGGCCTGCGTGACGGCATTCTTGAGTGCTGCGAGGTTCGCCCAGGTGGTCGCGGTCTCGAGAGTCTCGCAGAGCGCGCCGTTGGCCAGCAGCGCGTCCCGCAGATACGGGGCGTCGAAGCGCCCCCTTTCCCAAGCCCGGGCGAGGTCCGCGCCGCAGCTCGTGCCGCCTGCTCCTGCCAGCACGGAGCGGGTCGCTTCGTGGCGGGCCGCGACCTGGTCGGGACTGCCCTCGAACGTGGCAACCGCCAGGCAGCCGGACCCGGCCTGGCCCGCCAGGACGAACGTGATCCCGGTTTCCGCCTCGTCCGACAGGCGCAGCACCGTCGGGCCGGTGCCCTCCTGCACCACGGCCCGCACGGCGGCGCTGCCGGTGGCGAAATCGGGGAAGATCCACGCTTCGTACTGCCGTGCAGCCGGGATCGGGTGTACGCGCGCCCGCACCGCGGTGATCACGCCGAACACGCCCTCCGAGCCGAGGAAGAGCTGGCGCAGATCGGGGCCGGCCGCCGACCTGGGCGCCCGGCCGAGGTCCAGCACACCGGCCGGCGTCACGACGCTCAACCCCGTGACCATCTCGTCGAACCGGCCGTACCCGGCCGACGCGTGTCCGGATGATCGGGTCGCCGCAAACCCGCCGATCGTCGCGAACTGGAAGCTCTGCGGGTAGTGGCCGAGCTCGTAGCCTCGTTCGGCCAGCAGCTCCTCGGCACGCGGGCCGGGTAGGCCCGCACCGAGCGTCGCTTCCAGTGACACCTCGTCCAGCTCGAAGCGGGTGAGCCGGCGCAGGTCGAGTGCGATCACGGCGTGGAACGCGCCGCGGATCGGCTGCAGGCCACCGACCACGCTCGTGCCGCCGCCGAACGGAACGACAGCGATGCCACGATCTGCGCAGACGTGCAGCACGGCTGTAATCTCGTCCGCGGTACGAGGCATCACCACCGCATCCGGGGCGTCCTGCGGTTCGCGGCTCCTGCGACCCAATAGGTCCAACGCGGACTTGCCGCCGGCGTGGGGCAACCGGTCGGCGTCACGCGTGCTCACAAACTCGGCGCCCACAACGGCGGCCAGTGCGTCCTGGTCCGGGTCGGTGAACGTGGAGGCCCGCAGCCGCACCTCGTCGCGCGGCGGTGCGTCCACGTCAGCCGCCGAGACGCCTAGGACGTTCTTGAGCAGCGCCTTGACCTCGTCCGACAACGGGGTGGCCAGCGCCGGATCGCCCCAGGCATCCCACTTCATCGACGGGACGGGCATCGGCATGGGTTACAGTCTGACGTGCTGACCGCAGCCGGGCGCACAGCGGCGCTGGATGCCCTCGGTTCCGTCGATCTCCTGGTGGTCGGCGGGGGCGTGACCGGTGCCGGCGTTGCCCTGGACGCAGCCACCCGGGGCCTGTCCGTCGCGCTTGTCGAGGCTCACGACGTGGCGTTCGGGACGAGCCGGTGGAGCTCGAAGTTGGTGCACGGCGGGCTGCGCTACCTGGCGGCCGGCCGCGTCGGCGTCGCGTGGGAGAGCGCGGTAGAGCGGCACGTCCTGATGACACGGGTCGCGCCGCATCTGACCCGCCCGCTCGCCCAAGTCGTGCCGGAGTTGCCGTCCGTGCGGCACCGAGGGCTGATCCGGGCCGGTTTTCTCGCCGGCGACGCGCTGCGCCGCAGTGCGGGCACGCGTGCCACGTTGCTCCCCCGGGCACGGCACGTCGGCGCGACGGCGGCCGTCGCGCTTGTTCCGGCGGTTCGTACCGTCGGGTTGGCGGGCGCGCTCATCGCCCACGACGGGCAGCTCGTGGACGACGCGAGGCTGGTGGTCACGATCGCGCGCACCGCGGTCTCACACGGTGCGGTCGTGCTGACCCGGGTGCGGGCACACGAGGTGACGGGCTCCGGCGCGGTGCTCACCGACACGCTCACCGGGATGTCTCGGACCGTTGCCGCGCGGTCCGTCGTGAATGCGACCGGTGTGTGGGCCGGCACGGTCGACCCGTCGATCCGGCTGCGGCCGAGCCGGGGCACGCATCTCGTGCTCGACGCGTCCGCGCTCGGCAACCCGCGGGGCGCCCTGACGGTGCCGGTGCCGGGGTCGATCGGCCGGTTCGTGTTCGCCCTACCGCAGCAGTTGGCCCGCGTGATCGTCGGCCTTACCGATGAGGACGCGCCTGGGGCTATCCCGGACGAGCCCGTGCCGAGCGACGCGGAGATCGACTTCCTGCTCGCCACCATCAGCACCGCTCTGGCACGTCCGCTCACCCGGGGCGACGTCCGCGGTGCCTTTGCGGGCCTACGCCCCCTGATCGATGCGGGCGGCGGCAATACCGCGGATCTCTCTCGCCGGCACGCCGTCACCGAGTCACCGTCCGGGGTGATCACCGTGGTGGGCGGCAAGCTCACCACGTACCGGCGCATGGCGCAGGATGCCGTCGATGCGGCCGTGCGGCTGCGCGGTCTCGCGGCGGCGCCATGCCGGACGCGGGACTTGCCGCTGATCGGCGCGCCCACCCACCCCGAGAGCGTGTCTACAGCCGGGCTGCCCACCTCGTTGGTGTCCCGACACGGCGGTGCGTCCCGAATGGTGGTCGATGCCGCTACAGTCGACCGCCCGCTCGACCCCGTCGTCGAGGGCATCGACGTCACCCGCGCCGAGATCGAGTTCGCAATGACGCACGAGGGCGCGCTTGACGTGGACGACGTGCTGCACCGGCGCACCCGCATCGGCCTGGTTGCCACCGACGCCGACCGCGCCCGCCCCGCCATCGCCGAGATCCTGGCGCGCTGAGCAGGTTTAGCCGTCGCGCGGTCTGGTGAGATAGCGGTGCCCGGTGGGGCTGGTCCAGTCGTGACTGCCGTCGGGTCTGTGTCTGACTCGCCAGCCGGCGTGGTGTTTGGCGTTGTGGTGCCTGGCGCAGAGGGCGGTGACGTTCGCGCTGTTCGTCTCGCCCCCGTCGCCCCAGGGCTCGGTGTGGTCGAGGTCGCAGAGCCGGGCTGGGCGTCGACAGCCCGGGAAGGTGCATCTTCGGTCGCGGGCGATGACGTGGTCGGTCAGGTTCGCGGGTGGCCGGTAGGTGCGCCGGCCGTAATCGAGCAGTTGGCCGGTGTCGTCGGTGACCAGCCGGCGCCAGGTGCCGGTGGGGTCGGCGGCGAGGCGGCGGGCCAGGGCGGCGGTGATCGGCCCGTACCCGTCCAGCTGGGCGGGCTGGTTGTCACAGCCGAGCAGCGTCGAGATCGGCACGGTGAC
>JBKPQY010000144.1:0-12801 GCA_046734315.1 Actinomycetota bacterium | reverse complement strand
GCCGCCGATAAGCTCGCCGGCGACCGGCTCGTTGCCCGAAAGCCACTGCCAGCCCGGGCTCGGCCACCAGCGCCGCGGCCGTGACTGGAACGAGGGGTCCGCCCAGTCGAGAAACTCCTCGGTCCACTCCGGTGCCGCCTCGAGTTCGAACGGCTCGGTCGAGAACAGCGCGGCACGCACCGCCGCCTCCACGTACGGATGAATGCCGCGGTTCTCGGCGAGGTCGGTCATGAACCCCGGCCCGTGGAAGCTGACGATGCCCGCGCGGCGGTTCACCAGGTGCTGGATGGTGGTGTCGGAGTAGCCCAGGAACACCTTGGGGCGGCTGCGGATCAGATCCAGGTCGAGATACGGCACGGTACGGATCGAGTCGCCACCGCCGATCGTCGTGACTATGCCGGCCACGTCGTCGTTCTCCAGCGCCCAGCGCAGGTCGTCGGCCCGCGCCTTGGGGTTGTCGTGCAGCCAGGCGTTGTCGCGCAGTGCGCACGGGGTCTCGATCACGGTCAGCCCGAACGTCTCGGTGAACTGCCGTTTGCCCGCCTCGTAGCGGTGCGGGAACGTCGCGGCAAGCCCCGACGACAGCGAGATCGCGGCAACGGTGTCGCCGGGCTTCAGTGCAGGCGGGCGGATCATGGCCACATCCTGCCCGCGACGGGCGGCCCATGACGAGCGGTATGTTCGCTGTTCATGACCGCTCTCGCGCATCGATCGGGCACGTTCACCATCGCCGGCAAGACCGTGCACCGCCTCGGCTTCGGAGCCATGCGGCTCACCGGAGCGGGCATCTGGGGTGAGCCGGCCGACCGCGAGGAGTGTGTGCGCGTCGCCCGCCGCGCGGTGGAACTCGGCGTCGACCTCATCGACACCGCCGACTCGTACGGGCCGTACGTCAGCGAGGAGATCCTCCGGGAGGCGCTATCTCCCTACCCCGAGCAGCTGCTGATCGCGACCAAGGCCGGCCTGGTGCGCACCGGGCCGGGGCAGTGGGATGCGGTCGGGCGCCCCGAGTACCTGCGCCAGGAGGCCGAGATGAGCCTGCGCCGGCTGGGTGTCGAGCGCATCGACCTGCTGCAACTGCATCGTCCGGACCCACTGGTCCCGCTGGCCGACCAGGTCGGCGAGCTCAAGAAACTGCAAGACGAGGGCAAGATCGCAGCGGTCGGTGTGTCGAACGTGACCGTCGAACAGCTTGAGGCGGCTCGCAAGGTCGCCGACATCGTCACCGTGCAGAACATGTACAACCTGACGAACCGTCGCTCGCAGGACGTGCTCGATTACTGCGCCACCGAGGGAATCGGCTTCATCCCGTGGGCACCGATCGCGCATGGCGACCTCGGCGAGCCGGGCGGCCCGGTCGACGACGTCGTCCGGGCGACCGGCGCCACGCCGTCCCAGGTGGCCCTGGCTTGGCTGCTCGCACTCGCGCCGGTCGTGCTGCCCATTCCCGGTACGTCCAAAGTGGCGCACCTCGAGGAGAACGTAGCGGCCGCCGGGCTGACGCTGACTGACGAGCAGATCGCCGCGCTCAGCGCAACTGCCTAGCTGCCGTAACCCGTGATCTTGGACCTCTGGTCGAATAGCGACCACGAGTCCAAGATCATCGCGAGGCGGGTGGCGAGTTACTAGGACGTCCAAGTAACCTTGCCGGCATGGACGCCGAGCAGATCGCCGCAGGACGCGCACGCTGGCAGCAGCGCTACGACGCCGCGCACAAGCAGGACCGCGACTTCACGACGCTGTCCGGCGTCGAGGTCGACCCCCTTTACGGCCCCGGCCAGGCTGACGCGCGGTTCGAGCGAATCGGCTGGCCGGGCGAGTACCCGTTCACCCGGGGCATCCACGCCACGGGGTATCGCGGCAAGCCCTGGACGATCCGGCAGTTCGCGGGCTTCGGCAACGCGCGGCAAACCAACGAGCGGTACAAGATGATCTTGGCTGAGGGTGGTGGCGGGCTCTCGGTCGCGTTCGACATGCCGACCCTGATGGGCCGCGACTCAGACGACGCGCGCGCTATCGGAGAAGTCGGGCACTGCGGGGTGGCGATCGACTCCGCGGCGGACATGGACGTCCTCTTCGACGGCATCGACCTGGGGTCGACGACGACGTCGATGACGATCTCCGGGCCGGCCGTGCCGATGTTCTGTATGTATGTCGTGGCTGCGGAAAGGCAAGGTGCGCCAGGTCATGTTTTGAACGGCACGCTGCAGACCGACATCTTCAAGGAGTACATCGCGCAGAAGGAATGGATCTATCCGCCAGAGCCGCACCTGAAACTGATCGGCGACCTGATGGAGTACGTGGCGGCGAACATCCCGGCCTACAAGCCGCTGTCCGTGTCCGGGTACCACATCCGGGAGGCCGGGGCGACCGCCGCGCAGGAACTGGCGTTCACGCTGGCAGACGGGTTCGGTTACGTCGAGCTGGGCCTGTCTCGCGGCCTCGACATCGAGCAGTTCGCGCCCGGGCTGTCGTTCTTCTTCGACGCGCACATCGACTTCTTCGAGGAGATCGCCAAGTTCCGGGCGGCGCGCCGGATCTGGGCGCGATGGATGCGCGACGTCTACGGCGCCAGCACCGAGCGCGCGCAGTGGCTGCGCTTCCACACTCAAACGGCCGGTGTCTCGCTCACCGCACAGCAGCCGGACAACAACATCGTGCGTACCGCCGTCGAGGCGATGGCCGCGGTCCTGGGCGGGACGAACTCGCTGCACACCAACGCACTCGACGAGGTGCTCGCACTGCCCAGCGAGAGAGCGGCGCAGATTGCGCTGCGCACCCAGCAAGTGCTCGCCGAGGAGACGGGCGTGGTCAACGTCGTCGACCCACTGGGCGGATCGTGGTACGTCGAGGCGCTCACGGACCGCATCGAGGCCGAGGCCGAGGCAATCTTCACGCGCATCCGCGAACTGGGCGATGACGGCACCATGACAGCCGGGCTGCTGCACGGCATCGACGAGGGCTGGTTCATCACCGAGATCGCCGACTCGGCATTTGCCTATCAGCAGAAGCTGGAAAAGGGCGAGAAGCGCGTGGTGGGCGTCAACGCCTACCCGGGCTCCGGCGGCGCAGCGGGCGATGACCTGCAAATCTTGCGCGTCTCGCATGAGGTCGAGCTCGAACAGCGCAAGGTGCTCGCGGCCCGTCGCGCCGAGCGTGATCAGCCCAGCGTCGATGCCGCGCTCGCCCGGATGGTCGACGCGGCACGCCGTGACGAGAACGTCGTCCCGCCGATGCTCGAGGCGGCGCGCGCCGAGGCGACGCTGGGCGAAATCTGCGACGCGTTCCGCTCGCTGTGGGGGGAGTACCGCGAGCCCGCGAAGTTCTGAGGATCCTGCAGTAACGCTGCGCAATCTGGCAGGGTGCTGCGCATGGGTCCCGAGGTGCGGCCAGTCATTCGCTGGCTGATCCTGCTCGGCGGCTTGGCGCTGGTCGTCACCGGCACCGTCGCCACATTCGTCGGGCGGCTCGCGCTGCCTGCCGGCATCGCGATCGTTGTCGGCGCGGCAGGCTGCCTGCTCGCCGCGATCGGCCGGTGGCCGGCGAGCCTGTCGTGGGGCAACGCCAGCGTGGCGTTCGCGATCACGAACCAGATCCGCAATGAGATCGACGACGTCCTGGCGGACGCGCCCGCAGCTGCGAAACCATCGCTGGAACGGGTCCGCGACATCGTGTCTGCGGTGCAGGTCGATCAGACACCCCGGGTGGCAGCCGCTATCGCTTACGACGACGAGATCGAGGCGGCGCTGCGCCGTGTCGTGCCGGACGCCCGGATACGGCGGGACACCGAGTGGTCCCGCGACCGGCCCGACTTCTGGCTGCTCATCAACGACCGCGAGTTGCGCATCGAGACCAAGCACGTCGGTTCGGCGACGTCGTTTTCGGGCAGCAGCCTGGATGCGCTCTTCGACCAGATGTCCGGGAGCAGCCGGCTGCTGGTCATCACGAACGCTGCCGACGTGTCGCGCGGCCGCGAGCGCGTCGCGGGCGGCTGGGCGATCGCGGCGCGGTGATCACATGGCGCAGCCCGGCCGACGACGGCGAGCTGCGCCGGGGCATCTCGTTGCTGCTCGACTCCGTTAACCGTCCGAGCGGCGACGCTGCAGGGTGAACGTCTCTAACACCGACAGGTCGCCGTGCGGCTCGTTCACGTTGTAGTAGGTGACCCAAAGCCGCGTCGTGTCTCCGGGGTGCCGCCCCGGGTCCACTGTGAACGCCGCGAAGCCGTACGGGTGCGCGACGTCGCGCACGCCCGTCCAGATCGCCTGCTCTTTTAACGTACGTCGGCGTACGGTGACCGTTCGAGCTGGGAGTCGACGATACGGCGGTGATCACTTTCGCGGTGCCGTCGGTGTAGAAGAACTGGTTCGACGTGCCTGACACGCCGCCGCCGCCCAGCACCATGTGCACGGTGCCGAGTGAGGTGTCGATGACGTCGGTCGCGGGCGACACCGGGTTCGGGGTGAGCGTCTCGCTGCCGGAGACGACGCCGCGCACGGCCAATGAGCGTTCGTAGTGGTGCTCGTGCCCGCAGACGACGAGGTCGACGCCGTACTTGTCGAACAGCGGGCCGTACTTCTGCCGCAGGCCCAGGTCCGAACCGTTGAAATCGGCCGAGCTGATCATCACCTGGTGCATGGCCACGACGATCCAGTCGATGTCGCGCGACTTGCGGGGCGGCGCGCAGCTCGCTCTCGAGGAATGCGAGCTGCCGCCCCCCGGAGTAGCCGTTGATGTAGATGTCGCCGCCGGCCTGAAGGCAGTTGTCGTCGTTCTGCAGCGCGATCACGCGTACCGACCCGACCGTGAAGGCGTACCACAGGTTGGCCAGTTCCGGGTCGGTCTCGCGCGAGGGCAGCGCGAAGTACGACTGGAACGCGCCCAGGCCGATCGGGCCGTTCGCCTTCTCGATCTCATGGCTGCCCGCGGCGGGCATCCAGGCGCGGAAGCGCGCCGAGCGCGTGTTGTTCGTGAAGAAGTTGTTCAGGTGCGGATGCGGTCGACGTCGATGTTGGCGTAGCACAGGTCGCCGCCCCGCAGGTGGAACAGCGGGGCGACCGTTTCGATGCCGGTGACGGTGTCCTTGCTCGCAGGCGCCGAGTTGGCGTCCAGGCCCACCGTGCCGTCGGCTGCCCAGGTCACCTCGGGAGTCGCCTGGTCACCGAAGCTCGTGAACGTGAACGGCGCCCGCCCGCGCGGGGCGGTGCGGAACGCTCCTCCGTCGGGGTGCGCTCCGTCGTGCTGCACGACGTAGACGTAGTCGGTGCCCGGCCGCAGCCGGGACATCGGCGCGTGGTGGACGTATACCGTCCGCCCGAGGTGCCGTCGACGTACGTCACGGTCTGGGCGTCGGCGCTCGGGCCGAAGCCGCCGTCCATGGTGCCGTAGAGCACCCGCGGGGCCCTTACCGCGGCTTCGGTGATCCAGGAAGCTACCATCTGGGTCGCCGGGTCGGCCCCGAAGGCCAGGTGCAGCCCCTGCACGGGCGGCGCCCCCGAGCCGCCGGCTTGCGGTCCAGCAGCAGGTGCGGCGTCCGCCGGCGTGACGCCGAGCAGCGGGATTGCGGCTGCCGCGCCGGCGCCACCGAGCAGTCCGAGCGCTTGGCGGCGGCTGAGGGTGGGCGAGGTGTCGCTCATGCCCGGGAACGTAGGGGTCTGGGGTGAACGCGACGTTGACGCCACGCGGCCGGCAGATGGCGTACCGCTAGAACGTGCCGCCACGCCCCTCTCCGGCGACGAACCGGGCAGCGTCCGTACCGCCGCGTAGGGTCGTGAGCCCCAGCTCGAATTCGCGGGCCAGCGCGTCCCGGTCGGGCAGCGCGTCATAGACCGAGCGGCGGTCCGAGCGAACGCCCGCCTGCGGGTACGCCGAAATCTGCGCGGCCAGCCGCTCCGCCTCGGCCCGCGCGCTGCCCTGCGTGACGACCCGGTTGGCCAGCCCCATCGCCAGCGCCTCCTGGGCGGCGACGGGCCGACCGGTGAGGATCAGGTCGAGCGCACGGCCGAGCCCGACGATGCGGGGCAGCCGAACCGTGCCTCCGTCGATCAACGGCACGCCCCACCGCCGGCTGAACACGCCCAGCACCGCGTCCTCTTCGACGACACGCAGGTCGCACCACAGCGCGAGCTCCAGACCACCGGCGACCGCGTAGCCGCAGATCGCCGCGATCACCGGCTTGGACAGCGTCAGCCGGGACGGTCCCATCGGAGCGTCGGCGCCGGGATCCGCGTCGAGCACGTTGTCCATCGCCTTCAGGTCGGCGCCGGCGCAGAACGTCCCGCCGGCGCCCCACAGCACGGCAACGCCGGCCTGGGGGTCGGCGTCGAACGCCCGGAACGCGGCCACAAGCTCGGTCGCCGTCGTCCGGTCGACGGCGTTGCGTGCCTGAGGACGGTCGAGCACCACCGTCCACACCGGACCACTGCGCTCTACGCGAACGGGCACCGCGCAACCCTAGTCGCCGGCATTTGCAAGACTGGATACATGCGTCCCGGAAACTCCGCGCAGCAGCCCGGCCCAGCGCTCGCGGCCTCGCTGGCCGGCGCCGTCGATCTCGCCGCCGTCAAGGCTCGCACGGAAGCCGCTGCTCGCGCCGCAGAAGCGCCCGCGCCGGCCTCCGGCGAGTACATCATCGACGTCACCGAGGCGACGTTCCAGTCGGCCGTCATCGACCGGTCCTTCCAGGTGCCGGTGCTGATCGATCTGTGGGCCGACTGGTGCCAGCCGTGCAAGCAGCTGTCGCCGATCCTTGAACGACTCGCCACCGAGTCGGCCGGGCAGTGGGTGCTTGCCAAGGTCGACACCGACGCAAATCCGCGGATCGCGCAGGCGCTTTCGGTGCAGAGCATCCCGACGGTGTACGCGGTGATCGGGGGGCAACTGGTGCCGGGCTTCCAGGGAGCGCTGCCCGAGGCACAGGTTCGCGAGTTCGTCGCCGCCGTGCTCAAGGCCGCCGAGCAGGCGAACCTGACCGCGGGTGGTGCCGCCCCCGCGGCGGAGCCGCCGGCCGACCCGCGCTTCGACGCAGCGGAGAAGGCCCTCGCCGAGGGTGACTACGGCGCGGCCGCCCGGGCGTTCGAGTCCATTCTCGATGCCGAGCCGTCCAACGCCGACGCGGCCAGCGCGCTGCGCCAGGTGGCCCTGCTCCAGCGCGTCGACAAGCTCGACGCCACGGCGTTGAGCCGTGCGGACGCGGCACCCGGCGACGTCGCGGCGCAACTCGCGGCCGCCGACTACGCCGTGGCCGGCGGCGAGGTCGAGGCGGCGTTCACGCGCTTGCTCGACACTCTGCGCCGTACGAGCGGTGACGAACGCGACGCCGTGCGCGACCGGCTCGTCGAGTACTTCGACATCTTGGGGCCGGATGACCCGCGGGTGGGGCCGGCCCGTCGGCAACTGGCGAGCGCCCTGTTCTAAGACGCACCCATCCTGAACCTCAGCCGGTATGGGGCATCAGCGCATTGGCCGGGATGACGCCGAGCTTGCCGGCGCGGTAGTCGTCGATCGCCTGCTGCAACTCCTCGACGGTGTTCATCACGAACGGACCGTAGTGGGCGACCGGTTCGCGGATCGGCCGGCCACCCAGCAGCAACACCTCGAGTGCCGGCCGGTTGGAGTCCTGCGTGGCGTCGGCAGCCACGGTGATGCGGTCGCCCGGGCCGAACAGGGCCAGCTGACCGGTGCGGATGGGGCGGTTGGCGGGACCCACGGTGCCCTTGCCGCTCAGCACGTAGACCAGGGCGTTGAAGTCGGGCCGCCACGGCACCGACAGCCGGGCGCCCGGCGCAATCGTCGCGTGCGCGTAGGTGATCGGGGTATGCGTACGTCCCGGCCCGTGGAACTCACCGATGTCCCCGGCAATGATGCGGACCAGCGCCCCACCGTCGTCGGATGCGATGAGCTTGGCCTGCTCGCCCTCGATGCTCTGGTAGGCCGGAGGCGTGAACTTGTCCTTGCCCGGCAGGTTCACCCACAGCTGGATGCCGTGGAACAGACCACCCGACACGACCAGCTGCTCGGGCGGCGTCTCGATGTGCAGAATGCCGGCGCCGGCCGTCATCCACTGGGTAGCGCCGTTCTCGATCACCCCGCCACCACCATGGGAATCCTGGTGCAGGAAAGTCCCGTCGATCATGTAGGTGACGGTCTCGAAGCCCCGGTGCGGGTGCCACGGCGTGCCCTTCGGCTCGCCCGGTGCGTAGTCCACCTCGCCCATCTGATCCATGTGCACGAACGGGTCGAGGTCCTGCGTGCTGACGCCCGCAAATGCGCGGACGACGGGAAAGCCCTCACCCTCGAATCCGCGCGGGCCGGTGGTGATCGACTTGACCGGACGCTCGGTGTCGCCGAGCTGGGCCGGCGACAGGCGCGGCAGAGTCAGTGTGTCGGCGGTGACGGCGGGCATCGCTTCCTCCAAGGTCGTTGCGAGTGCAACCGTAACGACGGCGCGCGCTCGAACATTCCGCGATCTTCAATGTATCCCGGTCGATGAGCCAGGACGCCGGATCAGCCGGCGAAGCGCAGCCAGAGGGCTGCGAGCGGCGGCACCCGCAGCCGTACCGAAGCGGGCAGCCCGTGCGCTGCCTCGTCGACGGCGCTCACGCCGCCGAAATTGCCCACGCCGGAGCCGAAGTACAGCTCGGCGTCCGTGTTGATCACCTCGTCCCAGCGTCCGGTACGGGGCAGTCCGAGCAGGTACTGCTCGTGTGGAATGGCGGCGAAGTTCGCCACGCAGGCAAGCACCGAGCCGTCCGAGCCGTAGCGCAGGAACGAGAACACGTTGCCGGCGACGTCGTCCGCGTCGATCCAGCCGAACCCCGCCGGCTCGTGGTCCTGTGACCACAGTGCCGACGTCTCGCGGTATATCCGGTTGAGGTCGCCGACCAGACGGGCCACACCGCGGTGGTCGGGTGCGTCGAGCAGCCACCAGTCGAGGGAGCGGGACTCGCTCCACTCGCCGCCCTGGCCGAACTCCTGGCCCATGAAGAGCAGCTGCTTGCCCGGATGCGCCCACATGTAGGCGAACAGCGCGCGCAGCGTCGCCATCTGCTGCCAGCGGTCGCCCGGCACCTTGGAAAGCAGCGAGCCCTTGCCGTGGACGACCTCGTCGTGCGAGATCGGCAGCACGTAGTTCTCCGAGTACGCGTACATCATCGAGAACGTCATCTCGTGGTGGTGGTACTGCCGGTGGATCGGCTCGTGGCTGATGTAGCCGAGCGTGTCGTGCATCCAGCCCATGTTCCACTTGAACCCGAAACCGAGCCCGCCCAGATAGGTCGGCCGGGTGACGCTCGGCCACGCCGTCGATTCCTCAGCCACGGTTATCACGCCCGGGACGCGCTTGTAGACGGTCGCATTCACCTCTTGGAGGAACGACACCGCGTCGAGATTCTCGCGGCCGCCGTGGACGTTGGGCGCCCATTCGCCCTCGCGGCGCGAGTAGTCGAGGTACAGCATCGACGCGACGGCATCGACGCGCAGCCCGTCGACGTGGAACTCCGAAAGCCAGTACAGGGCGTTCGCGACCAGGAAGTTGCGTACCTCGCGCCGCCCGAAGTCGAACACGAAGGTGCCCCAGTCGGGCTGCTCGCCGCGGCGTGGATCGGCGTGCTCGTAGAGTGGCGTGCCGTCGAAGCGGCCGAGCGCCCAGTCGTCGCGGGGAAAATGTGCCGGCACCCAGTCGACGATCACCCCGACGCCTGCCCGGTGCAGCCGGTCGACGAGGTAGCGGAAGTCGTCGGGATCGCCGAACCGTGCGCTCGGCGCGTAGTACGACGAGACCTGGTAACCCCACGAGCCGCCGAACGGATGCTCAGCGACCGGCAGGAACTCGACGTGGGTGAAGCCGGTCTCGCGCAGGTATTCGATCAGCTCGTCGGCCAGCTGACGATACGACAAGCCCTGGCGCCACGACCCGATGTGAACCTCGTAGATCGACATCGGCGACGTGCGCCAGTTCGTTCGACCGCGCTCGGCGAGCCACTCGTCGTCGCCCCACTCGTGCGACGAGGTGAACACCACCGAGGCGGTCGCCGGCGGTATCTCTGTGGCGAACGCCAGCGGATCGGCCTTTTCCCGCCACCTGTCGTCGGCGCCGAGGATCTGGTACTTGTACCGGCATCCATCGGTGACGTCAGGTATGAACAGCTCCCAGACACCGGATGAGCCCAGTGAGCGCATGGGGAACGCCCGCCCGGACCAGTAGTCGAAGTCGCCGGCGATGCGTACGCCGCGCGCGTTGGGCGCCCACACCGCGAACGACGTTCCGGTCACCGTGCCGCCGGGGGTGTCGTACGAGCGCACGTGTGCGCCCAGGACCTGCCAGAGGTTCTCGTGCCGGCCCTCGCCGATCAGGTGCAGGTCGACGTCACCCAGGGTGGGCAGCCATCGGTACGGGTCGTCGACGACGAACGAGTGGTCGCCGTAGCGGACCTCCAGCCGGTAGTCGGTAGGCGCGCCGTCGACGGTGCCGCCGAACACGCCGTGGCGCAGTCGCGAAAGTGGCACCCGCGTGCCGCCGACGAGCGCAGTGACCGCGCTCGCCTCGGGGCGCAACGTGCGGACCATGGTGCGCCCGTCCGCTGTCGGGTGCGCGCCAAGGATGCTGTGCGGATCGTGGTGCGCGCCGCCGGCGAGACGCTCCAAGTCGCCGCCGTCGACCGTCACATCCCGCCTGGGCTCGTCGCGCGAGCGATCGTCGCGCTGGCGCTCATCGCGCTGGCGCTTATCGCCACTCATGCTGCGTCTCCGGCCGGAGCTTGGCCAGCGAGGCAAGGGTGATCGCCAACCAGGCTGGACGATGCCGTGCCTCGTACACCACCTCGTACACCGCCTTGTCCGCCTCGAAGCCACGGATCACGGCATCGTCGAGCTCGCGCCCCGAGGCCTCGGCGTAGCCGCTCTGGAACGCGGCGCGGTTGCGCTCGGCCCACTCGTCGGCGCGGTATTCGAGCTGGGCGTTCGGTGCGGTGTCGACGAGCTGGTGACGGGCGGCGTACTCGAACGAGCGCAACATGCACGCAACGTCTCGCAGCGGCGAATCGAAAGCACGGCGGACGGCCACCGGCACCACCGGCTCGCCCTCGAAGTCGAGCACGACGAAGCGATGCACCGTGCGCAGCACGTTGCCGAGGTGCAGGTCTCCGTGGATGCGCTGCGTGGTGAGGGCCGCTGTCCTGCCCGCGGCGCTGAATCCGTCGAAGGCCGTGCGCAGCTCGTCTTCGACCTCGCGCAGCTCCGGCACGACGTCGATCGCCGAGTCGAGGCGTTCGTGCATCGCGGAAGCCCGCGCAACCAGGTCCTCGCCGGCCAGCACCGACGTCCCGAACGCCTGCGCGAGGTCGGCGTGCACCTCGGCGGTGGCCACGCCCAGCCGCTCCGCCTCGGCGGCGAAGTCTCCGCCGGCCTCGTCGGCATGCAGGTCCGCCTCGGCCATCAGGTCACGCACGCTCGTCTTGGCTAGTTCCCACCCATCCGTCGCGGTAATCATGAACTCCTGGAGCATTGCGAGGCTGGTGGGCTGGTCGTCGAGGTCGGCGGAGACGGTGCCGAGCAGCCGGGCCACGTGGCGCGCGCCCAGCTCGGTCAAGGCACGGTGCACCTCGATGTCAGGGTTGATGCCCGGTTCGAGGCGCCGGAACACCTTCAGGATCGCCTGGTCTCCGTAGACGAGCGACGTGTTCGACTGCTCGGCGGTGAGCACCAAGCTGGACTGGCCCACCGGGATGTCGTCGGGCTCGCCGCCCCGGGCGAAGCGCAGCGGACCCTGGCTCGCCTCGTCGCGAATGCCGAGCAGCCATGCCTGCGTCACGTCCTTGTCGTGCAGCGCGTCGTAGATCCAGCGCGGCTCGCCGTCGATCGCCACCGAGCCGAGCAGCACGTGTTCGAGCGTCGGCACCAGTTCGCCACGCACCACCAGCGGCAACTGGTATGTCTCCACCGCACCGTCGTCGTAGGTGACCGTGGCCAGCCACAGCGACACCTCCGGCGGCCCGGCGGCGAGCACTACCACGGGGCTCACTGTGACTTCCGAGGCGGTGCGGCCCTTGCCGGCGAACCACCGCTGCACCGGCAGCCACTGGTCGACGAGGGGCTGCAGGTCGTGCTCGGACAACGTCACACCGGTACCTCGATTTCCTCGCTCGGCTGCATCGGACGGGGCATGCGAAGCCAGTAGAAACCGTGGCCACTCAGTGTGAGCAGGTACGGCAGCTCGCCGATGGCCGGGAAGCGGGCACGCCCCATCAGCTCGATCGGCTGCGAACCCTCCCAGGGACGCAGGTCGAGCTCGACGGGCTGCGCGAACCGTGACAGGTTGTTCACGCACAGCACGATGTCGTCCCCGAACTCCCGGACGAAGCTCAGCACACTCGGGTTACTACCCCCGATGTCATGAAACGAACCCATACCGAAAGCAGGATTCGCCTTGCGTACTTGGATCATCCGGCGTGTCCAGTGCAGGAGTGACGAAGTGTTCTGGGTCTGCGATTCGACGTTGGTGACCTGGTATCCGTAGATCGAGTCCATGTTCACAGGCAGATACAAGCGACCGGGATCGCACGTGGAGAAGCCGGCGTTGCGGTCCGGCGTCCACTGCATCGGGGTCCGCACACCGTCGCGATCGCCGAGCCAGATGTTGTCGCCCATGCCGATCTCGTCGCCGTAGTAGAGGACCGGCGAGCCGGGCAGCGAGAGCAGCAACGCGGTGAACAACTCGATCTGGTCGATGTCGTTCTCGAGCAGCGGCGCCAGGCGGCGGCGGATGCCGATATTCGCCTTCATCCGCGGGTCCTTGGCGTACTC
>JBKPQY010000143.1:0-6115 GCA_046734315.1 Actinomycetota bacterium | reverse complement strand
GCCTTCCGCTTCTCGTTCAGGGATCGCAAGATCGTCGCGATTGACATCGTTGCCGACCCGGAACGGTTGCAGGAGGTCACACTGCTCGACGGCTGACGGCTTTTCCGCGCGTCGCGGCCGGAGTTACGATCGGAACGCTGAACGCAACCTCTCGGCTCACGCCGATAGGGGGGCACATGACGAGTGCGGTTGCCCTTCAGTCGGGGCTCTTCGAGATTGACGTATGCCCATCTGACGATCCGCGTCTGGGCCAACTCAGAGCGCGCGGTGCGCTCAACTCGGCGGGCGCGGACATGCTCGGCGCCGTACTCACCGCTCAGCGCGAGCTCGGTGTGCAGTACGTGCGGCTCGACCTGTGCCGCGTCACCGCGATAGACGACGTCGCCGTCGCTGCGCTGCTGCGTGCGCACCAGTGCTTCCTCGCCTCGCGGGGCACGCTCGTGCTCACCGGCGTGTGCGGTCCGGTGGGTGATGCGTTAGCCGCATCCGGGCTCGACCGGGTCCTGCTCACACTCGGTCCGACGGCCGACGCTGCCCTGAGCTGATCAGGCTCACGGCCGCTCGCGCGCTCCGAGCGGCTGTGCGGAGCGGTGTCGCCCCCGCCGCACGCCGGGGCGACTCCCGTAGAGCACCGCGATCGCCGTGGCGACCAACAGGCCTGCAATGGTCATGGCCAGGGCGACGGAGTCGCGGGCTGGTGTGGTCGGCGACGCCGCGACCTCGACGATTCGCGCCGCCGGGCTGTTCGCGTGCGTTACCTGATGCGGCGCGGGCGGGCGGGACTGCTCGCCCTGCAGCGTGATCGTCGTGCGGGCGGCGGGCGCCGGAGCGGATGCGCCGTTCGGGCCGGGGGCGGTCGGCGTCGCCGGTTGAGCAGCCGGCTGCGCCGGAACCGACGCCGACCGCGCGGCAACCGACGCAGACGCCCACCCAGCGTGTGGATTGCCGGAGCCGTGCACGGGCGGTGCGCCGTGCGGCTTCGTGTGTCCTGAGCCGGCGTGGCCGCCGCGGTCCGCGCCCGCACCCTGTCCGGGCACCAGCACGGCGGCCATCACTCCGATCGCCCCGACGCAGCACGCAGCCGCGACGATTCGCCGATAGCGTCGCCTCATCCCCCAAACCCCCGATCCCACCCCGAATCGCGTCCGCGCAAGCCTAGAGGTAGCGCGAACCCGACACCATAGAAGGGGTCAGAAGCGATGCTATGCAGCCAGGCTGGCATTCGATCAGCGCCGAGTCGATCCTAGGCGTGGTGCGGCATAAGGATGATCTGGATCAGTTGCGAGGGACGCGGCTCTCGAGAGTGTCCAAGTCCCGTTCGGCGTAAAGCCGGTGCATCCACTCCTCGTTGAGGATCGCTTGAAGGCAGCGGCGTACGGCGAAGCTCTCCGACTCGGATAGCCCGGCTCCATGACCGGTTCGGTGTGCCCGGCGAGCTGTTCGTCGGTAAGCGCGGTCAAGACCTGCCGCACGGTGGCCTTGCGATCGGCGCGCAGAGCGAGCACGTCGGACAGCGACGGGCGCGCGGCACGGTCGCGCGGCACACCGGGCGTGTCGGGCATCTCGTCGTGCGGCAGGTCCAGCGGATGCCACGGCGCCGGCCGGGCGCATCTTTACACGGTGGCGGCGGTTCAGCTCGGCCTCCACCAGGCGGACGACGTCGACTCCGTTGACTCGCAGGTTGTCGATCTCGCCGCTGATGTCGACGTCGACCAGGGCGGCGCCGCGGATCATGGCCGCTGTCAGGTCGACCTCGTGGAAACGCGCGTCGGTCAGGTCGACGTCGTGGAAGTCGGCCCCGGTCAGGTAGACGTCCTCGAAGCGCGCGCCGCTGAGGTCCGTGTGCGTGAAGTCAGCCATCGCGCGAGCATTCCAGCTACCCGAAGTCAGCCGGGTGCAGCGATTTGAGCCGGCGCCGGATCTGCGTACGCTCCTGCTCGGTCGGCGCCAACTCCGCGGCGCGGGCCAGTGCGGTGGCCGCTTCGGCGGGTTGCCCGGCCCGGGCGAGCAGTTCCCCGCGGGCCGCGTGGAGCGGGTGGTAGCCGCAAAGGCGCTGGTCGCGGGCGAGTTCGTCCAGAACGGCGAGGCCGGCGTGCGGCCCGTCGGCCATGCCGATCGCCACGGCGCGGTTCAGCGCCACGACCGGCGACGGCTGCATCCAGAGCAATTCGTCGTACCGGGCGACGATGGCCGGCCAGTCGGTGCGGTCCGCGCGTGGTGCACTCGCGTGGACAGCGGCGATCTCCGCCTGGATGCGGTAGCTGCCGCGCTCGCGCACGGGGCTACGCAGCAGCGCCAGCGCTTCACGAATCGCAGCGGCGTCCCAGCGACCGCGGTCCTGCTCCTCGAGGGTGACCAGGTTGCCGTCGACGCTGCGCGCATCGCGGCGCGCGTGCTGCATCAGCATCAGCGCGACCAGGGCGCGCGCCTCGTCCGAGCCGGGCAGCAGTTCGAGCAGCAGCCGGCCGAGCCGGATCGCCTCCTCGGCAAGCGCAGCGTCGGCGTTGCCCGCCCAGCCCTCGGTGAAGATCAGGTAGACGACGGTGAGCACCCCGTCGAGGCGTTCGGGCAACATCTGTTCGGTCGGCACCCGATAGGGGATTCCGGCGTTCGCGATCTTCTGCTTGGCGCGTTGCAGCCGTTTCCCGACGGTCTGCTCGGAGGCGAGGAACGCCCGTCCGACTGCTGCGGTCGACAGGCCCGCCACCACCCTCAGGGTGAGCGCCACCCGAGCCTCCAGCGGCAGAGCGGGGTGGCAGCAGGTGAACATCAGGCGGAGCCGGTCATCCGCGATGGCCGGCGCCTCGCCGGTTTCCTGCGACTCCTGCATCGCGACCTCCGCGAGCTTGCCGGATTCGACGGCACGGCGACGGATCACATCGATAGCCCGACGCCGTGCCGTCGTGGTGAGCCACGCGCCCGGGTTGGCGGGAATGCCGTCAACGGGCCAGCGCCGCAGTGCCCGCTCGGTCGCCTCGGCGAACACGTCGTCGGCCAGGTCCCAGTCGCCGAACACGCGAATGAGCGACGCCACGACGCGCAGCCGTTCGCGCGCGACGACATCGGCAAGCGTGGCGTGTACGTCGGGCACGATTACGGCTAGTCGCCCGGCCAGAACGGGCGCAGCTCCAGGCGCCCGGACGCCGCCATCGGGTGCTCCGCGGCGACCGCGATCGCCTCGTCCAGATCGGCACATTCGAGGATGTCGAACCCGACGATCCATTCCCGAGATTCAGCGAACGGCCCGTCCGTCACCAGGACCTTGCCGTCGCGGCGGCGCACAGTCGTCGCGTCTTCGGCCGGCCGGATCCGCTCGCCGATGACGCGGGTGCCGGCGGCGTCGTTCTTGGCGACCCACTCCTCGATCGGCAGGGTGCCCTCGCCTGTGGCGTCGGGCGTGTTCTCCGGATCGGTGGCCACGAACATCAGGTAGCGCATGGCAGCTCCTCGCTCTCGCTAGGTTGTTGTACACCGGTACGACGAAGGGACAGCCCCTTGATCGGACACATCTAGCGATCCAGCCCCGCACTGCGTCCCTAACTTGACTTCGCCACGGAGTTAGGCAAGCCTAAGCTAGCTTGCTGTCGAGTCATGGGAGTCAAGGGTGAGCCTGCCAGAAACGCTGGTACTCGGGCTGATCGCCGGCATCACCATCTTCCTCGGCCTGCCGCTCGGACGGCTGCGGCGCCCGATGCCGCAGCTGCGGCTGTTGCTCAACGCGATCGCTGTCGGCATCCTGCTCTTCCTGGTCTGGGACGTGCTGGATCACGCCTGGGAGCCCATCGACAACGCGCTGTCCGCAGTCCACAAGCACACCGGTGGGCTCGGGCCGGTGTTCGGCTACGGCGCGCTGTTCGCCGCCGGGCTGAGCATCGGGCTGCTGTCCCTCGTCGGCTACGACCGCTACCTCGCCCGGGTGAGGCGGCCGAGCCGTATCGGCCCGGGCGCCATGTCGGTCCACGAGCGCCCGGGTCGCGTCGTTGCCGGGCTGGCCACTTGGTCGCCGGCGCGCCGGCTGGCGCTGCTGATCGCGGTCGGCATCGGGTTGCACAACTTCGCCGAGGGGTTGGCGATCGGGCAGTCGGCCGCGACGGGTGACGTGGCGTTGGCCACCGTGCTGGTGATCGGGTTCGCGGCGCACAACGCGACCGAGGGGTTCGGGATCGTTGCGCCCCTCGCCGGCGACATGGACGCCGACGGCACGCAGCGCCGCCCCAGCTGGGGGTTTCTGCTCGCACTCGGCTTGATCGGCGGTGGCCCGACGTTCATCGGCACCGCCGTCGGCCACGGTTTCACCAGTGAGGCGGTCAGCGTGGTGTTCCTCACGCTGGCGGCCGGCTCGATCATCTACGTCGTCGTGCAGCTGCTGACCGTCGCCGCGAAGGCGAAGCGTATCGACATCGTCTGCTACGGGCTGCTGATCGGACTGCTCGCCGGGTTCCTGACCGACGCGATCGTCACTGTCGGCGGCGGCTAGTGTGCGCCGTCGCCTTGCTGCGGTACTGACGCTGGCGTTGTTGGCGACGGGGTGCACCAACAAGACGGCAAGGCTCGCATCGACGCCGGAGGCCTCGAGCGGGCGCAGCACGGCTATGTCGCAAGCCTCGCAGCGCTCGTCGCCCGCGCCGTCGGCCGCGTCCCGGCTGCCGCGGCCCGACCATGTGGTCGTCGTGGTGCTCGAAAATCACTCCTATAACGAGATCATCGACGACTCGCAGGCGCCGTTCATCGCTTCGCTGGGTGCGTCCGGCGCCGTGTTCACGCAGTCCTTTGCGGTGACGCATCCGAGTCAGCCGAACTACCTGGCGCTGTTCTCCGGCTCCACGCAGGGCATCACCGACGACTCCTGCCCGCACACATTCACCACCCCGAACCTCGCAAGCGAGCTGGCCGCCGCTAAATACAGCTTCGCTGGGTATTCTGAAGGGCTTCCCCAAGCGGGGTTCACCGGGTGCAGCAGTGGCAGCTACGCGCGCAAGCACAACCCGTGGGTCAACTTCGCCAACGTGCCTGCGTCGGTCAACCTGCCGTTCAGCGCCTTCCCGACGGAGTACGCATCGCTGCCCACGGTCTCGTTCGTCATCCCCGACCTCGAACATGACATGCACGACGGCACGATCGCGCAGGCCGACCAGTGGCTTTCCGACCACCTCGGTGGGTACGCCGCCTGGGCGCGGGTGCACCGCAGCCTGCTGATCGTGACCGTCGACGAAGACGACTACAGCGCTGACAACCGCATCGCGACGGTCATCGCCGGCGCGTTCGTCCGGCAGGGCAGTTACTCCGAGCGGATCGATCACTACCGTCTGCTGGGTACGATCACGGAGGCGTACCGCCTCGCTCCGCTCGGTCCTGGCTCGGCGATCACCGACCTCTGGTCGGGGTAGGAGTGCCCCCAACACCCTCCGATCCGCTCCGCGGGCGGTACTACGCTGCAACTAGCCTGCATCCGCCACCCTGAGGACAACGCCGCCGTCATGGAACGATTGCAGCCTGCCGCCGCTGCCCAGGTGGCACTGTCGGCGGCGAATAAGGGCGCCGAACCGTCCGGGACGCTCGCGCGCATCCTGCGGCACCCGACCGCCTGGTTCGCCGCAGCCGGCTTCGCCGCAAGCACGCTGACCGTCGTCGCGGGCGGTCGTGTCGGCACCGTGCAGGTCAACATTCCGCTGTCCACGTGGTTCGGCCTTCTCTCCCGCAACGGCTACCGTCCGGGCGAGTCGCTGATGCCGGGCCTGCTGCTGATGGCCGGCATCGCCGGGCTGGTCCTGCTCTGGATCATGCTGGTTCGCGGACCCCATCCGGCGGTGCGAACCGAACGGCAGGTCTGGTTGGTGGCGGGCGCATGGGTGGCGCCGCTGCTCGTCGGGCCGCCCCTCTTGAGCAACGACGTCTACAGCTACGCGGCACAGGGCATGCTCGTAGATCGGGGGCTCGACCCGTACTCGGTCGGCCCCTCGGCGCTGGGCCACATTTCGGCGGTGGGAGCGGTCGATCCCGCCTGGCGCAGCGTGCCGAGCCCGTACGGTCCACTGGCGACGTGGTTCGAGCACTTCGCGGTCGTGGTCGCCGGCGGCAACCCGCTCGGTGCGGTGATCGTCTTCCGGCTCGTCGC
>JBKPQY010000142.1:0-9653 GCA_046734315.1 Actinomycetota bacterium | reverse complement strand
CACGTCGGTCGTACCCGAGGGGTCGGCCGGCACCAGCCCCGACCGCAGCGCCCATACGCCGAGCGCGATCGTGCCGTGGCCGCATGCCGTCGAGAACCCGTCTTTGTGCCAGAACAGCGCCCCGAAGTGCGCGCCCGCGTCGTCCGGCGGCGTGACGAAGCAGCCATACATGTCGGCGTGCCCGCGCGGCTCGAAGCACAGCAGCCGGCGCAGCCCGTCGACTTCGGGGTCGTCGATCGCAAACATCCGGCGCTCTGCCACGGTGGCCCCACGCAGGGTCACCGGCGCCCCGACGACGATGCGGAACGGCTCGCCGGCGGTGTGGTAGTCGACGGTCCGGACAGGCGGGAGGATCACGTCGCCCGACGGGTCACGATGCCACGGATGAACGCCGCCTGGCCGGCATGCTGAAGGTCGTCGGAGACCACGCTGACCAGCCGCACGGCGAGAGTAACCGGCGGGTCCCACCGGGTGTCGACAACCCGGCTCAGGTCCTCCTCGCCCAGTCCCTGCACGAACGAGATCGTCTGCGCGTGCACGGCGTCGTAGTAGTCGAGCAGCAACTGCGCCGACGCACGCACCGCGGCTACGTCACGCGACCGCTGTGCGTACCCCGTCTCGTCCTGCTGGAACGGCAGGTCGAACCGCTGCCACCACCCGCCGCTCGACCACACCTGCTCGGTGCCGGCCGCGTCGGCGATGTGGTCGTCCTGGATGCGAGTGAGGTGCCAGGCCAGCCACGCGATCGTGTTCGCATCGGGGTCGAGGCGCTCCTGGAGTTGTGACTCGCTCAGGCCACGCACTGCGCCGTGCACGGCGCCGTGCACGCGCCCGAACCCGTCGAGCAGCACATCAACCGCTCTCATGTCACCACCACCCGGTCGCCGTCACGCAGCCACCATTGTCTCGCCGCGATGCGGTTTGGCCCGCACGACGAACTGGTAGGCGAACATCGTCGGCCGCGCCCGAACCAAAGCGTGGTCGACGCGGCGGGCGGCGCGGGCCAGTTGCGTGTCTCCGCGGGTCAGCACATCGAAGGGCAGACCGGTATGACGCAATTCCGCGATGTCAAGGCCGTGCGATCTGAAGAGAGTACGCAGCGTCTTGGCGGTGAAGAATCGCAGGTGCGTCTCGTCCAGGATGCCGCGCCGGTCGTACCCGAAAGTGCCGGTGGCGACGCGGATACGCGGATACCAGTGGCCGAAGTTCGGTGTAGAGACGAGGAGTTCGCCGTTCGGCCCGAGCACTTGCGCCATCTGCTGCAGCAGGATGTCCGGTCGGCGCACGTGCTCGATGACGTCGGCCGCGACCACTAGGTCGAAGCCGTCGCCCGCCTCGGCGGGAATTCCTTCCTCGAGATCGCCGAGGACGAACCTGTCCACTCGACCCCGGACCTCCGGTATTTCCACGCTGTCCAGGCCGACCACCCGATGGCCCAGCGCTTGCATCTGCTCCGCGAGTAGCCCACCGGAGCAGCCCACATCGAGAATCCGCCCCGGTGGTCGATCTCGCAGCATCTCCAAGATAACGGTGTGCGAAGTTCCCTCGCTGTCCTTTAGTGCGTACTCCGGCACGCTTGCGACCCATCGATGCGTGCCGAATCCCATCTTTGACACGCGATATTGCACGACGTCCCGGACCACGTCTCGGGCATATTTGAAGCCGTTCACATAGCAAATCTCGTCACCGTAATATGTCGGGATCGGCACCTCCACAATCCGCTTCCCGGCGTCGAGCAACTGCACGATGATCTGTGTATCGAAATCGAATCCGTCAGTATTGTGCTCCAACGGCAACTGGGACAGCGCAGCGACCTTGTACGCTCGGTAACCCGAATGGAACTCAGTTAGCTCCGAGCCGAGAAGCCGATTCTCGATCGTTGTGAGAATCCTGTTTCCGACGTACTTGTACAGCGGCATTCCGCCGTGCCGGGCACTTCCCGGCACGATCAGTCGCGACCCGAAGACCGCGTCGCATTCGTCACGCTCGAGCGGCGCCACGAGGTCCGGAAGGCGCTCCGGTGCGTACTGCCCGTCGCCGTGCAGGAGCACGATGATGTCCACGCCATGCTGTGCCGCGAGCTGATAACCGGCCTTCTGATTACCGCCGTAGCCAAGATTCTTGAGGTGTCGCACAACAGTAGTAGGGACGCCGTCGTTTTCGGTGCGCCACTTCACTCCTACGTCATATGTGGCGTCGGAGCTGGCGTCGTCACAGATGATCACCTCGTCGATCTTGGTACGGAAATCCGCGGGAATGCGGTCGAGCATCGCGGCGAGGGTGCTCTCTGCGTTGTAGGCAACCACGAGGATGCCGATCTTGTAACGTCGAGTCGCTTCGTTCGCTTTGGCTCGCACCTGCGGGACGATAGCGCAGCCGACACCACCGCGGTCGGCAATGCGCAGGATCCGGCTGCGCTGATCAGGTCGCCAGCGTCGCCGCGACGGTAGCGCCGAGGTCCCAGCACGCGTCGAGATCGTCCTTGGTCGGCTTGTCGATCACGCTGACGTGCTCGTGCACCTGGCGCCAGCCCATGCCCTTCGTGATGGCCTCGACAGCACGCACGGCCCCGGTCGTATCAGTGTTCCCGTGAACGTAGAGCCCGTACGGTGCCCCCACTTTCGCGGCCAACGCCGGGTAGTACACCAGGTCGAAGAAGTGTTTGAGCGCTCCGGACATGTAGCCGATGTTGGCACTGGTGCCGAGCAGGAATCCGTCGGCTGCGAGGACATCGACCGTGGTAGCCGCGAGTGCGGGACGCACCACCACGTCCACGCCCCGGATCTCGTCCGTGGTCGCGCCGGCGAGTACCGCCTCCAGCATCGCCTGCAACGACGGCGAGGACGTGTGATGGACGAGGAGCAAGGAGGCCATCCGTACATACTGGCGCGACCGGAGGTGACCATGGACTTCACCACGCTCGCGCTGATCACGCTGATCGGCCTCGTGGGTCCGCTCTTGGCGTTGCCGCGGAGATGGCAGCTGCCTGTAGTTCTCGGTGAGCTCGGCGCTGGTATCCGTCCTCGGCCCAACGGGCCTGGGCCGACTGGACGCCGGTGACACCACGTTCACGTTCCTCGCCGATATCGGGTTCGCGCTCGTGATGTTCGTCGCCGGTTCCCGTGTGCCGGTCCGCGACCGGAACCTGCGGGCCGGCCTCCGGACGGGAGCGCTGCGCGCGGTGGCTGTAGGTGTGCCGGCCACCGCACTCGGCGTGGTGATCGCGTACGCGTTCGGCACCGGCCACGCCGCTATGTACGCCGTACTTACGGCATCGTCGTCTGCGGCGCTGGTCCTGCCGATCGTCGACTCGCTACACCTGGGTGGGCCACATGTGTTGCGGATGTTGTCGCAAGTCGCCATCGCCGACACGGCCTCCATCGTGGCGCTGCCGCTCGCGATCGACCCGAAGCACGCAGGACGCGCCGCACTCGGCGCGCTGGCGGTCACGGGATGTGCAGTCGCCCTGTATTTCGGGCTGCGGTACATCGAGAGCACCGGCCTCCGCAGGCGCGTGCACCACGTGTCCGAGGACGCAAGTTCGCCATCGAGCTGCGGGCAACCTGACCATCCTGTTCGCACTGGCAGCCCTGGCGGTGCGCACGGTGTGTCGATCATGCTGGCCGGCTTCTCGTTCGGGCTCGCCGTCGCGGCCGTCGGCGAGCCGCGCCGGCTGGCCCGGCAACTGTTCGCGGTGACGGACGCCTCGTTCGCACCGATGTTTCTTCGTCTGGCTCGGTGCGTCACTGAACCAGCGTGACCTGGGGCGGCATCCCTCCTACGCCGTGCTCGGGGTGGCGCTCGGCGCCGGGGCAGTCGCTGCGCACACCGCGACTCGGCTCACCGGCCAGCCGCTCGCCATCGGCGCGCTGGCGGCCGCACAACTCGGCGTGCCGGTCGCGGCAGTGACGGTCGGGACGCAGCAGCACCTCTTGCGTCCCGGTGAGGGCGCCGGGCTCCTACTCGGCGCGTTGATCACAATCGCCGCTGCCGTAAGTAGCGTGCGCCGGCGTGGCCGCACGAGCCGGCTGGGTGGCGGAGCCGTCATCATGACGCTCCACGTCGACGGGGTTGGCTACGACTGCGCGGGGTCGGGCGATCCGCCGCTGGTGTTCGTGCACGGCTGGTGCTGCGACAGGACCTGCTTCGCGCCGCAGTGCCCGTGCTGGTGATCAGCGCCGGCGAACCTGAGGCAGGCCTGGCCGCGCCCATCACGGACCTCACGCCGGGGCGCACCGTCGGCGCCGGGCACTTCGTCCAGCTCGAAGTGCCCGATCAGGTGAACGCGATGATCGAGCGGGCTCTAGCGCTCCTGCAGGACTGAAAGGACGTTGCCTGCCGGGTCCGTGAACCAGGCGATGTACGGCCCGCCGGCGCGCGCGATGCCTTTCTCGTCCTGGTCGATGCCCTCATAGCGCTGGAACGTCACGCCGCGCCCGATCAGCTCGTCGACGGCCGCGTCGATGTCGTCGACCGGGAAGTTGAGGATCGTGTAGGTCGCCGGAACATGGTCCGGCTTCGGGTAGACGAGGACATCGCGGCCGCCGGCGAGGTGCAGGCTCAGCAGCCCGTTCTGCTCCGACACGGTCAGTCCCAACGTCTCGCCGTAGAACTCCTTGGCCGCCTCGAGGTCGGCCACGGCGAAGCCGCTGAACGCCTTGCTGTTCTCGAGCATGGAGACACTCCCTTTCGACTGCCTGACCAGGTTAGGACGCGTGCCGGGAGGTGGAACTCATCTACGTGCAATGCAGTGGTTGCGCGTTAGCCAGTTACGTGCAACGATATGGTTGCACGAAAGGAGACGAGGTATGGAAGATCGCATCGAGCAACAAATCCTGATCAACGCACCGCTGGAGCGGGTGTGGGAGCTGGTGAGCGAGCCGGGCTGGTGGGTTCCGTCGACGACGACGACGCCGGTCGACCACACCCCGGGCCGTCAGGTCGTCCGGGAGAGCGAGAAGTGGGGACGCTTTCCGATCGAGGTGGTCCGCGTGGAACCGCGCACGTACGCCGCCTTCCGGTGGGCCAGCCATGTATCCGGGGACGAACTCACGCCGACCAACACGACGCTGGTGGAGTTCCGGGTCACTCCGCTCGGTGACGCCGTCCGGGTGAACGTCGTCGAGAGCGGGTTCGCCGCTCTGCCCGAAGATGTTCGCGAACAGGCCTGGAAGGACAACACCGGCGGCTGGCAGCATGAGCTGGCCTCGTTGAAAGAGCGCGCCGAGCTGCGATGAGCGCCGCGCTGTGAGCCCCCAGGCCGCGAGCCAGACCCGGCGGATGAGGCGTGCCGTGAACGTCGACCGGGTGTTCGCGGCATTAGCCGACCCGACGCGGCGCCGGCTGCTGGAGGAGCTCGGCCGGCGCCCGGCCTCCACCGCGACGACGCTCGCCGCGCAGGTGCCGGTGTCCCGGCAGGCGGTCGCCAAGCACCTCGCGACGTTGCGCGAATCGCGGCTGGTGACGAGCCGGCGCGCAGGCAAGGAGGTGCTGTTCAGCGTCCGCCCGGACGAGCTGGCCGCCACCGCCTCCTGGATGACCGGGCTTGCGTCGAGCTGGCAGGAGCGCTTGCAACTGCTGAAGCGCGCCGCCGAGTCGTAGGGTCTGGTCGTGACGGAGATCGACCCGGAGGAGCATGTCGACCGCCTGGCGGCTGAGGCCATCGCAGACGGGAATCCGACGGCGTGGTTCGAGCGGCTGTACGCCGAGGCGAGCCGGGGCGAGGCGATCGTGCCGTGGGACCGTGACGAGCCGCACCAGGTGGTGGCCGATTGGTTTCGCGATGTCGACGGAGACGGGCGGCGGGCGCTCATCGTCGGATGCGGGTTCGGCCGTGACGCCGAGTTCGTGTCCCGGCTCGGGTTCGCCACGACCGCATTCGACGGGTCGCCGTCGGCGGTCGAGGCAGCCCGGCGCCGGCACGCCGGGTCGCCGGTGCGCTATGTACAAGCCGACCTGCTCGACCCGCCGGCCGAGTGGCGGCATGCCTTCGACCTGGTGCTCGAAAGCTTGACCGTGCAATCGCTGCCGGTCGGGATGCACGGACCGGCGATAGCCGCCGTGCCCCGGTTCGTCGCGCCGGGCGGGACGCTGCTCGTGATCGCCGCTGGCCGCGACGACGACGTGCCGGACGCCGATGGGCCGCCCTGGCCGCTGTTCCGCCGTGAGATCGATGCGTTCGTGAGCGACGGCGTGCGGCCGGTGCGCGTGGAGGCGCTCAGCGATCCGGCGGCGCCGGCCGGGCTGCGCTGGCGGGCCGAACTCCGCCGTCCGTGACGAGTGACATCGCTCTGCGCGAGCGCTCACCGAAGTGTCAGAACCTGCGCGCATGATGCCCACATGCGTGTTGCCATCGAGCCGTGGACGGACGCCGACCTGACCATCCTGCAGCGGTCGAACACCCCGGAAATGATGCGGTACCTGGGCGGACCGGAGAGCGACGACAAACTGCTCGATCGGCACCGGCGCTATGTCGACGGCAACGACATGTTCCGCGTCGTGCTGCTGCCCGATCGTGCGGTCGTCGGCAGCACTGGCTACTGGGAGAAGAACTGGCTGGGCGACGACGTCTACGAGACGGGCTGGGCGGTCCTGCCCGAGTATCAGGGGCGGGGCATTGCAGCCGTCGCGGTGCGCGCGGTGGCCGCACGAGCAGCGGCTGAAGGCGCCAGGCGCTACCTCCATGCGTACCCGTCGCTGGACAACGGCCCGTCGAACGCGGTGTGCCGCAAGGCCGGATTCGAGTTCTTGGGCGAATACGACTTCGAGTACCCGCCCGGACACACGCTGCGCTGCAACGACTGGCGTCTGGATCTCAGTGCATATCGTTGAGCAGCTCGTCGATCGTCGGCGTCGCGCGAATCTCCTCGGCCACCCGCGCAGCGGCCGTCCGGTAGGACGGATCGTCGAGTACCTCCTCGATCGCGCTACGAAGCTGCGACGCGTGGTGCGGTCCGACCCGGTCCGCCGCAGACGCCCCCGGCGTGGGTTCGACAACGACGCCGGCACCGGCATCCGCCACGCTTCGCGCGTTGCCCGATTGGTCGGCGAACAGCGGCAGGACGACCAGGGGCACCCCGGCGGCCAGCGTCCCGAACGTCGTGCCCGAACCGCCGTGGCACACCACCGCACTCGCCTCGGCCAGGACATCTGCCTGCGGCACCCACGCCTCGACGTGCACATTGCCGGGCATCGTTCCGAGCTGTGCCACCTCCGTGGCCCGCCCGATCGTGAGCAGCACGCGCACCGGTAGGTCGGCAACCGCTGCCAGCGCGGCCCGGCAGGCCATCGCACCGATCGACATGCCGCCACTGCCCGGGATACCGCCGGCGACACTGCCGAAGGTCACGTACACCAGCGGACGGTCGGAGCCGTCCCACCAGTCCGGCAGCGGCCCACTCGGCGCCGGGACGACCTCGCGGTAGCGGCGTGTGACGGGATAGGGCGACGGGTCGACCGACGCGGGGAACCGCGAGAGGTAGGGCGTCGCCCGAATGCGCGCGACGATGCCGTCCGCGAACGGCTCGAGTGCCGGGGCGGCCAACTGCAGCGAAGCGTCTTCAGCACTCGCCCGGGAGATTGCGATCTGCGCGTGCGGGACGCCGAGCCGGTCCGCGCCGACGGCGGACGCATACTCGGCAGCCTCGTGCAGGACGAGGTCGGGGCGCCACTCGTGGCATGCGGCCTCGACGGCGGGCAGCATCGCGGTGGTGTCGAGGCGGCCGAAGATCTCGCGATTGACCAGCACGGCAGCTTCGTCCGGCGAAGCGTTCGGCACTCGTGCCCAGATCGCGTCGAGTTCTGCGGCGGGCGGTGCGGCGCCGATCCGGAACGGGTGGCCGCTCGCCAACAGGGTGTCGGAAAGCCCAGGCGGAACGACGAAGAGCACCTCATCGCGGCGCTGTGTCAGCGCTGCGGCAAACGGCACGAGCGGGTTGTAGTGGCCGGCCCCCTCGGTCGACACAAGCAGCACACGCACGACCGTTGAGCATAGGAGGCCGCTCGCCGGCTGCATCCGACTCAGGCGAGACAGTCGCGGCGTCGTTGCAGGAATGCCCGCTCCGCGGCGTTGTCAGTGTGGGCGATCGCCGCCGCATAGGCCGATGCCGCCTCGGCAGGGCGACCGGCACTTCGCAGCAGGTCTGCGCGCACCGCGTGAAACACGTGGTAGCCGCCCAGGTCGAGTCCGTCGACCAGCCGCAGCGCCGCGTCGGGCCCGTCCACCTCGGCCACGGCCACGGCGCGGTTCAGCGCCACCACCGGGCCGGGCGTGAACGTCAGCAGCTGGTCGTAGAGCGCCACGATCTGTGCCCAGTCCGTGTCTGCCGCGCTCGAGGCGTCAGCGTGCACGGCGCTGATCGCCGCCTGGACCTGATACGGCCCCGGCTCGCCACGCCGCAGGCACAGCCGCACGATCGCCTTCCCCTCGGCGATCAGTCCGCGGTCCCATTGCGAACGGTCCTGGTCTGCCAGCAGCACGAGCTCCCCGGCGGCCGTCGTCCGGGCGGGACGACGCGCCGCCGTGAGCAGCATCAGCGCGAGCAGGCCCAGCACCTCCGGCACGTCGGGCATCAGCTCGGCGAGCAGGCGGCCGAGCCGGATCCCCTCGGCGCACAGATCGTCGCGGACGAGCTGCTTCCCAGCACTCGCCGCGTACCCTTCGTTGAAGATCAGGTAGACGACAGCCAGCACGGCACGCAACCGGTCCGGCAGCTCCGCTTCGCTGGGGGTTCGGTAAGGAATGCGGGCGTCGCGGATCTTGCCCTTGGCGCGGACGATCCGCTGGGCCATGGTCGCCTCGCTGACCAGGAATGCGCGCGCGATCTCCTCCGTGGTCAGGCCGCCGAGCAGTCGCAGCGTGAGCGCTACCTGCGCGCTGCCTGCCAGTGCGGGGTGGCAACACGTGAAGATCAGCCGTAACCGGTCGTCACGCACCGGTTCCTCCTCGAGACGTTCATCGCGCGCCTGCAGCAGGGCCGCCTCGGCGTGCCGGTCCGCACGGGACGCCTCGCGACGCAGCCGGTCGATGCCCCGGTTACGCGCGGTCGTGATGATCCAGCCCGGCGGGCTGGCCGGTATCCCTTCGCTCGGCCAGCGCTGCACGGCGACGGCGAACGCGTCTTGCACGGCCTCCTCGGCAACGTCGATGTCGCCGAATACTCGCGTCAGGACGGCGACCGCCCGGCCGTACTCCGCGCGGAATGCGCGCTCGACCGCGTCAGTGCCCATCGGCGAACGGGCGTACCTCGACCGGCAGCGTGCTCGCCCGCGCGATCTTGCGGCCCCAGTCGAGCGCCACGTCGAGGTCCGGCGCCTCGACGATCGTGAACCCGCCGAGGTGCTCCTTACCCTCGGCGAATGGGCCGTCAGTGATGAGCACGTCGTCGCCCCGTGGCCGCAACACGGTGGCCGTCGCGGGCGGATGCAGCCCGCCGGCGAACACCCAGCCACCGGCCACCTTGATCTCGGCGTTCACCACATCCAAGGCGCGCCGGATCCTCTCGAGGTCGACCGTCGGGGGCGCCGGGCCGTCCGGTTGGTAGACCGACATCAGGTACTGCGGCATGTCACATCCTCCGGTAGGTAGCAATGATCACCCCGGTAGTGGTCGTCACGGAATCGACCAGCCGGAGGTCTGCGGCGCTGTCGCCGAA
>JBKPQY010000141.1:0-18710 GCA_046734315.1 Actinomycetota bacterium | reverse complement strand
TCCTGGGGTCCGTCGGGTTCGGTCGACCGATCTGGCCCGGCGGCTCGTTCGCCCGGGCCGGCACACCGGTCGTCAGAGCGGCAACCATGGTGGTGACGCAGATGAGCGACCAGGAGCGGCGGCCGATCGAGCGGACCCCGTTTCGACGTGCGCCCGGCATGGTTCCCCCGAGGTATGAGAGAGGCGGTCGCTCGACGCTAGGAACGCGTGCTCGGAGGGGTCAATCCGATGACCGTGGCGGGTCGGCGCAGCGGCGGAAACCCGCCAGCCCGTGCAGCGCGCTAGCCACGTTCCACGGCGGTGCCACCGAGCAGATCGTCGTGGTGTCGTTGCCGGGCCAGGGCGACCGCGCCAGCGTATTGCGCGTCGCCGCCCAGGGTGCCGGACAGCACCTCGACGGCGCGGCTGATCATGGGCGGGGTGTGCCGCTCGAGCGCCTCGCGCACGCCGTCGACGACAGGCGGCGCCGCGTCGCCGAGCGCACCGTCGATGATGATCGTGTCCGGGTTGAGCAGCACCGCGAGGTCGGCGAGCGGGCGGCCGACGGTGCGGCCGAGGTCGGCGAGGATGCGCCTTACGCCGACGTCGCCTTGGGCGGCGAGGGCCTGCATGTCCTCGAATGTCAGTGGACGCCCGTATGCGGTCCGGATCTCGTCGATCAGTTGCGGCCCGTTGCGATACACGGTTGCCAGGCAACCCCGCCCGCCGCAGACGCACAGGCGGCCGTCGTCGCGGACGCTGACATGCGCGAGTTCGCCGGCGAAGCCGGTCGTGCCACGGTGCAGTCGCCCGTCGAGAACGAGGCCGGCGCCGATGCCGTCCTTGATCGAGACGTGCACGACTCCACGCCGCCGCCGGCCCGCTCCGAACAGCGCTTCACCCAGAGCCGCCAGGTTGGCATCGTTCTCGGCGACGACGGGAACGCGCAGCGCCGCGCTGAATGCCGCCGACGGATCGGTGCGAAGCCACGCCGGCAGCGGCTGCAGATTCGGGAACGTGGCCGAGGGTACGTGCCGCGCGGAGACGCGCACGCCGTGCTCGCGATCCAGCGGGTATGGAATGCCGACCACCGCGACGGACGGTGGCCCGCCGGGCAGTTCCGCGAGTGCGGACTTGACCGCGTCGATCGGGTCGGACGTGCCTACCAGCAACGACTGCCGGGCGAGCACGGTGCCGGTGTAATCGCACACTGCGACGTTGCAGTCGGTGTGACCGAACGCGATCACCGCAACCGGGCCGCGCGGATCGGCCAGGCTGACCACGCTCGCCGGCCGGCCGACCGGCCGCGGTCCCTCGTGCGGATCGTCCCGTTCGACCAGCACGCCGCGTCGCAGCAGCGACGCCACGGCGGCGACGGCCGTGGTGCGGGGCAGGCCGGTCAGCTCGGCCAGCTCGACGCGGCTGGCAGCATCGCGGCCGGACAATGCCGTCGCGATCTGCCGTTCGCTCAGCCGTAGATCCACGCCTGCAACGGTATTGCAGCGTCACCCGGAGCACGTAATGCGACCGGTCCCCGGGGGGACAGGTCGCACTGCGTGTCAGCCCTAATCGATCGTCACCGTACGGTGCAGTACGTCCGTCCGCTCGTCGGCGCTGACGTACAGTTCGCGGTCGCCGAGCGCAGTGGTCCAGCCGCCGGCCGCCGACCAGTACTGCAGTTGGCGCAGCGGCACGTGCAGCGAGACGCTTCGGGTCTGACCGGCGTCGACGTGCACCCGCGAGTACGCGGCCAGCGCCCTCGCGGCGAACTGCACACCGGCCGGCTTCGTCGCCGGCGTCCCGAGGTAGATCTGCGGCACCGTGTCGCCGTCCGTAGACCCGGCGTTGCGCACCTGGAAGCTGACCGTCAGCCCACCGTCATCCGCGGCCGCCACGGCCAGTCCCGAGTAGGCGAACGACGTGTACGACAGACCGTACCCGAACGGGAACAGCGGCGTCTCATTCGTCGCGTCGAAGAAGCGGTAGCCGATGTTGATGCCCTCCGAATACGTGGTGACGCAGGCCGGGTTGGCGAAGGGGCCGCCGCGACTCGGCGGGCAGATCGTGCCGGTGTTGTCGACTCCGTTGGACGACCGCTCCGGGTGCGCCGCCTGGTGTGCGACCTCCTGGTCGAACGAGACCGGCCATGTGAACGGCAGCTTGCCGCCCGGATTCACGTTTCCGGTAAGGACGTTTGCCGTCGCGTAGCCGCCACGATCGCCCGGGTACCACATCTCGACCACGGCCTTGACCTTGGCCAGCCACGGCATAGCCACGGGCTGGCTGGTGTTCAGCACGACGACCGTGTTGGGATTGGCCGCCGTCACATCGTCGATCAGTGCGTCTTGGCTCTCTGGCAGCGGCTGCGACAGATCGTTGCCACTGCCGGCCCAGGCGAACACGACCGCGGTCTTGGCACTGCGCGCCGCTGCCACGGCCGCGTCGTGGTTGGCCTGCTGCTGAGCCGGCGTCACCCAGTTCAGTCGAACCTGCACCGGCGACCCGGAAATGTCCGCCGTCTCAGCGACCGACAGGGTGTGCGCGCCCGCCGTCAGGTCGATCAGCGTCCGGCCGTTGGCCAGTCCGTCGGTCGTGGGCAGCGGGCCGTTGCCGTCTGTGGCGTGCAGCCGGCCGTACCGGGGGCCCCCGCCGATGAACGTGCCGAGGCTGATCAGCTGCTTACCGTCTACAGACAGGCTGGCTGTAGCTCCCAGGGCCTGGATATTCAGCCAGTAGTTGCCGGACGACGGCACGCTGAGGGTGCCGGTCCACGTGTTGTTGCTGCCGGCCGGCAAGGCGGCACCCTGGCTGAAATCCAGCTGCTCGTCGACCTGCGAGCCGTTGCGCAGCAGGCCGGGCTGCCCGTTGTGTGACAGCGCGGACGCCGGCACCGGCGTGCCCGTCATGTCGTCGGCGACTGCGTAGCTGACCCGCGAGCCGAGCTGCTGGCGCAGCACCTGGTACGTGCCGACCTGCTCGGACACGATGCCGCCTGACTTCTCTCCGCCGCCGTCTGTGGCGATGGTCTGCCCGGCACCGGGTCCGATCAGCGCGAGCGAGCCACTGCCGAGCGGCAGGCCACCGTCGTTCTTCAACAGCACGGCCGCGTCCTCACCGGTCTGCTGCACGACGTTGTTGTCGAACGCCCTGTTCTCCGGTGTGATCGTGTGCTTCGACGCGCCGTCCAGCAGGCCGAACTGGTCGTACTCGTACAGGATGCGGCCCACGGCCTCGGTCACCCGCGACTCCTGGATCGATCCGTTCGCGATCGCACTCGTCAACGCGGTCTTACTGAAGTACTGCGGCAGGATGCCGCCGAAGCCGCCTCCCGGCATCTCCATGTCCAGGCCGGCATTGAGCGATGTCGTCGCGTGGTTGGCGCCCCAGTCGGACGTCACGAAGCCCTTGAAGCCCAGCTCATTACGCAGGATGGCTGTAAGGGTCTGCGCGTTGCCGCACGACTGGTAACCATTGATCACGTTGTACGAGCACATGACCGAGCTGACCCCGGCGTCGATCGCTGCGGCGAATGGGGCCAGGTAGATCTCGTGCAGCGTCTGCTCGTCGACGTTGACGTTGTTGCCGCCGTCGTACGCGATGTAGTGCTTGACCTGCGCCATCGTGCCCTGGCTCTGGATACCGGTGATCTCGTCCGCCCCGACCTGACTGGTCAGCAGCGGATCCTCACCGAACGTGTTGAAGCCGCGGCCCCACGACGTGTCGCGGTCCATGTTGACGAACGGCTCGAGCACGACGTCCTGGCCGAGCGCTTTGGCGTCCCGGCCGATCACCACTCCGTTCTGCTGGGCGTCGTGCTGGCTGAACGTCGCGGCGACGCCCATCGTCGCAGTCATGCCGGTGGAGTCCTGCTTGGTGACCACGCCGGGCGGCCCGTCGGTCAGCTTCAACGACGGAACGCCGAGCCGCGGGACGCCCGGCAGGTAGCCGGCCTGGTATTGGGGATCAGCCGAAGCATCCGCCGTACCCTCCAGCATGGTGAGCTTCTCGTCGAGGGTCATCCGGGCGAGCAATCGGTCGACGCGCGCGTCGCCGGTCACTTTCGGGGCAGGCGTGGCATTCGCCGTTGCCGGCACGATCGCGGCGACGACGGCGACCAGGACGGCAACGGCGGCGAGCAGCCGGATACGGGGCATGCGCCCTCCTAGGGACGGTGTTCGGCCGTGGCGCAGCGTGGGGGTATCGCCACCAGCCGCCGGTATTAGAACTGATAGAAGACAAAAACCTTCAGTTTTTGAGATTGAACCACGTTAAATCTAGGGGATTCGCGCTGTCAAGTTCGGGCGATTCAAACTCAATCAGTTGTAATAGCCCACCAACAGCTGTCGCTATCACCAGACGCCGCCCAAGTTGCTCCGAGATGCGGACGCCGCAAATGGCCGTCATCTGCAGACCGCCCTACGCCGCTGAGCTGGTGGTTGCGCGGGCGTCGGCGATCAGGCGCCCGCGTTCCGAGTCGGGGAAGCGGCCGAGCATGGTGCGGAGCTCTTCGGCCTCGACGTTGGCGCCGAACAGCTCCGAGCCTGGTTCCAGGCGCACGCCTTCGGCGAGAGGCCCGACGACGACCGGATCGAAGCCGAGATCATCGACGAGGGACGCGACAGCGGCGACGTCGTCCGGGGCGTCGCCGGCGATGGCGATGGCCTTGCGTCCTTGCGCCCCGTGCGGTCGCGCTTCGTCCTCGAGGTCGTGGTAGCCCATGTGGTTGAACGCCTTGACTACGCGGGACTCGGGCAGGAACGCCCGGATGGTCTCGCTCGACGACGTGCGCGGATCGGTGAGATCGGAGCGATGGCCGTCGACCTCCCACCAGTAGTTGGTCGCGTCGACGACGAGCTTGCCGCGAAGCGCGTCCGCCGGAAGGCCGCGGAACTTGCCGAGCGGGATGGCGAGAACGACGATGTCGGCCCGCGCCGCAGCCTCAGCGGCGGTTGTGGCGATCGCGCCCGGAGTCAGGACCTCGATCGTGAGGGCGATCCGCTCGGGGTCGCCGGATCCGGCGATGAATACTCGGTACCCCGCGGCAACTGCGAGTCGGGCGAGGACCGTGCCGAGCTTGCCGGCACCGACAATGCCCAGCGAGGTGCCGTTCATTCCGTCTCGTGATCGCGGGGAAGGTCGTCGAGGAGCTCGCGGACCATCGGGATCACCTTGCTGCCGTACAGCTCGACTGCGTGCAAGCGAGCGCTCGCCGGCACGTCGCCCACCGTGTAGATGAGGTCGAAACGTCCCACGCCGAGCCGTCGGACGGCCTGCGCGATCTTGCGGGCGACGGTGTCGGGCGAGCCGACGTACATGGAGCCGTGCTCGATCTCTGCGTCGTACTCGGCCCGCCGAATCGGCGCCCAGCCGCGAAGCGCACCGATCCGGTCGCGCATGACCCTGTAATGCGGCCAGAACAGCTCGCGTGCCTGCTCATCGGTGTCGGCAATGAATCCGGGCGAGTGCATGCCGACCGGGTGCGCGACTGTGCCGAATTGCTCGGCCGCGCGCCGATACAGCTCGATGTGGCCGGCGAAGCGCTCGGGTGGGCCGCCGATGATGGCGAGCATGAGAGGCAGGCCGTAGTACGCGGTGCGCACGACGGACTGCGGTGAACCGCCCACGCCGACCCACGTGGTCAGCCGTCCGGATTCGGTCTTGGGGTAGACGTCCGCGTTCTCGAGCGGGGCGCGCAGGGTGCCGTGCCAGGTGACGGGTTTCTCGTCGAGAAGGCTCACGAACAGGTTGAGCTTCTCTTCGAACAGCTCGTCGTAGTCGCGCAGGTCGTAGCCGAACAATGGGAACGACTCGGTGAACGAGCCGCGGCCGAGGATCACCTCGGCCCGTCCGTTGGACAGCGCGTCCACCGTGGCGAAGCGCTGGAAGACGCGGACCGGGTCGTCCGAGCTCAACACCGTCACGCCGGAGCCAAGGCGGATGCGCGAGGTTCGCGTTGCGATTCCCGCCAGCACGGTCTCCGGCGTCGAGATCGAGTACTCGGGCCGGTGGTGCTCGCCGAGGGCGATGGCATCGACGCCGAGGTCGTCGGCGAGCACCGCTTCCTTGACGACCTGCCGGATCGCGGCGGCGTGCGAGACCGGCTGGCCCGAGTCGTCCACCGGCACATCGCCGAACGTGTCGAGTCCGAATGCGAGATCAATCATCAGAGTCCGTTCCAAGCTTCTCGGGGGATCAGGCGTAGGTGCGTTCGGCGGCCAGAAGTTCCCGCACCCGCGGCACGACCTCGCGGCCGAGCAGCTCGATGGTGCGGCTCATGGCGTCCTCCATGTCTAACGGAAGGATCAACTGATTGACGTGTCAGTCATATTCCCGATATGATTGACGCATCAATCAGAAGGAGGTTGAGGGCGTTGCCTCCCGCCACGCGATCGCGCTCCCGGCGGCTGCCGACCAAGCAGCAGCTGGGCACTTGGCGAGCGTTCATCGAGACCACCGAACAGCTCAGATCCGCGCTCGCCGCGCGTCTGCAGGCCGAGAGCGGCCTGTCCCCAAGCGACTACGCCGTACTGCTGGCATTGCACGACGCTGACGATCACCGCATCCGTTCGTCGGTGCTGGCCACGCGCATCGGCTGGCAACGCAGCAGGTTGTCGCACCACCTGGGCCGCATGGAACGCCGTGGACTGATCGATCGACAGGAGTGCTCGACCGACAGCCGTGGCGCCGAGATCGTCCTCACTCCGACTGGCGACGCGGCGTTCCGCCGGGCAACCGTGCCGCACCTGCGCGCCATCCGCGAGCTCTTCGTCGACGCGCTCAGCCCCGAGCAACTCCAAGCCGTTCAAGACATCACCGCCGCGCTCGGCGGCAGGGCCGCCTAGCCGCGGTTCGATGCGCTGAGGTCAGTTACGGCTTGCGGGCGAGGACGTACAGCCGCTCGGTGGTTTCGCCGCGGGCCGTGAGGGGGCCGCGGCGGTACCACTCGATGTCTAGCAGCCCGGCCCGTTCCACGGTGGCGAGTACCTCGGCGGGGTCGTGCAGGACGAAGTCGAGGTCGATTTCGTGGCCGAACCAGTCCGTGAGGGTACGTACCTCTGCGCCGGTAGGGAGGGCGAGCACGAGCCAGCCGTTCGCCCGCAGGGGTCGCGTGAGCGAGCCGATCGCAGCCGGTAGTTCGGAGGCGGCGAGGTGGCTGAGTGAATACCAGGCGAGGACGGCGCCCCACCCGTCGTGGGTGGCGGGACGCATCAGCCGGCGCAGGTCGCCGACCTGGTAGCTGACCCCGGGGTAGCGGCGCCGGGCCTCGTCCACCATTTCCGGCGTGACGTCGAGACCGGTTGCGTCCGCCCCTGCCTCGGCAAGGAACGCGGCGACGTGGCCTGGTCCGGTGCCGACGTCGATCACGGGGGCACCGTCCGACAGTTCGACCACCCGGCGCAGCAACCACGATTCGAATGGCAGGCCGGCCAGTTCATCCCAGCGTTCCTCGGCATAGGACGCGGCGACGGCGGCGTACGCCGCGCGCACCTTGTCATCGCGTGCCTCGGGCCCGGCTGCAAGCACCGACTCGCGGTCGACCGGGGTCGGCTCGGAAGCGGTCTCAAGCGCCTCGACCGGGCCGAGCAGATGGATCCAACGGCTGTCGTGCTGACCAGGTTGGCGCGGTAGCTCGCGCACCATCGCGGTCTCGGCACCGCCCATGCGGGCAAGGCACGCCTCGACGTCAGCGCGGTCGGCGAAGCGGTGCAAGCGCTCGGTGCGCGTCTTGAGGGCCCCGGCGGGTTGGGGTCCGCGCAGCAACAACACGGTCAGCAGTGCTCGCTCGTCCGGCGGGATCCCACGTCGCTGGGCGAAGGTCTGGACGTACTTCACCGCGCGACTGCCTGCTCCCTGCCAGGTAAGCGCAACAAGTTCCTTGTCCTTGAGCGCCCGCAGCGTCCGAAGCACCAGTTCCTCGTCGTAGTCGACGACAGGCTCTCGGCTGCTGGTCTGGTTGCACGCGATGCGTACGGAATTGATGGTCATGGGGTACGACGCCGGGACCGTGATCTCCTTCTCCAGGAGGCTGCCGAGCACGCGTTGTTCAGCGGCATCGAGCACCGGCAGGTCGGCCACGCCGACGAGGCTATCGGAGCGTCGAAATTGCGCGAGGCATTGACGAGGCAGCCCTGCAAGTATGGCGGCATGTCTGATCGCGCCCTCAGCTTCGGAGCGGTGGCGGCTCGGTACGAACGGTTCCGACCCGCATACCCCGCGGAGCTCGTCGACACGGTGATGGAGTACGCGCGCGAGCCGATTCGAACAGCGCTCGAGATTGGCGCCGGGACCGGAAAAGCAACCCGGCTGTTCGCTCAACGCGGGGTGACCGTCACCGCGACCGAGCCGGACGCCGCAATGCTCGCCGAGTTGCGTCAGCATGTGCCGGCGACGGTCAAGACCGTGCAAGCCGCACTCGAAGACCTTGGGCTCAACGAAACCTATGGGCTGGTTTACGCTGCAGCGGCGCTGCACTGGACGAATCCAGAGGGCCGGTGGTCGCTTATCGCTGCGCTGTTGGAGCCCGGCGGGGTCTTTGCGTCATTCGGTGGACCGGTCCATCTGGCCGACCCGGCTGTGGCGAAGGCCGTGCGCACCGCCCGGGCGCCGTTCTTAGAGGAAGACGATGTCGCATCGCCGGACGGGGCGCCTTCGGGTCAGGACATGCAGTGGCCTGGTACCGAGCTCGAACGGTCTGACTGGTTCATCGATGTTCGGCAGTCCGTCATCGAGCGGCGCTCGACGATGAGTGCTCCCGACTACGTCGGCCACCTGTCAACGATCTCGGCCTACCTTCAATTGCCGCCCGCGGACCAAGACCAGGTGTACGGAAGGATCATGCAGGCTCTGCCGGAGCGGGTCGAGGTGGCAGCCGATATCACCGTTCATCTCGCACGGCGGCGCCGCGAGCACTAGTGCCGCAACGGACAGAGGGTTTCCACGTCGGTTCCGCCGGCGGCGTAGCCACGTCCGCGTCGAGCCACCCGTCGAGCATCGAGGCCGCGTTCGGGCCGAGCATCTTCGCCGCGTCGGCTTGTGCGCGGCGCCACGCCGTGCCCCCGCGGGTAAACGCGTTTCTGCCGGCGTCGGTGACCGCGACCGACATCGCTCGTCCAGTAGGCGAAGTGTCGGCAGCGGCGATCCAGCCTCTCTTCTGCATGAGGGCGAGGTTCCGGCTGATCGTGGACCGCTCCAGCATCAGCCTCGCGGCCAGCGCCGCCGGCCTTATCGGGCGTGCGGCGCTGATGAGGCTGGCGAGAACCTCCATCTGGGGCTGGGTGAGTCCTGCCGTCTGCAGCGCCTGCTCGTAGAAGCGTGCGACGACCCGATGGAGCCGGGCAACACGCGTGCCGAGGCAGGCGTAGCCAACTTCCGCGGCGAGGTCATCCGCGATCGCGCGCTGCTTCATCTGCGCCCCGAATGCGACTAGCCGAAGCGTTGCATCGGCACGACGGCGGCAATAGTGTACCTACAACACACCTGTTGACGGCAAGGCCGCGACATAGCCGAAGTCGCCGACGACGCCACCACGGGCGTGGTCACCATGGTCATTCCCGCCGTGTCGATGCCCCCCCACATACCCAGCTGGCTCAGCCTGCCGTAACCGCCCGTCGAGGAGCAACGATGACCGCCAGCACGTCCCGGACCGCGCGGGAACTCGCGGATGGTAACGAGATGCCGATGCTTGGCCTCGGCGTCTGGCAGGTGCCCGACGGGCCGGAGTGCGTCAACGCGGTCCGCTCGGCTCTTGAGCTCGGATACCGCCACATCGACACCGCTCAGGCTTACCGGAACGAGCAGAGCGTGGGGAAGGCGCTCAAGGAGAGCGCGATCGCCCGGGACGACGTATTCATCACGACCAAGTTCTATCCCGGTAACCGGGATCCGGTAAGCGAGGCTGAGCGCAGCCTGCGCCGGCTCGGCGTCGACCAAGTCGATCTGTACCTCGTGCACTGGCCGCAAGGCGGCCCTACCCGGGCCTGGCCCGGCATGGAGCGCGCCCATGAATTGGGTTATGCCCGCTCGATCGGCATCTCGAATTTCAGCGATGCCGAGCTGGCGAGTGTGGCGGCGATCGCCACCGTGCAGCCGGTTGTCAATCAGGTGCTTTTCAATCCGTTCGCCTATCGCCGGGCGCTGTTCGATGCCTGCGAACGGCGTGACGTGGCCCTCGAGGCCTACAGCCCCCTCGGCACGGGGCGTCTCCTGTCCGACGCTACCGTCGTCGCCGTCGCCGAGCATGTCGGCCGCACGCCCGCCCAGGTGCTGCTGCGCTGGTGCGTGCAGCGCGGTGTGCCGGTGCTGTCCAAGTCGACTCACCGGGACAGGATCGCGCAGAACGGCCAGATCTTCGATTTCGAGCTGACCGGCGAGGAACTCCTGCAATTGGACGCCCTCGACCGGACCGGCGGCACGGGAAAAGGTCTTGAAAACCCCTGGTGGTAAGGAGCCCGAGGGGGCGGACGCGCCGGCGCTGACGACTCCGACCAGCGCCTCATGATCGACTGCCCGCTGCGTCACCCGGGCATGATCGCAGGGCGGTCCAGCCTGCCGAGCGCGTGATCCGCTCGGTCGATCCGCTTACCGCGCGGGAACCCTTGGGTGGTCCCGCCGACCAGGTCAGCGACCTGGGCGCGGAAGTTCGGGCAGGTGGAGATGTCGTGCGCTCGGCACTCGAGTGCGTGCAGGGTCAGCAACCGCGACCGTTCCAGTTCGGCCGCCCGGGCGTCGATCTCGATGAGGTGGTCGGTGAGGATGGTGTGCCTGCCCTCGGCCGACCCGTCGACGAGGTTTCGGACCTGCTCCAGGCTCATCCCGGCTGCCTTACTGGACAAGATCACCGCGACGCGGTACAGGTCCGCCTCGACGTACTGACGCCGGCCGGCACTGTCGCGCTCGGGCGCTAGCAAACCCATGTCCTCCCAGTGCCGCAGGACATGCGTTGGGAGGTCGAAGCGCTCCGCGAGCTCTCCGATCGTCCAAGGCCGTCGGCGACTTGACTTCATGTTGACCTGAACTTACAGGCTCGAGGCCACGACACAGAGCCGAGTTGAGGAGACGCGATGGACGACTTCGATGTTGCGGTGATCGGCGCGGGCAGCGCGGGCCTTCAGGCTGCGCTGACGCTGGGCAGGATGCGGCGGCATGTGGCTGTCTTCAGCACCGAACACTTCCGCAACGACCCCGCCGCCCACATGCACAACTTCCTGGGACATGACGGGCGGCCGCCTGCGGAGCTGCGCGAGGCGGCCCGGCGCGACGTGGGGCGATACCCGACCGTGCATTCCGTGGAGCAGGAGGTCACGTCCGTCGACGACCGGACAGATGGTTTCGTGCTGTCCATGCGCGGCGACGCCGCCCCGCTGCGCGTCCGCCGAGTCATCCTCGCGACCGGCATTCGCGACTCCCTTCCAAACGTTCCGGGCCTCATCGAGCTGTTCGGCGATGTCGTCGCCCACTGCCCCTACTGCCACGGGTACGAGTTCGCAGACGCGCCGGTGGCGATCTTCGGCGCCACACCGCACGTGCCGATGCTCGCCGCGCTGATCGAACGCATTGCCACCGACATCACGGTGCTGGCCGATGCAACGCAGCCGGAGCAGGCTTTCGCCGACACTCTGACCCGTATGGGCGTCAAGGTGCTTTCCGATCAGGTCACCGAGGTACGACGCGGTGACCGGCAAGCAGTGCAGGTGCACTTCGCAGACGGCGCCACAGCCGAGTTCGGCGGAATGTTCGTGGCACCGAGTTGGAGCCAGGCCGCACCGTTCGCAGGGCAGCTCGGGCTGGAGACCGCTGCTCTCGGCGGCGTCATCATCGACGCGATGGGCCGCACCAGCCGCCCCGGCGTATACGCCGCGGGCGACCTGGCCCACCACCGCGAGCTGCCGATGCCTGTGGCCTCCGTGCTCACCGCCGCGGCCGCCGGCCTGGTCGCGGCCACCTCCTGCGACCGCGACCTCGCACTGGAGGACAACGGCCTGACGACAGCGTCCTGAACAGCGGCGGTGGCGCTATTTGAGCTCGACGCGGATCGCGTGATAGCGGCGCTCGTCGGTGTTCTCGACAGAGTGCGGCGCCTCGGGATTCATCCAGCGAATCCGCACGCCGGGCGTGAATTCTGCCACGCTCGATTCGAAGCGCAGTTCGTCGCCGACGTAGTACCTGATGTGCGCAGGCTCGTCGACGATCATGACGCTTGGCGCCCGGTGGGTGTGTTCCGGCTCGCGGGTGCCGGGCTCAATCAGTACGTCCAGCACGCGGACGCGGTCGTTCTCGAAAAGGACGCGATGCGAGCCCGGCGCGGCGGTGAGCGCATCCATCGTGTTCGGCCAGGGCCAGGGTTGGGGCGTCGTCATCCCGCCACCCTGGCACGACCGGGCTCGGGGAGTAGCAGGGCGAGCAGGGTAGCCGGCACCGGCAGTAGGCAGAGCAGGGTGAAGACCGCTGCCAGGCCATGGCTGCCGGCGACCGCTCCGAAGCCGGGCGCGGCAAGGCCGCCCGCGCTGACCGCAAGCCCCAGGGTCACCCCGGATGCCGTGCCCGGACGCCTGGGCAGGTAGTCCTGCCCGAGCTTGATCAGAACCGAGAACGGGATCCGAAGCGCGACGCCGGCGGCTGCTGCGGCGGCAAGGCCGACGATCGCGTCCGGGCACATGCGTAACGCAAGCAGCGCTGGTATGGCCGCGGCGTTCCCCACGGAAACGGTGCGAGTCAGCCCGTGCTGGTCGGCGATCCGTCCACCCAGCAATGTGCCGGCGATGCCGCCGGCCAGGAAGCAGGTCAGCGCCGCCCCGGCGCTCAGGCGGCTCGCGCCGAGGTGGGTCAGCCAGTACAGCTCGATGAACGTGCTGACCCCGAAGAAGTTCACGGATCGAGTGACCTCGACGGCCGTCAGCAGCAGAAACGGCCCCCAGCGGTCGGCGCCGGCGCCACTGACGACTCGACGCGCCGGTGCGACGCGATGTTGATGACGCAAGAGCACGAAGCCGGCCAGCACCGCGGGCGGGAGGAACAGTGCCGTGGCGCCGACGCCCAGCGTGTCCAGTGCCGGTGTCGCCAGCACCGGCGCCACGAAGAATCCGACGTTGCCGCCGGTGGCGAACACGCTCATGGCCGACGCGCTGTCGCCTGCCGCATGTCGAGCAGCCTTGCCCGCCGCCGGGTGGAACATCGCCACGCCCAGCCCGGACGCGAACAGCATCGCCCACGCTGCCGCGTAGCCGGGCACGAGCCCGGAAAGCCCGGCACCGACCCCGGCCAGGCCCACGCCGGCAGCCGCCAGCCAGCTCGCCGCGTACCGGTCGACGACGACGCCCACCACCAGCTGCGGCAGCGCGGCGCCCAGGGTCGCGGCAAGGCTGAGCCCGGACGCCGCAAGGTAGCCGTAGTGCCGGTCCAGCACGAAGTACGGCACGCTCGCGGGCACGAGGCCCTGGTAAAGGTCATCGATGGCGTGTGCCGCACCCCAGAGGCGCATTCGCCGCCAGGTCGACAGCGCCGGTCCGGTCTGTTCGGTCAGAACCACCGGCCCAGCGTCGCCGACGGTCGACCTGGCCCACTACCGATAACCTGACCAGTAATGTTGGTGAACCGCCACAGCCTTGCCGGTCCGATGAGCCGGCAGCTCAGGCACCGGGAGCACATCGACTGGCACGACCACACCCAGCATCAGCTGATCTACCCCAGCCAGGGCGTCCTTTCCGTCCGTACCGAGCGCGGGTCTTGGGTCGTACCGCCGCGGCGGGCGGTGTGGCTGCCGGCCGGGGTGCCACACAGCCACCGCGCCTACGGCGAGACCCAGATGCGCACCCTCGCGCTCGACTCCAACCCGCTCAGGGTCACCGAACCCACAGTGCTGGCCGTCTCGGCCCTGCTGCGCGAGGTCATCGTCGCCCTGACCGGCACCGAAGCGCTCACCGCCGACGACCGGGCCGACCTTTACCGCGTGGCGCTGCGCCGGCTGACGCCAACGCCCGCCCTGCGCCATCACCTGCCCACACCGGCCGACCCGCGGTTGCGCGACGTGGCCGCCATCCTGACCGACGACCCCGCCGACCAGCGGACCCTGACCGAGCTGGGACGCGAGGTCGGGGCCAGCGAGCGAACGCTGAGCCGGCTGTTACGCCGCGACACTGCGATGACATTCCCGCGATGGCGCGCCCAGCTGCGGTTGCAACACTCGATGATCCTGCTCGCCGCCGGGCACAGCGTCACAGACGCGGCGACCGCCAGCGGATACAGCAACGTCAGCGCCTACATCGCTGCTTTCCGTGAAGCCTTCGGCGTGACACCGGCCGCCTACTGCCGACTGACCGGCGGCCGCTGACGCCGCCTCTGCGACGTGCGCCCGCCGCACAGTGACCTTCCGTAACCCGTTGCGGAAGATCAGGGCACGTCTCAGGGTCGTCACTGATTCGGGCTGTCGCGTTGCCGGTGCAACATTCTGGGCATGATCGACGTGCGTGACCTGAGAAACCTCGGTCTGAAAGGCGCACGTGACGCGCCGACCGGATTCGGAAACACCACAGCTGCCCAGCACGGCTCGGGCTCGGCCCATGGCAATGCGGGGTCCACGAGGACACCACTCTTGCGCCGGGTATGCATCATCGGGGCGGGATCGTCCGGGATCGCATCATGTCGAGTTCTGCACGCTCGCGGCATTCCATTCGACTGCTTTGAGGCCGGCTCGGAAGTTGGCGGCAACTGGCGCTACAACAATGACAACGGCATGTCGTCGGCATATCGCTCACTGCATGCCAAGTCATCTCGGCGCTGCATACAGTACGCAGCGTTCCCGATGCCGGGCCATTATCCGGACTATCTGAGCCATGAATTAATCACGCAGTATCTTGACGATTTCGTGGATTACTTCGGTTTCCGGGAAGTGATCCGGTTCCGGACCGAGGTGACCAAGGCCGAGCCGATTGCGGGAGGAGGCTGGGACGTCACTGTCCGGCAGCGAGACACCGGCGCGGTCTCGACCGAGCGGTACGCTGCGGTGCTGGTCGCGAACGGTCACCACTGGGATCCGCAGTACCCGGAACCGGCCTTTCCCGGTACGGGCTCCTTCACGGGCGAGCAGATGCATTCCCATCACTACCGCACCCCGGAATCGTTGGCCGGCAAATGCGTCCTCGTCCTCGGTGGTGGTAACTCCGCGTGCGACATCGCAGCCGATTGCTCGCCGGTCGCCGCGCGAACGCTGCTTGCCTTGCGGCGGGGTGCACATGTAGTGCCGCAGTATCTGTTCGGCCGGCCCACGGATCACCTGACGCTCACGCGCCTCGGGACGAGGGCTCCGCTGCGGCTCCAGAGCTTCGCAGTGGCGCTGATGTTGCGCATCGCCCGGGGCAGTGTGACGAGATACGGCCTGCCCAGGCCTGATCGTCCAGTGCTGTGCGCTCCCCCCATGGTGTCAGACGCTCTGCTCAGCAAGCTGGATAACGGTGACATCATTGTCAAGCCGAGTATTGACAGTTTTCACGGGGACTGCGTCCGATTCACAGATGGGAGCCGCGAGCGGGTCGACGTGGTGGTCTACTGCACCGGCTACCGGATCAGCTTTCCGTTCCTGAGTGACGCCGAAATCGGCACCCACAGCAAGCACATCCCTCTGTATCGCCGAATAGTCTCCCCCCGGCTGCGCGGGCTGTACTTCATCGGGCTCGTCCAGCCCATCGGGGCGGTCATGCCGATTGCCGAGATCCAGTCGGAGTGGGTAGCGGACCTGATTCAGGGGAATGCGACACTGCCGCCTGAGCAGCAAATGAACCGTGAGATTGCCAGATACACTGCAGCCACAGTCAGGCGATACGGCGCTTCCGTTACTCACACCATCCGGGTCGACTTCCTCGCCTACATGAGGGAACTTCGCCGGGAGCGGCAAATGGGCATCAGGCGCAGGCGACGAGCGCGAGGTCAAGTCCTGAGCATGGAGTAGGTGGAGCGCCTGCCCTACCAACTTCAAGACCGCGCCGAGAGCGACCGGTCGGCCGCGCCCGCGCCAGAGCTAACTAGGGTCCCAGCCTGGAGAACACGAAGGGGCAGGTGGCACGTTTTTCGACGTATTGCGTTGCGGCGTTCACGGCATACGCTAGGTGTGAATCGTCACCATGCGGAAGCCTGAGAGGCGGGGGGTCGACTGATGAACGCCGGCGACCGGGAAAAGCTGACCGAGGCACTGGGAGAGCTCACGAAGATGGAAGTGAACCTAAATAATTTCGCGAAGCGGGTCCCCGTGCCGGTGAAACCTGGACCGCGACCGCGGCGGCGACCACCGACGCTGCGCGGAAGAAGGGCATTAGCGCCCTGGCGGTCGGCGTCACCCAACTTGCCAAGGATGGCAAGGCCGTCTCGAAGGACATCGCCGGAATCTTCAAGAACATCGACAGCAGCATTGCCGAGTACGGCGGGACGGCCAAGCAATACCGGGACCAGGTGCTGGCGAAGCGACTCGCCTCCAGAAAGTCCTTCGACCTGAACGGACAGCGTCTCATAACTAACGTCTTGGCCCTGCGGGACAGCAAAAAGAAATACCCCGCTCAAGGCGATGTCGACGTGACGGTTACCATGAACTCTCTAAAGGCATTCTCCGATCATTACCACGAAATGCGAATACTCTTCGCCAAGCTGTAACTAACGCGCGTGCCGGACTCGCCGGCAGCTCGTCGCGGATCCGGCTGTTGCTCGTCAGCTCGGATGTTTGCGTCCCACGAGATGAAAGACGCGACTGAGCTGCCGGTAAGGGTCTCGTCGGCTGGCTTCAAGTTCGACTGCGGCTGTCGCCGCGACCTGCTCTGAATCGTCGGGGTCCAACTTGACCCCGCTGAAGTCGAGCCAGTCGACGAACAGCCATACCCCGTACCAGCGCAGTGGCTCCACGCCGCCCCGCCGCACGAGCTCGCTGAGTTCCTCCACCGCGTCGGCTCGGGCGGGCAGTCCGAGCACCCCGATCCCGGTTCTCGCGTCGAACGACGCCATAGCGTCGGCCCACCGCTGTTCGAGAGCAGGCTGGACCGCCGCCGCCTTGGCGTTGCCGGTCATGATCGAGACGATGCCATCGGGGGCAGCGCACCGGCACAGCTGGTCGACCAACGGCTCCGGCTGCTCGAGGTACCCGAGCACGCCATGACACAACACCGCGGCGAAGCGTTGACCGTTCACCGCGCCCTCTGCGTTCTCGCCGTCGGCCTCAACGAGCGTCACGCGTCGCTGCACCTCAGCAGGCAGCCGCTGGAGTCGCCGGCGAGCTTTGTCGAGCATCGCCTGAGACGGGTCGAGCAACGTCACGCCGTAGCCGGCTTGCGCCAGCGGAAACGACTGATGGCCCCGCGCCGCCGCCGACGTCGAGTACAGGAGCTGGAGGCGCCAGCAGATGCTCCAGCAGTTGCTGGTGGAACACATACGTGCGCACACGCCCCTTCACCGAGGCGTACGCCTCGTCGGCAAACCGGTCGGCCAAACTGGCCCAGATGTCATCGCCCACCACGCCACGATACGAAGCTCTTTGCCCGCATTGCCATGCCTCGGCCGGCGAGGCTTGAGGTCTCGGCGCTGAGCCGCGTCGTCATCGGTTCTCGACGGTGTTCCTCAGGCCTTCCAGCATCGCGGTCCAGTTCGCCGTAGCGTGGTCGGCCTCGGCTTGGTCGCCGTTGTTGTCCTGCGTGAGTGTGACGTGTGTGCCGTATCGGCGCTCGTCAAGCTCGTAGGTCAGCGTGTGATAGCTCTCCGGCTTGTCGGGCAGCCCTGACATCGGGCTGAAGTGCGTCATCCGCAGCAGCCGGCCCTCCTCGACGTCCTGGATTTCCCCCTTGTCTACGAACGGTTGGCCGTTGTACTCACCGCTCCAGGTGATGGGGCTGCCCGGCCGCCAATCGGTGCTCACCTTGGCGCCGAAGAAGTACTTCGTGATCGTGTCGGCGTCGGTCAGTGCGCTCCATACCTCGTTCGGGGGCGCGTCAATGTCGATCTCCGCCTTGGCAACGATGTTCGCCATGCCACTCCTCCTTCCCAACATATGAGCGAGTCATATATCTGAATGCAAGCGAAACACAGCAGGCGGCACCGGTCAACCTCTACGGTGAGCGCATGGAACAGCCACACGAGGACGGCCGCCTGGTCAACCTGCTTGGTGCGCTGGCGGTCGGTCTGACTGACGCCGCGGTGGGCGACGTCGCCACACGTTCCGAACTCGACCACACCGCCGCGGCCGCGCTCGTTGCGCTGCTCGACTTCGCAGGATCGGGATCGGTGCAAAGACTGAGTCAGGTCGTGGGGCTGAGCCACTCCGGATCGGTTCGACTGGTCAACCGGCTCGCCGACGCCGGTCTGGTCGAACGCCGGCCGGGTGCCGACGCGCGCACACTCGCGGTGCGGCTCACCCGCCGCGGACGAGCGCTGGCGCGGCGCATCCGCGCTGGGCGGCACGCGGCGATCGCGGCGACGCTTACCGGTCTCACTGAGCAAGAACGCCAGCGGCTGGTCGCCGACTGTGAGGTGCTGGTCGCCAACCTGGCGTCGGCCCGACTTGCCAAGCGTGCCGCCGGCAAGCGGCCCAGCGGAGGGGCGCTGTGTCGAATGTGCGACCCGCTGGCCTGCCAACGCGCCGACGGGCGCTGCCCCGCCGCATCGGCGGCGCTCCGGACACGCCCACGCGGGCGCGCTGACACACAATCGAAACCAGACAGAGTGGTTTGACTAACAGATCGGCGAACGGTGACCTTGTGCGCGAG
>JBKPQY010000140.1:0-9432 GCA_046734315.1 Actinomycetota bacterium | reverse complement strand
GCGTCGGTGTTCACCGCAATGAACTCGACACCCTTGAGGCCGACTTCGATCATCCGGTTCACGGCGTTGACGCCGCCGCCGCCGACACCGACGACCTTGATGACCGCGAGATAGTTGTGCGGTGGTGTCATGAGCCACCTCCGCTCGCGAGCACATAACTGGGGCGCAGTGGTTGGACCTGGCGGGCTGGCACAGTCATGGCTCCCACTTCCGTCGGTGCGGCAAACTCTCACCCTCAAGTAGAACGTTAACGTTATGTTAAGCTAGGCACCTGAAGCGACGGTAGTTAAGGACCGGCCGCATTCAAGCAGGCGCGCCGCACGGCGTGCCGGTTCGCGAACAGCGACAGCTATCGCGCGACGACCAGGTCCGGATTGCTGACGTCGAAATCCGTGCCGGCGCGGGTGAGCAGCGCCAGCAGCACCTGCGCCTTGTCCGCGCTGCGGTCAGCACTCCCCCACTGCACGATGCGCCCGTCGCGCAAATGCAAGGTGATCGCGGACGGATCGTCGGCACTGATCGACGACAGTTTGCGGACAATCGGCGCGGTGAGCGCCCCGCCAACCGTCGCCACCGCCCGGCCGGTGGCCGTCGCTCCGGTGGGGATGTCGAAGCGGGGCAGCCCCGCGGGCGCGGCCGGGACGGTGCGGAACTGCCGGCCGCTCTTGTCGACGAGGTCTACCGTGCCGTCGGCGACGAGATACCCGACGGCGACGCGCTCGGTCACCGTGATTACGACAGTTGACGGGTAGCTCACTCGCACGCTCGCAGCAGCCACCTCGGGCAAGGTCTCGACGCGACGGGCTATCGCGCCGGTGTCCAGGCGCAGCAGCGGCCGGCCGCGTGGGACGTCGGCCACTGACCGGACGCGCGCCGCCGAGACAACGTGCGCCCCATGCACTACGACCTGCTTGGCGCCTAGCACCGAACTGAACAGCACGACCCAGACGAGCACGGCGATGACGCCGACGGTGCCGGCCACCAGCGCCACGCGCCGGGCCGAGCGGCGGGTGGCCGCGAGATCGTCATTCATCTCGGACTGTGCCGGCGATCTCCGCGAGGATCTCGGGACAGAGCAGGTAGACGTTTCCGATGCCCATCGTCAGGATCACATCGCCGGGCGCGGCAACCTCCGCGATGCGCCGCGGGGTTGCCGAGAAGCTTGGCTCGAAGATCACGTTCTGGCGTGCAAGCGGCACCTGGTCGGCGATGAGTGCCCCGGTGACGCCCGGGATCGGTTCCTCACGGGCCGGGAAAATGTCCATGACCACGGCGATGTCGGCGATGCCCAGCGCATTTGCGAACTCCGTGGCGAACGTCTGCGTTCGGCTGTACGTGCCGGGCTGGAACACACCGATGAGCCGGGCTGCCCCTGCGACCGCCCGCGCCGCGGTGAGCTGGGCGGCCACCTCGGTCGGGTGGTGCGCATAGTCGTCGTAGACGCTGATGCCGTTCGCGCTGCCGCGGTACTCGAAGCGGCGGTGCACGCCACGGAACTCGCGCCACGCGTCGAGCACGACGTCGAGGTCGAGACCGAGTTCGACGGCAAGCCCGAGTGCCGCGGTGGCGTTGAGCGCCATGTGCCGGCCGATCAGCGCACCCACGCGGACGCGCAGCCGCGGAAGCCCGGCGCCGTCCGTCGTGAACTCGACGCCGTCCGGGCGCTCGACGATGTCGCTCACCCGGATGTCGGCGCCGTCGCCTACGCCGTAGGTACGCACCCGGCGGCCCGACGCGCGGGCATAGTCGGCGATGCGGCGCGCACCCGGGTCGTCGGCGCACGCGAGCAGCATCCCGTTGTGCTCGATGCGGTCGACGAAGTGCTCGAACGCCCGGAAGATGCCTTCCAGGTCGCCGTGGTTCTCCAAATGGTCGGCCTCGATGTTCGTGATCAGGGCCATGGCCGGGTGCAGCAGCAGGAAGGACCCATCGCTCTCATCGCCCTCCACGATGGCGAGCTCGCCCGTCCCGAGGTGTGCGTTCACCCCGGTCTCGTAGAGGTTGCCGCCGATCGCGAATGACGGGTCGAGCCCTGCGGCCTGGACAGCGACGGTCAGCAGTGAGGTCGTGGTCGTCTTGCCGTGCGTGCCGGTGACCGCGATGCAGATACGGTCCTCGAGCGCCGCGGCCAGCGCAACCGCCCGGCGCAGCACCGGCATGCCGCTCTTGCGGGCAGCGACGAACTCGGGGTGCTTGGGGTTGATCGCCGTCGTATAGACAAACGTGTCAGCGTCGTCGAGGTGGTCCGCGGAGTGTCCTATGTGGACGGTCGCGCCGACGGCGCGCAGTGCGGCAACGGTCGTCGAGTCGCGCGCCTCGCAGCCGCTGACCGGAACGCCACGCGCAACGAGGATTCGGGCGAGCCCGCTCATCCCGGCGCCGGCGATGCCCATGATGTGCACCCGGCCGAGATCGGCGAGCGGCGGCACTGCGTCCGTGGCGGCGCTGCGCACGAGCGCCGCACCGGGAGCCTCCCAGCCATCGGGCCGGTCGGCGTCGGCATCGTGCGTCGGGGTGGCGGTGCTCATCCTCGTCCTCCCGTGCCGAAACGGCGCCGTTCGGCGGCCACGGTCAGGATGTCGCGGGCCAATACTGCGGCGGCGTCACGTGTACCAGCATGCCCGGCGGCACGCGACATCACGCGCAGGCTCGGCGGGTCGGTGATGCGCGGCACCACCTCGAGCATGATCCACTGCGGCGAAAGGTCCGCGTTGTCGACGAGCAGCCCGCCCCCCGCTGCCACGATGGGCTCCGCGTTGTGACGCTGCTCGCCACCGCGCAACGGCAGCGGCACGTACGCGGCCGGCAGCCCGACGGCGGTGAGCTCGGCGCAGGTCATCGCGCCGGCGCGGCAGAGTACGAAGTCCGCTGCCGCATAAGCCCGATCCATCTGCGCGACGTACGGCACGACGACGTAGGGCGGTTTGCCCTCGCTCACCTCCAAGGTGTTCTTCGGGCCGACGACGTGCAGTACCTGCACCCCGGCCTCCCGCAGTCCGTCCGCGGCTGCCGACGCTGCGGCGTTGATCGCGCGGGCGCCCTGGGAGCCACCGGTGACGAGCAGCGTCGGCGCGTCGGGCCAGAGGCCGAAGTCGAGCCGCGCGTCGGTGCGGCCGGCGGCCCGGTCGAGTGCGGCGATCGCGGGCCGCAGCGGGATGCCGATCGGTGTCGCGTGCGGCAGTCGCACAGCGGCCGACGCGGTGAACACGTGCCGGGTCAGGCGCGCGCCCAGCCGATTGGCGATTCCGGGGCGCGCGTTTGCCTCGTGCACCACTATCGGGACGTCCCGCCGGCGTGCGGCGACATAGGCGGGCAGGGCCACGTATCCGCCGAACCCGACGACCACGTCGACGTTGTGGCGGTCGATGACGTCGCCCGCGGCGCGCACGGCCTCGCTGAGCCTGCCGGGTGTGGCGAGCAGGTCGCGGTTGAGCTTGCGCGGCAGCGGCACCGGCGGGATCAGCTCCAGCGGGTAGCCGCGCTGTGGGATCAGCGTCGTGTCTAGCCCGCGTTCCGTGCCGAGGGCGGTGATCTCCACGGAGGGGTCGGCCGCCCGAAGTGCGTCGGCGAGGTTCATCGCCGGCTCGATGTGCCCCGCCGAATGCCCACCCGCGACGAGTACGCGTGTGCTCATGCCCGCCTCCGTTGCGTCCCCGTCGTGGAACGGTAGGCGGTACTACTTCCGCGCGGTGCGGCGGGCAGCCGACGCACCGGCCCAGCGGGCTGGACCCGCTTGACGGGTTGTGCGCGCTTGACCGGTTCTGCGCGCCTGGTCGGTGGTGGTGGCCACGGCTTCGGCTGAGACTTGGGCTGCGGCTTCGGCCGAGGCTTCGGCCGGGGTTTTGGTTTGGCGGTGCGTCGTGGCGGCACGTACGCCTTGGGCACCGGCACCCGCAACCACCGCTCGACGCGCGAGCGCGTGCCGTTGGCCGCGGCTCGCTGCGCGGCAGCGACCGCGGCCGGCTCATGGCGGGCGAACGAGATGAGCATCCCGAACACGAACAGCGTCGTGAGCAGCGACGTCCCGCCCGCGGAGATGAACGGCAGCGGGATACCGGTGACCGGCAGTAGCGCCGTCACATACCCGATGTTGATCAACGCCTGGCCACAGACCCACGCCGTGGCTCCTCCGGCGGCCAGGCGCACGAACGGGTCGGCGCTGCGTCTCGTGATCCGCAGCCCGGTGAATGCGAGCAGCGCGAACAAGACCAGAACGGCGCTGCACCCGAGCAGGCCCAACTCTTCGCCGATCACGGAGAACACGTAGTCGGTGTTGGCATTGGGCACCCATTCGTACTTGGAGGTGCCGTTGCCCAGTCCGACGCCGAACACGCCACCGGACGCAAGCGCGTACAGGCCCTCGACGGTCTGGTAGCCGGCGCCGCGATGCTCGCGGAACGGGTGGACGAACGTCAGCAGCCGCGTGAGCCGGTAGGGCTCCATTACCGCGAGGAGCGACACGGCACCGCCAACCGCCAGAAGCACGACCGCGAAGTAGCGCATCGGCAGACCGAGTGTCCACAGCAACCCGAGCAGGATCAGGACGAAGCACATCGTGGTGCCGAGATCGGGTTCGAGCATGACGAGTCCGCAGACAAGCACGAAGACCGGAATGAGCGGCATGAACACGTGGCGCGCCTGCGTGAGCGTGCGCAGGTGCTGTTTGCGCGTCAGCAGATCGGCAGCCCACAGCAGGACGGCGAGCTTCGCGAACTCCGACGGCTGGAGCTGCAGCGGGCCGAGGTCGATCCACCGTCTGGCGCCGTAGACCCCGACGCCGATGCCCGGCACGAGCACTGCGCAGAGTGCTACCAGCGCCACGAACATCGCGGGATACGCCACGGTACGGAACCGTCGCGGTGCCGCCCGCATAGTCAGCCAGAGGATCGGCAGCCCTATGACGAGGAACTCGAGCTCGCGAACCAGTTGTGTCCAGATCGCCGACGCCTGGTCGTTCGACGCCGCGATCGTGGTCGACGCCGCCATGAGCAAGCCGAAGCCGAGCAGCCCGCAGCCGGCGAGCAGCAGCAGTTGCACAGACGCGTGGGGACGGTCGAGGTAGCGCCGCACCCGCACGCGTCTCATTGCCGGCCCTGCTCTTCACGCAGGCGCTCATCGCCCCGCTCGGTCGCGCTCACTGTTCGCCGCCAGTCGCTGCGCGCCTGCGATGCTCCTTCGCTCACGCGACGAGCGCGTCGATCGCCGCCGCGAACGCCGCGCCGCGCGCCGCGTACCCGCTGAACATGTCGTACGACGCGGCGGCTGGGGCGAGCAGCACCGTGTCGCCGGTATGCGCCAGCCCCGCCGCGGCGGACACCACCTCGGTCATGGCCTTATCGTCGGTCCTCGCCACGTCGATCACCGGGATCTCGGGCGCGTGTCGGGCCAAGGCAGCCCTGATCCGCGCCCGATCGGCTCCGAGCAGCACCACGCCTCGCAGCCGCGGCGCTACCGCGGCAACGAGAGCGTCGACGGGCGCGTCCTTGAGCTGGCCACCAGCGATCCACACCACGTGCTCGTGGGCGCGCAGCGACGCGAGCGCGGCGTGCGGGTTCGTCGCCTTGCTGTCGTCGACGTAGCGGATGCCCGCGCGTTCAGCGATGACCTGGTTGCGGTGCGGGTCCGCGACGAAGGCGGCGAGCCCGGCACGCACCGCCCTGGCGTCCACGCCGTGCGCTCGGGCCAGCGCTGCCGCGGCGAGCGCGTTGGCAACGTTGTGCGGGCCGGACGGCTTGACCTCGCCCGCGGAGATCAACGCCTCGTCGCCGAAGGCTCGGTCGACGAGGACACCGTCGGCGACGCCGAGCTGGCCGGACCGCGGCGCATGCAGCGTGACTCCAACCCGGCGGCTCGACGGCGCCTCGGGGAGCAGCCGGGCGACGACCTGGTCATCGACGTTGCCGATCGCGACCGGTGAGTGCCAGATCCGCGTCTTGGCCAGCATGTAAGCGTCCATCGAGCCGTGCCAGTCGAGGTGGTCGGGCGCCACGTTCAGCAGCGCGCCGGCGGCCGGCTCGAGCGTTGAGGACCAGTGCAGCTGGAAGCTCGACAGCTCCACGGCCAGCACGTCGTAGCCTTCGCCGGCCGTGACCGCGTCGATGATCGACGTTCCGACGTTGCCGACTGCGGCTGCGCGCAATCCGGCGGCGCGCAGGATGGCCTCCAGCATCCGGACCGTGGTCGTCTTGCCGTTCGTGCCGGTGACCGCGAGCCACGGCGCGGCCGAGGCGCCGCGCAGCCGCCAGGCAAGCTCGACCTCGCCGATCACCTCAACGCCGGCGGCCTGCGCCGCGAGCGGCAGCGGGTGAGTCGGCGGCACGCCGGGGGTTATCCAGACCAGATCGGCGCCGGGGGGCACCGCCTCGACGTCGCCGACGAAGCGCGCCCCGGACGCCTCGAGCGACGCGACGGCCTGCGGGGTACGGCGGTCGGCCAGCAGCACATCCGCGCCACGACCGAGCAGCGCCCGGGCCGCGCTCTCGCCGGCCAGCGCCACCCCGTAGACGAGGACGGTGCGCCCGGCGAGTTCGTCAGCCATGGCTGACGAACTCGGCGTAGAACAGACCCACCCCGAACGCGACGGCGATGCCGGCGATGATCCAGAACCGGACGATGATCGTGATTTCCTCCCACCCCGACATCTCGAAGTGGTGGTGTAACGGCGACATCCGGAACGCGCGGCGCCCGGTGCCGGTTCGCCAGCGGGTGAACTTGAACCAGCCGGCCTGGATGAGGCCGGAGAGCGTCACCACCGCGAACAGCCCACCCAGCACGACCAGCAGGAGCTCCACCCGAGCCAAGATCGCCAGCGCCGCCATCAGCCCGCCGAGCGCCATGGACCCGGTGTCGCCCATGAAGATCTGCGCAGGCGAGGCGTTCCACCACAGAAAGCCGAAGCAGGCGCTCATCGCCGCGGCTCCCAGGATCGCCAGGTCGCGCGGGTCGCGCACCTCGTAGCAGCCGTGCGGCCCCGCGCCACCGGGTCCGCAGAGATGCCGCGCCTGGATAAGCCCGATTATGGTGAATGCACCGAACACCATCGCAGCGGCGCCGGCCGCCAGCCCGTCGAGTCCGTCGGTGAGGTTCACCGCATTGGACGTCGCCGCGACGATCACGTAAGCGAGGATGACGAAACCGACCGCACCGATGCCGAACGCGGTGATGTCGCGCACGTAGGACACGTGGGTGGACGCCGGCGTCAGCCCGTTGCTGTTGCGGAACATCAACGCCAGTACGGCGAACGTCACTGCCACGACGAGCTGTCCGCCGAACTTCGCCCGCGCGCGCAGGCCCAGGCTGCGTTGGTGCCGTAACTTGATGAAGTCATCGAGGAAGCCGACTACGCCTAGGCCGACCATCATGAACAGGGCAAGCAACGCCGACACGGTCGGGCCCTGGCCCCCGGCGACGGCCGCCACGACATGGGCCGCGAGGTAGCCGATGATCGTCGAGCCGACGATCACGACCCCGCCCATGGTGGGCGTGCCACGCTTGATCATGTGCTGCGGCGGGCCGTCGTTGCGGATCTCCTGGCCGAACCCGTGCCGGCGGAAGTATGCCACGACGAGCGGAGTGCTCAGAATCGAGCACAAGAGGGCCACGAGCGCCGCAGCGAGGGCTGTCCTCACCGGTGCATCCCGCCTGCGCGTATCCGGGCCTGCACCGCTCGCTCCGCTCGGGTGCATTCCCGGCTCCGCTCCGTGCCTCCGGCACGGGCCGCGCCGCGGCGGCGGGGCTCTTCGCGCGAGCGCTCATCGCCTGGTGGTTGCGATCCGGTGGTTGCGTGTCGCCCGCTGGCGTCACCCCTCCCCGCTTGTGCCCTCATTGCGTTAGCTCCAGGGCTACGCGTTCCAGCCCGATGGCCCGGGACGCCTTGACGAGCACCACGTCGCCGGGCTGAATCTCCTTACACAGCAGGGCAATCGCCGCGGCCGCGTCGGGTACCCACAGCGAGCCGTGATCTATCGCCCGAGCCGGCTCGCCGACGGTAACCAGCCGCGAGATCCCCAGCTCGATCGCGGCTCGACCCACTGCGTCGTGCTCAGTTGCGGCGGCCGCGCCGAGTTCGGCCATCCCGCCGAGCACCGCCCAGGTGCGGCCGCCCCGCCCGCGGCCGATGCCGGCCAGGGCGCGCAGCGCGGCGCGCATCGACTCCGGGTTGGCGTTGTAGGCGTCGTTGATCACCACGACGCCGTCCGGCCGCTCGGTGATCTGCATGCGCCACTTCGACCGCGGCGTGGCCGCTGACAGCGCGTCCGCAGCCTCGGGCAGCGGCATGCCGCAGGCGAGCGCGACCGCGGCGGCCGCGAGCGCATTGGCCACCTGGTGCTCGCCGGACACTCGCAGCCGCACCGGCGCCGAGCCGTCGGCGTGCAGCGTGAACCGCGCGCGGCCCAGCCCGTCCAGCGCGACGCCGGACGCGCGCACATCCCCAGACGTGCCGAACGACACGACCCGGGCTGCGGTCCGCGCGCGCATGCCGCTCACCAGCGGGTCGTCGGCGTTCAGCACGGCGATGCCGTCCGCAGGCAGCGCCTCGACCAGTTCGCCTTTGGCCTGCGCGATCGCAGCCCGGGAGCCGAACTCGCCGAGATGTGCTGAGCCCACGTTCAGCACAACGCCGATGCGCGGCGGAGCGATACGGGTGAGGTCCCGGATATGCCCGATGCCGCGCGCGCTTGCCTCGAGGACCAGGAACCGGGTGTCTGCCGTGGCCCGCAGCACGGTGTACGGGTGGCCCAGCTCGTTGTTGAACGACTCGGGCGGCGCCACGGTCGGGCCTGATCGCTGCAGCACCTGGGCGAGCAGGTCCTTCGTCGAGGTCTTGCCCGACGAGCCGGTGATGCCGACGACGAGCGCGTCGGGCAGCTGCCGGACCACCGCTGCGGCGAGCGCGGCGAGCGCGGCTCGGCCGTCGGCCACGACGATGCTCGGCTCATCCACCGGGTGAGTCACGATCGCTGCTACCGCCCCGGCTGCGATCGCGTCGCGAACAAAGGAATGCCCGTCTACGTGCTCACCGGGCAGCGCCAGGAACAACCCGCCGGGCTGGGGCTTGCGTGAGTCGAACTCCACCGGCGCGCTGACACGGGACCGCGGGTCGGCGCCGGAGAGACGCCCGTGAACGACCTCCGCGACCTCGCCGAGCGTCATGCCGATCAACTGGTGAGCTCCTCGATGGCACGCCGCAGCATCCCGCGATCATCGAACGGGTGGACCACCCCGGCGACCTCCTGCCCGGTCTCGTGTCCCTTACCCGCGACGAGCACCGTATCGTGCGGCTCCGCGGCTGCGGCGGCCGCCCTGATGGCCTCGGCCCGGCCAGCCACCTCTTGTACGCGGTGTCGCAGCTCGGCGGGCACGCCCGCGAGCATCGCCGCCCGGATCGCCGCCGGGTCCTCCGACCGCGGATTGTCGTCCGTCACGATCAAC
>JBKPQY010000139.1:0-5482 GCA_046734315.1 Actinomycetota bacterium | reverse complement strand
GCCGTCGGCCCCACCGTCACCTGCGCCGCCGTCCGCGCCGCCGTCACCGGAGCCCGCGCCGCCGTCCGCGCCGCCGTCACCGAATCCGGCACCACCGTCACCGCCAGCGTCGGCAGCACCATCGGCGCCGCCGTCGTCGCGGCCGGCGCCCGTGCTCGTGTCGTCGTCCTCGAAGCTCATGAACACCCTCTCCTCGATCGGTGATCATTCAGCGGACACCGCCCGCCGGAGCACACGCTAGCGACGACCGACCACGCCGGGAAGCCCGGACCGGCGCGGCGTGACCGATCCCAAACGTCCGGATCGTTCCGGCCCGATTTGATTCGATCTGACGTCGTCCAGGAGCATGATGCGGTGGTCCCACCTCGAGCAGGCGCCGTTGCCTGCTGCCTCATGATCATGATGCTGGCGGCGTGCAGCAATTCGGGTTCGAAATCCGCGCCACCCACGGCGCCGACGAGCACCGCGCAAGCGGCCGGACCCACGACCTGCAACGGCTACACCAAGGGTCGCCACGGCGTGATCAACGTGTTCTGCGGAGGCAACGCCAAGGCAACCGGGAGGGTCGGCGGCAACACGTTCGTCCTGGACGGAGGCTCGTGCGTGCAGGGCGCGACCTTCCTGTCCGTCAACGTGGGCGTGCTCGTGGGCCCGGACTTTTCCGGTGAGCCACCCGACTACTTCGGACTCGTGCTCAAGCCGGCGGGCGGCCCGTTCAACAACACGTCGGCCACCATCGACACGGCGGGCGAACCGCACGCCGCAACCCTGTCCGGGACGCTGAACGACGACCTCAAGGGCGGCAAGTTCAGCGGCAGCGACGGCAGCGACCAGGTCATCGGGACGTTCAGCTGCTGACCCTGCTCCCCGTCACCACCGGCCTGTCCCCGATCGCCGGGCGTGGCCTGTTCGCCAGTGCGTCCATCCCCGCGGGCTCGGCGGTCATCCGATTTCCGGGCACACCCACTGCCCCGGCACAGCTGCACACCCTCAACCACTCGTGCGAGCCCAATCTGTGGTGGCTGAATGCGCACTCGCTCAGCGCCCGTCGCGACATCGCCGCAGGCGAGGAGCTGACCTGCGACTACTCCACCTGCATCTCAGACCCCGGGTTCCTGCTGCGCTGCCACTGCGGTAGTTACCGGTGCCGGCAGATGGTCACCGGCGACGACTGGCGCATCCCGGAATTGCAGGCTGCTTACGCCGGCCACTGGCCCCCAGGGTTGGAGGCTGCGATGAGCGCTCGCGCGAAGAACCCGCGCGGCGCGGAACGGCCTTCGGATTAGTCAGCCGGCTCGCTCCGCGCGGTGTAGCGCGACGATGCCCCCGGTCAGGTTCCGCCAGTGCACGTCCACCCAGCCCGCGGCGGCGATCTGCCGGGCGAGGCTGAGTTGTCCGGGCCAGTTGCGGATCGACTCGGCCAGGTAGCTGTATGCGTCCGGGTTTGAGGAGACGCGGCGAGCCAGCACCGGCAGTCCGCGCATCAGGTAGTTCAGGTACAGCCGGCGGAACGGCGCGAACGTGGGCCGGCTGAACTCGCACACCACCAGCCGCCCGCCGGGGCGCACCACGCGGGCCATCTCGCGCAGCGCCTGCCCGGTATCGACGATGTTGCGCAGCCCGAAGGCGATCGTCACTGCGTCGAAGGCGCCGTCGCGGAACGGCAGCCGGAGAGCGTCACCCGCCACAACCGGCACGTGTCGGCGGTCGCGGCGCTCCCGCCCGGTACGCAGCATGCCGAGCGAGAAGTCGCAGCCGACCGCGTACGCCCCGGACAGCGCCAGCTCGACCGTCGAAACGCCGGTGCCCGCGGCCAGGTCGAGCACGCGTTCGCCGGGGTGCAATTCGAGCGCTTGCCGGGTGCGCCGTCGCCAGCGCCGGTCCAGGCCGAGCGACATCACGGTGTTGGTCGCGTCGTAGCGGCGCGCCACGGCGTCGAACATCGCCGCGACGTCCTGCGGTCGCTTCTCCAACGTCGCGCGGTTCATCGCGCGACATTGTGCCCGAGACCGTTATGCGCCAATCCCCTACCGCCTCAGCCGGCGCGCAGTGCCGTTGACGCGAAGTGCGAGTGCACGCGCGGGTCAACCGGGTCGTCGGCCGGATCGTGGTGGACGACGAGGTGGTTGTAGAGCGTGTCTCGCTGCGCGGGGATACGGCCGGCGCCGCGGATCAATTCGATCAGTTCGGTGCGATTGGACCGGTGCCGCGCTCCTGCACTCGACACGACGTTCTCCTCCAGCATCACCGAGCCCAGATCGTCGGCGCCGAAGTGCAAAGTCAGCTGGCCGATGTCCTTGCCCGTTGTCAGCCAGGACCCCTGTAGGTGGTTGACGTTGTCGAAGAACAGCCGGGCAACTGCGATCATGCGAAGGTATTCCAGACTCGTGGCTTGAGTGCGGCCTCGCAGACGGTTGTTCTCCGGCTGGTACGTCCAGGGAATGAAGCTGCGAAAGCCGCCGGTGCGGTCCTGCACGTCGCGAATCATGCGCAGGTGCTCGATGCGCTCGGCGTTCGTCTCGCCGGTGCCCATCATGAACGTCGCCGTGGACTCGACCCCGAGCCCGTGCGCGGTCTCCATGACCTCGAGCCACGTCTCGCCGGTCTCTTTGAGCGGTGCGATTGCCTTGCGCGGGCGGCCGACGAGGATCTCGGCACCCGCGCCGGCGAAGGAGTCCAGGCCGGCTGTGTGCAGGCGACGGATCACGGTGGCGAAGTCCAGCCCGGACGTCCGGGAGATATGGACGACCTCGGAGCCGCCGAGCGAATGCAGCACGAGCTGCGGGTACTCGCGCTTGATCGCCGCGAAGATCCGCTCGTACCACTCGATGCCGAGCTCTGGCGAGTGGCCACCTTGCAGCATGATCTGGGTGGCGCCGAGGTCGACGGCCTCACCGCAGCGGCGCAGGATCTCCTCGTCGCTGTGCGTCCAGCCCTCGTCGTGTTTCGGCGGGCGATAGAACGCGCAGAACTTGCACGCCGTGACGCACACGTTGGTGTAGTTGATGTTCCGGTCGATGATGTACGTCGCGATGTTGTCCGGATACCGCCTGCGGCGCACGGTGTCCGCGGCCTCGCCCAGCGCATGGAGCGGCGCATCGGTGTACAGCAGCAACGCCTCGTCCGGCGTTATGCGCCCGCCATCGGCAGCACGGGCCAGCACGTCCGCGATCGTCATAGCCCGAGCCTAGCGACGCGCGGCCCCGCGGCAATGAGCGCTCGCGTGAAGATGAGCCCGGGCTGGATCAAACACTCTCCCAAAGGCCCACGACGTTGCCGGAGACGTCCGTGACATAGGCATAGGCGCCCATCCCCGGGATCTCCTGGCGGCCCGCGACCACTGCGCCGCCGGCGGCGCTGACCTTCTGCAGGCAGTCGTCGATCGATCCGACGTACACCGTGATGACCGGCGCGCTGATCTGACCGGTGCGCTCGATGATCGCCCCGTTGATCCCGCCGGGCTCGGTGGGCTGCTGCGTCTGCGGATCGGTGGGCGTGGTCACAGCGATCGTGTACGTGCCGGTACCGCCGCCCATCTCCACCGGGACGTCCATGATCTGCCAGCCGAAGACGCTGGCATAGAACTGCTTCGCCTTGTCCTTGTCGTCCACGGCGATCTCGAAGTGCGCGACTCGATCCATGACGGTTCCCCAATCGTCTCCACGACTCAACCCATCCTGCACCCCGGGGCAACCCATTCGTTAGTTGACACTTACGTAAGCGCTGACTAACGTATCCACGATCCGTTCCGTTCAGAGGGGAGCACGATCATGGGAGCTGCGGTCGCGTGGTTCGAGGTGACGAGCGACGACCCCGCTCGCGCGCAGAAGTTTTATGCGGAGTTGTTCGGCTGGCAGATCACGGCCGGCCCGGGTTCAGGCGGCTACAGCATCGTCGACACCGGCGCCGGCGAAGGCGCGATCGGCGGGGGCATCGGACCGTCGGCCGGCTCGGACGACCCGACCGGGGTGAAGATCTACCTGCGGGTTGACGACCTGGAGGCGTACCTGGCCAAGGCCGAGCAGCTCGGCGGCAAGCGCGTCGGTGAACCGACGGAGCTGCCCGAGGGCTGGGGTACCGTCGCAGTGCTGACCGACCCGGACGGAAACCAGGTCGGCCTCTGGAAGTGAGATCCATGGCTCCCCCGTCGAGTGGCGCTGATCGCGTCGAGCGGCGTGCTGTATCGCGCCGCCCGGGCGACAACCCATCACGCGACGGAGCGGGCGCGCGCGAGGAGCACCGCTGATGGGCGGCGGCCACGGCCCGGATCGCGCCGACGAGGTGCTGCGCGCGCTCGCGGAGCCCAGGCGGCGGGCGATCCTGCGACTGGTCGCCGACGACGAAATGTCGGCGGGCGAGATTGCGGCCGCGTTCGACGTGACCCGCCCGGCCGTCAGCCAGCATCTGACCGTGCTGAAGAACGCCGGGCTGGTCAGCGAACGCCGCGACGGCACTCGCCGGCTGTACCGGGGCGCGCCGGCGGGGCTGCGCGAAGTGCGCGATCTCCTCGACGAGTTATGGTCCTCGTCGCTATCCGTAGCCCGCCGGCTCGCCGAGGCTGAGGCCGGCGGCCAGCGCCAGGAGGCACGGTGACGGTCACGCCGATGCGGCGACCCCCGATCCGGCAATCGACGACGGTACGCGCCGGCGTGGCGCACACGTTCGAGGTCTTCGTCGACGCGCTCGACCAGTGGTGGCCGCTGCGGACGCACTCCCAGGGCAAAGATCGGGTGGCCGGCGTGACCGTCGAGCGGCGAGCCGGCGGGCGGGTCTACGAGACGTGGCAGGACGGGCAGGAGCGCACCTGGGGCACGCTGCTCGCCTGGGAGCCGCCCAGCCGATTCGTGCTGACCTGGGACATCATTACGCCACGGGTCACCGAAGTGGAGCTGCGGTTCCGCGAGCTGGCGCCATCACTCACCCGCGTCGATCTCGAGCACCGCGGCTGGGACAAGCTCACCGAGGCTGACTTCGCCGCGCTCGGCGAGCGCCGCGACAGCTACGACAGCGGCTGGGCCATGATCCTGCGGCTGTTCACCGAGGCGGCGTCCACACATACGGCGTCGTCGTCGTGACGGCGACCAATCCAAGCCGTTCCAGGATGGGCCGGCTGTCCGCAGAGGCGCCCAGGTGGAGGTACCTCGCCCCGCGCTGCGCGGCGAGTTGCGCCAGCGGGCGACCAGCGCGCGGTAGATGCCGTCGCAAGTGGTCGACGTCGGGCGCAGCTCGCGACGGGACGGCCCCGACTGCCGGCACGGCGTCGCTCGCCGACGAGCGGCGCGCAGCCGGATCCCGGCGATGACCGCGGGTTCACGCGGCGCAGCAGGGGTCCGTCCCAATCGCAGGTAACGCCTCGCGGGGGCCGGTGGGCCAGCGACGTGCGCACCTGGGCGTCGTAAGCAGTGAGCACGCCCATGGACACAGCTTGCCCATAGGGGCAATCACGAATTGAACAACGTACCGGTTCTGATCGACACTGGAA
>JBKPQY010000138.1:0-11894 GCA_046734315.1 Actinomycetota bacterium | reverse complement strand
CAAATGACCGGCGAGCTTATGCGGAGCCACGAAGAGATTGAGACTATCGTCATCCCTGGGCACGGTTACCAGGACGAGATCGAGAGTATCGATGCTGACATTCGAGACCTCGATTCGGACGATCATGACTACGACACGCGGCACGTTGCGCTGCGCGCCGAGCGGAAGCGCCTCCGCCATCTGCCTAGTGAGCCTGACCGTGTTGTTGCTCGGCCGACAGGGCGGACGATTGCTCAGCGCTGGGCGACTCTGGACGATGCCGGGAAGCTGTCAGTTCCTGCTCGATCACACGACGCCAAGGTCTACGCGGTGAAGGGGCCGCTGGCGACGCTCGACATTAGCTTCTGAGCCTCGTGGCGCTACCTGCCACAGTCCTCGACGCACTTTCAGCCCGACGTCGACCGGGGAGTATGACCCGCCGAAACGATCAAGTCCGTACGCGCTTCTGAGCCAATCTCCGGGTTACCCCACTATCTAGCCACCCCTGCCGTTTCGCGTCACACAAAGGCCCCGGATTCCGGGCGTCCAGAAAAAGATCTTGGCTTAGAATCGATCCTGGCGCGATTCCCGATCCGCCCATACTGTTCTGCCTCGACGCCCGTCACCCCTCGCCAGTCATTGCATACCGGGACCGTGTTCGCCAGGCCGCGCCCCGCATGCTGCGTCGATGAGCTTCACGCTCGACGGGGGTGGCATAGGCAATGCCGTCCCAACTTGGCCACCTCCGCCGATCGGCCGGATTGCGTCGAGCACGGCCTTGGTTATCTTGTGCTTATCCCCGTCGCCCATGAGGTGAATTTCTGCGTCACGTGTTATCAGCCAGGTTCCGTCGCCGAAATCCAGCGTTGGTACCCCATGTGCCGGTTCCAGGCGGGAGCAGCCCACCGCGTTGGTCCACTCGTCGGCGTGGAACGGGGTGGTCACCATCTGCAGGGGCGGTAAGCAACTCGGCTCCGATCCTCCGCTGGGCGTGCAGTCCCCATATACAAGGTGGACTACTTGAGGGTCCGGGGCAGACACCTCTGTGATTGGAAGATCGTTGTAGACATCCCCAAGGTAGTAAGCGATCTGCGGCCCGGCTGCGATCGCGGCTAGCTGCCGCCGCACCGGAGCCGAAACCTTGGGCGGCACCCCAGCCGAACCCTTGGGCGGCACCCCAGCCGAACCACCCCGTGGCACCGTAGCCGAACCACCGTTCGCCGACTTCCGTGACGAGGAGCAGGACGAGACAAATACGACCAAAGCAACGCCGAACGCAATACCAACAACGTAGAGGAAATTCCCGCTACGGCCGTCCATGCTGGCCTCCCCCGTCGAAACGACAGCGCCGAATGCTACGCCTGTTGCAATGAAACGTCTCTGTTCCAAGCGCCGAAAGATTCTGGACGAACTACCCGGATACCGCGTACCTCAGCATTAAGCAGACAGTGCAGCCAGTGTGCATGCTCGATTTGTGCGATTGCGAGGACCTCGATATGAGTAACGTGATTGCATTCGCTTAGCGCGGACGAGCGGTCTCATCATGATTGCCAATCCTGATCGGGCTCGCAATTGCGCTCTAGCTCTCTCTCCCGTTGTCGCTTTGGCTGGCAGCCAGGACCAAAGACCTCTAGCCGGTGCGCTCGATGATCTTTAGTATTGATAATAGAGCAGAAGAGAGACGAAAGGCCCCGGGCCGAGCTTGACTTGGTCGGGGCCGCGCTTGGGAAGAGAATCTCAATGCGGGACATGGAACACAAGCGAGCCTACGACCGCGCATATCAATATCGCCGGTACTGGGGCTACGGACACAAGTGCAACAAACAGTGTTGCGATCGACCGGCTCAGGAATACATCACGGGTGGTGTTCACTCCTATTGCTGGCTCCGTGGTGAGCTAGTTAGGTCGCACGCGCCCGTGAAAACCCGGCGTGTCGCAGGTACGGATTGAGCGCGCGCCCGAGCCCTGGGGTGGCTACGCGGTTGTAGTGGCGCAACCGATCTTGCTATCGAGCAGCTGGAGGCACTCTTGGCTGTCGGCGATCGCCTGCACGACCACCGCCCGGTGTCTGCGGAGCAGTTCCAGGCGCTGCTGCTCGCCCGCGCCGGACCGGACGAGCTCGGCGTAGCGCTGCATGTCGCGCACGCTCATTCCGGTGGCACGGAGCTTGCTGATGACCACAAGCCAATCGAGGTCGGCGTCGGTGAAACCGCCTCCGGCCATCGGGCCCGCGGTCGATCGCTCGCAGCAGCCCGATCCGCTCGTACCACCGGAGCGTGTCCTGCGAGAGGCCGCACTAGTCGGCCACCTCGCGAGTCGACCAACCTGTCACCGAATCGACACTAGGTGTTATAGCGCGCTCTAACGCAAGCGCACCTCGTACGTGAAGCACTGGGTAAGCGACGCGCGCACGTGCACGGCTGCCACGGCGGGACGAGCGAGCAGGTCACGCAGGGCCGGCTCCAGGTCTTCGCCGCCCGGTACGTACACGATGTCGTCGTAGTCGAGCGAGCCGTCGGCGTGGTAGCTGCGCAGGATGCGGGGCCCGGTGCGCAGCTCGGGTGGCAGCTCGCCGGACGCGTAGCCCTCGCACGCGTCGGCGTGCACGTACACCGGGCCTACCTCGGCCCACGGGGAGGGCTGGGTGAGCGGCGAGTACGAGATCAGCGCGATGCGCTCGCCGTCACGGGCGCTTCGCAAGCAGCAACGCAGCGGCTCCCAACCCGCGGCGGGGTACCCGGCGAACGGGTTGCCGTGCTCGTCTTTGCCGGCGTCGCGGATGGCTTCCAGGCGGGACGGGTCGATGGGGATGACGCTCAGATCGCTCATGTGGCCAACGGTCCCGGTCGTGTTCTTCCCGCGCTGGCGGGAAACGGACGCGTGCTTCGATGGGCGTGCTGCGAAGTTACGTGGTCGGCTGCGCGCGAACGCTGCCCAGTTGCCAGACCAGCAGATCGCCGCGGCCGTGCACGTCCGTGGCCTCGTCCGTAAGCCGTGCCTCGTCGCCCGGACCGAGCTCGGCGAAGCCGAGCCTCATCAGGCCGCTCGCCACGAAGACGTACCCGAGGGGCGTCGCTCGAACGGTCGCGTCGCCGTCGACGTGCAGCACGTCGAACCGGGCGTCGGGCAGTTCGACGCCGTTGCCGCTCGTGCGGTACGCGGGGACGCCGGCCTCACCGAGCAGCCACATCTGCACGAACCGCAGCTCGTCCGCGCCACCGTTGCGCTCCGCGTGCTCGACACCCGAGCCCGCCGACAAGTGTGCAACCGTACCAGGGTGTATGGTCGCGCGTCCGCCGATGGAGTCGGCGTGCTCCAGCCTCCCGGCCAGTACCCAGGTGACGATCTCCAGTCCGCGATGGACATGCGTGCCGAAGCCGGCGCCCGGCGCGAGCACGTGCTCGTCGCAGGTGATGAGCCCGCCGAAGCCGACGTTCGCCGCGTCGTAGTGCGCCCCTGATGAGAACGAGTGCCAGGTCGTGATCCCAGGACCAGTCGTCACGGCACGATCCGGCGCGCGGCGGATGACGATCACGGATGCACCGAGTGGTCGCCGGCCCACGCAAGCAGCGACTCGACCGGCCAGGTGTTGACGACCGTCTCGACCGGCACCTCGCACTCCACGGCGCGCTCGCAGCCGTAGTTCTGCCAGTCGAGCTGCCCGGGGGCATGGGCATCGGTATCGATCGCATGAAGACACCCGGCTTCGACCGCGAGGCGGAGCAGCCGCCTGGGCGGATCAAGCCGCTCCGGTCTCGAGTTCACCTCGACGGCCACCCCGAACCTGGCGCACGCGGCGAAGACGATCTCGGCGTCGAACTCCGATTCCGGACGGCGGCCCCGCCCGCCCGTGATGAGCCGCCCGGTGCAATGGCCCAGCACGTCTACGTGTGGGTTGGCAATCGCGGCGACCATCCGCGGAGTCATCTCGTGCGACGGCATGCGCAGTCCACTGTGCACACTCGCGACCACGAGATCGAGGCGGTCGAGCAGGTCGGGCTTCTGGTCGAGCGCGCCGTCGTCGAGGATGTCGACCTCGATGCCGGTCAGGATCCGGAACGGCGCCAGCATTTCGTTCAGCGCCGCGACCTCGTCGAGCTGGCGTTCCAGCCGCTCGGCGGTCAGCCCGCCGGCGACTGTCAGCCGGGGTGAGTGATCGGTCAGCGCCAGGTAGTCGTGGCCCAGGTCGCGTGCCGTCTCGGCCATCTCGCGGATCGGCGAGCCGCCATCGGACCAGTCCGAGTGGCTGTGGCAGTCGCCGCGCAACGCCGCCCGCAGGACCGCGCCGCCCGGGGCGAGGGGGCCGGCTTCGGCCTCCAGCCGGCGCAGGTACCCGGGTACCTGGCCGGCCAGCGACTCGGTGATGCACCGGGCGGTCGTCTCGCCGATTCCGGGCAGCTCGCGCAGCGTTTCCTCCAGCGCCCGCTCGAGCAGCTCGTCGCGGGGCACCGCCGCGGCGCTCGCGGCTGCGGTGCGGAAAGCGCGTACCCGGTACGTCGGCTCACGCGCACGTTCCAGGAGAAACGCGATGCGCCGCAGGTCGGCAACCGGATCACGCGGCATGGCCCTTAACGTTACGGGCATGAAGCCGGGCCACGACGAGCGGACGATCCGGCGTATCGAGCAGGCGGCCGGTCGCCTCGCCACGCAGGCGGTCGCCCGCATGGACGACGAGCTGCCCTGGTTTCGCACCCTGCCGGCCGACCAGCGCTCGTGGGTCATGCTGGTCGCGCAGGCGGGTATCGCGTCGTTCGTCGAGTGGATGCGCTCTCCGGACGACGTGCTGCGCCTGACCGGCGAGGTGTTCGCCGCCGCGCCACAGGCGATGGCCCGCGCGGTCACGTTGCAGCAGACCGTCGAGCTGGTGCGCACCGCGATCGAGGTCAGCGAGGAGCAGCTGCCCAAACTGGCCGAGCCCGGCGCCGAGGCAGCCTTGCGCGAGGAGCTGCTGCGGTTCACCCGGGAACTGGCGTTCGCGAGCGCGCGCGTGTACGCGAGCGCCGCGGAGAGCCGCGGGGCGTGGGACGCGCGGCTCGAGGCCCTGGTCATCGACGGGTTGGTGCGCGGCGCGTCGATCGCCGGAGAGCCGCAGAGCCAGCTGGCGGCGTTGGGCTGGCGCTCGTCCGGTCCGGTTACCGCCGTCGTCGGCGCCGCGCCCGAGATCGACCCGGACGCGACGCTATCCGCCGTGCACGTCGCCGCGCGCCGTCTGGGCTTCGACGTGCTGGCAGGCACGCATGGGGGCCGGCTCGTCGTCGTACTCGGCAACATCGATGACCCGCTAGCTGCCGCCGCCGGCATCCTTGCGTCGTTCGGCGACGGGCCGGTGGTGGTCGGCCCGCGGGCGAGCGATGTCGCCGGGGCGAGCCAGGTGACCCGGGCTGCGCTCTCCGGGCTGCGCTCCGCGCCCGGCTGGCCCGGGGCACCCCGTCCGGTCAGTGCCGACGCGCTATTGCCGGAACGGGCACTTGCCGGCGACGCCGATGCCCGCGAGGCGCTGGTCACACAGGTCTACCAGCCGCTGGCCAAGGCCGGGGACGTGTTGCTCGACACGGTCACCGCCTTTCTCGTGGCCGGCGGCGCGCTGGAGACGACGGCACGGGCGCTGTTCGTGCACGCCAATACGGTCCGTTACCGGCTCCGGCGCGCCACGGAGGTGTGCGGCGAGGCACCGACCGATCCCCGCGGGGCGTTCACCATCCAGGTCGCCCTGGCCCTGGGCAGGCTCGAGCTATAAGCTCGGCCGTCCTGTTACTTGGTGAATCTCCTACAGCCCTGGGCGTTACACCAGGGCAACACGGCACCAGCGATTGTAGGATTGCTACAACAACTCCGGTCCCAACGCTGTGCGTGCCGCCATCGCCACTGGCCCCGCCAACCGGGAATCGTCATGTGCGTGATCGCCGTCCTCGCGCCCGGACAGGGGGCACAGAGTCCCGGCATGCTCGCCCCGTGGCTGGAGCTGTCCGGCGCAACCGAGCTCGTCGGCGAGCTGGGTGAGGTCGCAGGCCTGGATCTGCTGCGGCTTGGCACCACCGCTGACGCCGAGGAGATCAAAGACACCGCCGTCACCCAGCCGCTGATCGTCGCCCTGGGGCTGCTCGCCGCTCCGCACCTCGGCGCGGACGACGCGAGCGCCGGAGCGTCGGTGATTGCCGGGCACAGTGTCGGCGAGCTGACGGCGGCGGCTGTGGCCGGCGCGCTGGCGCCGCGTGCCGCCGTCTGGTTCGCCGCCCGCCGCGGCGCGGAGATGGCGGCCGCCTGCGCGTTGGCGCCGACGGGCATGTCCGCACTGCTCGGCGGCGACCCGAATGAGGTGGCTGCCGCGATCGAAGCCGCCGGACTCACGCCGGCCAACCGCAACGGCGCCGGGCAGATCGTCGCCGCCGGCGCGCTTTCCGAGCTGGCCAAGCTGGCCGCGGAACCACCGGCCGGAGCTCGGGTACGCCCGCTGCCGGTCGCCGGCGCGTTCCATACCAGCTATATGGCGCCTGCCGAGACGGCGTTGCAGAATTACGCAGCCACGCTGGATATCGCCGACCCGCGCCATCTGCTGTTGTCCAACGCCGACGGCACCTCCGTAGCCGAGGGCGCGGCGCTGCGACAGCGGCTCGTCGCTCAAGTCACCCTGCCGGTGCGGTGGGATCTGTGCCTGCGCACGCTGCGTGACCTGGCTGTCAGCGCCGCGGTCGAACTGCCGCCGGCGGGCACGCTCATCGGCATCGCCAAGCGTGAACTGCCCGGCGTCGAACTGCTCGCCCTCAAGACACCGGACGACCTCGACGCGGCCCGGCGCCTCGTGAGCAGCCAGCCGCAGCATGGGCAGGGCGAGCACACGCTCGACTTCCGGGTCGTCGTCGCGCCGGCCAAAGGCGTCTTCACCCCCGCGGCTGTCGCGGAGGGAACGCCGCTTACCCGCGGGGCACTGCTCGGGACGGTGCGCACCAACCGGGACGAGCACTCGATCGTTGCGGGCAGCGCCGGCGTTCTCATCGAGTGGCTGCGCCACGAAGGCGACATCGTCGCTGCCGGCCTGCCCGTAGCCCGGCTCTCCAGCGGAACGGAGGACCTGTGATCAACGGCTTGCAAGCACGCATACGCGGGCTGGGCCACTACCAGCCGGCCAATGTCGTGACCAACGACGACCTGATCGCACGCGGCGTCGACACCACCGACGAGTGGATCCGCAGCCGGGTGGGCATCGTCGAGCGGCGTTACGCGGACACGGACGAGACCGTGGTCGATATGGCCGAGCACGCCGCCAGCAAGGCGCTTGCCGCCGCCGGCGTTGCGACCGACGACGTGGATCTTGTCGTCGTCACGACTTGCACCATGCCCACGCCGATCCCTGCCGCCGCGCCGGAGCTCGCCAGCAGGCTCGGTGTCGCGGCACCGGGCGCGTACGACCTGAACACCGGGTGTTCCGGATTCGTGTACGCGCTGAACGCCGCGGCGGCCGCGGTGCAGATCGGCCAGGCCCGCAATGTCCTTGTCGTCGCCGCGGAGCGGTTCTCGGGATGGCTGGATTTCTCCGACCGCTCGACGTGCATCATCCTCGCCGACGGCGCCGGCGCTGCGGTCGTCGGAGCGTCCGACGAGCCGGCGATCGGCCCGATCATGTGGGGCAGTGACGGCGCCCAGTCCCGCAGTGTGATCATCGACGAGGAGACGCGCTTCTTCGCCCAGGAGGGCCAGGCCGTCTACCGTTGGGCGACATCGCGGATGCCGGCCGTCGCGATCGAGGCGTGCCGCCGCGCGCAGGTGGACGTTGCCGACATCGCCGCGTTCGTGCCGCACCAGGCCAACCTGCGCATGATCGAGGCGCTCGCCACGAAGCTCGGCGCGCCGAACGCCATCGTCGCCCGCGACGTTCAGGTTTCGGGCAACACGTCCGCGGCGACGATTCCACTCGCGTTGTCGAAGATGGTCGAACGTGGCGAGATCCCCTCCGGGGCTCCGGTGCTGCTGCTCGGTTTCGGCTCCGGCCTCGCGTACGCCAGTCAAGTCGTGCTTGCCCCCTAACAAGAAAGGAACCCAACCAGTGCCAGCCTCCCCCGACGAGATCCGCTCCGGACTCGCCGAGATCCTGCAGGAAGTCGCCGACGTCGCTCCCGAGGACGTGGTCGACGCCAAGTCGTTCACCGACGACCTGGACGTGGACTCGCTGTCCATGGTCGAGGTGGCGATGGCCGCCGAAGAGAAGTTCGGCGTCAAGATCCCCGACGAGGAGCTGCCCAAGCTAAAGACCGTCGGTGACGCCATTAGCTACATCCAGTCCAACGCCTGAGAGGGAGACGCAATGACCGACGAGATCGTCGTCACGGGGGTGGGCGCGACGACGCCTCTCGGCGGTGACGTCAAGTCCACCTGGGACGCCATGCTGAACGGCCGCTCCGGGGTGGCCGCACTGACCGAGGAATGGGCAGCCGACCTGCCGGTGCGGATCGCGGCCCGCATGGCCGTCGAGCCGGCCGACCTCCTCCCGCGGGCGCAGGCTCGGCGGATGGACCGGGCCCAGCACGCCGCGCTCGTGGCCGCCGACGAGGCCTGGGCTGATGCCGGGTTCGTCGGCATGACCGAGGACAACGGGCTGGCGCCGGAGCGGGTCGCCGTGGTGATCGGCACCGGCATCGGCGGCGTGGGCAGCCTGATCGCCCAGCACGACGTGATCCTTGAAAAGGGCCCGAGCAAGGTCAGCCCGATGCTCATCCCGATGGACATGCCCAACGGGCCCGCCGCGTACGTCGGGCTCAAGGTCGGGGCTCGAGCCGGAGTGTTCACGCCGGTGAGCGCATGCGCGTCCGGAGCGGAGGCCATCGCGTACGGACTCGATCTGCTCCAACTCGACCGGGCCGACCTGGTCGTCGTGGGCGGCGCAGAAGCATTAATCCACCCGTTGACGATCAGCGGCTTCGCGCAGATGCGGGCGATGAGCACCCGCAATGACGATCCGGCCGGGGCGTCCCGCCCGTTCGATCGCGACCGGGACGGCTTCGTGATCGGCGAGGGCGCAGGCGTGCTCGTGCTGGAGCGTCGCCGCGACGCCGAGGCTCGTGGCCGAACACCTTACGCGGTGCTGGCCGGTGCCGGGATCACGTCCGACAGCCACCACATAACGGCTCCCGACCCGGCAGGCTCCGGCCAGCAGCGGGCGATGCAGTTGGCCGTGTCACGCTCCGGGCTCAGCGCCGCGGACGTGGTACACATCAACGCACACGCCACCTCGACACCTGCCGGCGACATGGGCGAAGCACGCGCCGCGGCAGCGCTGTTCGGCGAACAGACGGTTGTCACGGCCCCGAAGTCGATGACCGGCCACCTCATCGGCGCAGCTGGCGCAGTGGAGAGCATCGCCACGCTTCTCAGCATCAGGGACGATGTCGTCCCCCCGACGATCAACCTGGAGCATCCCGACGACGAGCTCCGCGTCGACGTGCCCACCCAGGCACGCTCGATGCCGGTGCCGGCCGCCATCTGCAACTCGTTCGGCTTCGGCGGGCACAACGCGTCGGTCCTGTTCCGAAAGGCGTGACCATGACGCTCACGATGGACGCCCCACCCGAGGTCGACCCCCGCGACCCGGAACTTCGCCTGTCGAAGCTGCTCGATCCGGAATCGCTGCGACCGCTTTCGCCGCGCGACAAGAGCGGTGTATTCGCGGTACGCGGCACCATCGACGGTGCGCCCGTGACCGCCTTCGCCACCGACGCGACGGTCATGGGCGGTGCCATGGGGGCGCTGGGCTGCCGACACATCGTCGACGCGATCGACACCGCGCTGCGCGAGCGCGTGCCGGTGATCGGGCTCTGGCACTGCGGCGGCGCCCGGCTGGCAGACGGCGTCGAGGCGCTGGACGCGGTGGGGCAGGTGTTCGCGGCGATGATCCGCGCGTCCGGCCGGGTGCCGCAGATCTCGGTCGTGCTCGGCCCGGCCGCCGGCGGCGCCGCCTACGGCCCGGCGCTCACCGATCTGGTGATCATGTCCAGCTCCGGGCGAGTGTTCGTCACCGGCCCGGACGTGGTGCGCAGCGTGACCGGCGAGAACGTCGACATGGAATCCCTCGGCGGTGCCGATACCCACGGCCGGCGCAGCGGTGTCGTCCACATCGTCACCGATACCGACGAGGCCGCTCTCGGCACCGCGCGGGTCGTCACGTCGCTGCTCGCCGCGCAGCATACGTTCGAGTTGCAGGCACTCGGCCCGGACCCGGACCTGGCCGCCCTGCTCCCGGAGAGCGCCAAGCGCGCCTACGACGTGCACCCGCTGATCGAAGGCATTCTGGACGAGTCGACGTTCGTCGAGCTGCACGCCAAATGGGCGCCGAACATTGTGACCGGGCTCGGTCGGCTGGCCTCGCGCACCGTGGGCGTCATCGCCAATAACCCTTTGCGGCTGGGTGGCTGTCTCGACTCACCGTCCGCGGAGAAGGCGGCCCGCTTCGTGCGGATGTGCGACGCGTTCGGTGTCCCGCTCGTCGTGCTGGTGGACGTGCCGGGCTACCTGCCCGGGGTCGGCCAGGAGTGGGACGGCATCGTGCGCCGGGGCGCGAAGCTCCTGCACGCGTTCGGTGAGGCGGTGGTGCCGCGGGTGACCCTCGTGACACGCAAGGCCTATGGCGGCGCCTACATTGCGATGAACGCCCGCTCGCTCGGCGCCAGCACCGTGTACGCCTGGCCGGGAGCCGAGGTCGCGGTAATGGGCGCGTCGGCGGCGGTGGGCATTCTGCACCGCAAGAAGCTTGCCGCCGCGCCGCCGGGCGAACGCGAGGCGCTGCACGCGGCGCTGGCCGCCGAACACGAACGGATCGCCGGCGGGGTGGGCCGGGCCATGGAGATCGGCGTAGTCGACGGCGTGCTCGAACCCGCCCGGACGCGCACGGCGGTGGCCGAGGCGCTGGCCTCGATGCCGTGTGGGCGCGGCGCCCACGGCAACATACCGTTGTAATTCCGCCGTACGTGAATCTCGGCAGCACCGCCAGGCAGCGCAACCTCGATCCACACCGCGCCTTCGGTGCGAGCCGCGTCGCGGACGGCGGGCTCTTCGCGCGAGCGCTCATCGCCGCGTGGTTGCGTCTCGTCACGGTCCCGTGGCGTTTCGTTCCGGCGTGATCTTGGAGTTGTGGTCGAATGGCAACCAGAAGTCCAAGATCACGCCGCTGCGGGCTGCGGGCTGGCGGGGCCGCCCGCGCCCGGGCTAGCCGACTTGGTGGAGCAACGTGACCGGGGCACCTTCGCCGGCGTGGCGGTACGGCTCGAGCTCGGCGTCCCAGGCGGCGCCGAGCAGTTCGGCGAGTCCGTGCGCGTAGTCGTCGGCAGAACGGGCCCGGCTGGCAAGCCCGCGCAGTCGCTCCTCCCCGACGACGATGTCGCCGCTCGCGGAGATCGCGCTGCGGTGGAAGCCCCGGCCGGGGACGTAGGCCAGCCGTTCGCCGTCGCTCGAGGCGGTGCCGTCCTCGGTGATCTCGAAGACCAGCATCGGCCAGGCGCGTAGCGACGCGGCGATACGTGCCCCGGTCCCGATCGGGCCGGACCAGTCGGCCTCGGCACGTAGATGCGACGGGGCGACGGGCTGGCCGGTCCACTGCAGCCGCACCGGCCGGCCCAGCACACCGGCGATCGCCCACTCGACGTGCGGCGCGATCGCGGCAGGGCAGCAGTGCAGGAACACCACGCCACTCGTAGTTACGGGCGTTGTGCGCCGGGCAGTCGTCATCGCACACCTCCACTGACTCGACGGCGACGCCTTCCCCGACGCGCCGTGAACCAGTGATGCGTGCGTGCACATTGTGACCGATGGGACCGCTGTTGCGCTACACGACACGTTGTCGGTGCCTTACATAAAGCTGAGTGTCGTGACCGCCGAGTGGACGCAGGTGCGCCCGCCACGGTAGGCACGAAAGGGACGCAAGGAGGAAC
>JBKPQY010000137.1:0-10046 GCA_046734315.1 Actinomycetota bacterium | reverse complement strand
AGATGTGTATAAGAGACAGGCCTACGAGTTGGCAGTCCAGCTAGGCGCACTGGACACAGCGGCCAGCATCTTGATCAACCTCGGGGGACGTCGTCCGCGTTGTGCAGATCACGCCGACCGGGGACGGCCATGCGTCGATCGCCTTCGGCACGGGCATCCCGATGGCCACGCCAGGATCGCAGCGGCACCTGGAGTTGGTCACGTCCGACATCGTCGCCACCCGCGAGGAGATGGTCGGGCGCGGCATCGACGTAACCGAGGTCTACCACGGCGCGGGCAGTCCGTTCTTCCCGGAGGCGCGCATTCCCGGCCCCGACCCCGCGCGGACGAGCTACGCGTCCTACGCCTCGTTCGCGGACCCGGACGGAAACGGCTGGACCCTGCAAGAGGTCACCAACCGACGCCCCGGCCGCGAGCTGGCGAACTAGTCCACGTCTCGGCCTCGCCCGCAGCGCGGGCGAGGCCGAGGCTGCGCAGCCCGTGCTCAAACACGCTGACCACCCGCATCACGCCAGCGGCCGGGGCTGATCCCGCCTGGCCAGGAACTCCGCGACGTCCGCGGCGAACTCGGCATAGTGCTGGAACAGGAACCCGTGCGCGGCGTCGGGGTAGATCTTGATGCTGGCGTCGGGGACGAGGCCGGCGATCAGATGCGAGTAGCGAGGCGGAATCATCGGGTCGCTGTCGCCATTCGCCACGAAGACGGGCTGCCTGATGGCGGTCAGCCGTTGCAGTGCAGCGTGATCAGGGATTCCCCAGGTGCAGACCGCGTCGTACTGCGCGTTACGGGTGGCCCAGGTGGTCGGCTTGTCCCGGTCCGCTGTCCGGGCGTACATGCGCCCTAAGGCCTGCTGTCCGGCTTGCCGGCTGGACGGGGACCGGGCGAAGAACACGTCCAGGTACTCCTCGGGCTTGGTCGCCAGCTTGCCAACAGCCCCGATGACCTCGGGAGCCCAACCGTGGGTTCCAGTCGCGCCCTTGGGCGCCGCAGACGCGAGAATCAGGCTGCGGACGAGGTCCGGGCGGATCAGGGCGATGTCCTGCGCGATGAAGCTGCCGATGGAGAACCCGAGGATGTCGACCTGACTGAACCCCATCGCGGTGATGAACGCGATCGCGTCGTGCGCCATGTGCTCGACGAGATGTGGTGTTGTCCCGGTCGAACCGCCTACCCCGGCATTGTCGAAGGCGATGACCCGCCGCGCGGCGGCCAATTCGTCGATCAGCGCCGGGTCCCAGCTGTCGAGGTTCCCGCGGAAGTGTTGAAGCAGGACGAGCGGCATGTTGCCCTCGCCCGTGTCGCGGTATGCAAAGTCGACGCCGTTCTGCGCGCCGATGACCAGGTTCGGAAGGCTTGCATACGGAGTCACCACGGCGCTGCTCCTCAATGTCGATCGCTACCACGATCACCGGTCCGCACCGGCGAGGTCAATACAGCCCTGCTGAAGTTCGTGACTGGCTAGCGAAGCGGCGATGGGTCGCGCCACGTGACCGCCATCTACCTCGACGCCCATCAGAAGCGGGACGCCGCCTCCGCGCCCGCCTTCATCATGCAGGTGCTCGGCGCCGCCTTCGGCGTCGCGATTGTGCTGGCCGCTACCCCGACCCCGGCGACGTCGGCATCTCGCGTGGAAGGATGGCCGGAGCTGACAGAGCAGCGACGCGTGACCGCACCCCAGTTGCGCCGGCGTCCTGCGACCTCGCGTCGACAGAGGAGATCATCGCCTTGGACGAGCAAGCCGGTAAGGACAGCGGTGGGATGCACCGGCGGCCGCGCGCATTGCGATGGGGCACGACGAGCTGAGTGGCGGACGTGCGCGTCGAACCCTTCACCATCCAGGTCGCAGATGACGTCCTCGCCGATCTGCTAGCGCGAATCTCCAACGCCCGGTGGCCGGACGACGCGCCCGGTGAGGCGTGGAGCCAGGGCACCGACCTCGGATATCTGCGGGCGCTTACCGGCTACTGGGCGAACGCTTTCGACTGGCGCGCGCAAGAGCGCCGGCTCAACGGATTCAGGCAGTTCCACACCGACGTCGACGGGGCGCGCATCCACTTCGTGCACGAGCGAGCGCGCCGCGGCGCAGGCCTCCCGCTGATCCTGACGCATGGCTGGCCCAGCACGTTCGCCGAGTACCTGCCGCTGGTGCCGTTGCTGACCGATCCGGAGGCTCACGGCATCGACGGCCCGGCGTTCGACATCGTGATCCCGTCGCTTCCCGGCTACGGCTTCTCCGAACGTCCCGCCCGCACCGGCGTGACGACCCGCGACACCGCCCGGCGGTGGCACTCGCTCATGCACGGTCTCGGCTACGAGCGCTACGGCGCCGCCGGCGGCGACTTCGGTGCGGGCGTCACGACCTATCTGGCCCTCGACGAGCCGGCTGCCGTACGCGGCATCTACCTGACCACCCCGGAGGTTCCTCCCTACACCGGTCCGGACGCGCGGCCCATGTCGGGGGCGGAACAGGCCTATCTCGCGCAGATCCAACACTGGGCGGAGTCGGAACGAGGCTACAGCGCCATCCAGTCGACCAAACCACAGACGCTTGGCTACGCCCTCAACGACTCCCCCGTGGGCCTTGCCGCGTGGATCGTCGAGAAGTGGCGGTCGTGGACCGACAGCGGCGGTGACGTGGACGCATACCTGACTCGCGACTTCCTGCTCACGACCGTGACCCTTTACTGGGTCACCGGCACGATCACGGCATCGATGCGCGACTACTTCGACAATCGCTGGTCCGGCACGCCGATCGGACCTGACGAGTTCGTGGACGTGCCCACCGCCATTGCGGTGTTCGCCAACCACTTCGTTGACGAGGGCGAGCCGCCGCGGGAGTGGGCAGAGCGCCTCTACAACGTGCGCCGATGGACACAGATGCCCAGAGGCGGCCACTTCGCCGCGGTCGAGCGGCCCGAGACCGTCGCACGCGACATCGCGGCATTCTTCGCGCAGCTGTAGTGCTCCGGCTTTACTTTCAGGTGTTGCGATGCGGCGCGGTCTGCCATAGCGCTAGCCGACGTCGGCCGCCAGGTCCTGATAGGCAGGCAGGAGTTCGTTCCACCGCGCTTCGGCATCGCAGCGATCACGTCCGGCGACGTGGGCGGCGAGATCCTCGACGTGCACCTGGATCCCGGCTCCGTAGGCGGCGAGCTGGTCGAGGGGCATGCCCCGTTCCTCGAGGATCAGGACGGTCTGGTCGCCGGCGGCGGCCAGCGTGGCCTCGACGGTGTGCTCGTCCGCCTGTTCGGCGTGCTTGGTCATAAGCAGCAGCCGCTGCGGCGGTTCGCAGACTTCCACCCGCGCCGTGCCTTTCCATCCGCTGGCGAAGAAGCGTGCGCGGAACTCACCGCCGAGGCGCAGGTCGCCCGCTACCTCGCCGAGCCAGCGGGTGAGACGGTCAGGATCGGTCAGTGCCGACCACAGGTCGGCGATATCGGTGTCGTAGCGGTCCTCCGTGCGCACGACGCCTTTGCCGTCGGCTGAGCGCAGGCTGCCCAGAATGCGGCCGGCTCCTGGTGCGTTGCTGGTCATCTACTCTCCCTGGTTCGCCTTGCCCCGGGCTTCCGTGGGCCAACGTACCAAGATAGTTACGTAACTGCTCAGGTACATACGGTTCGGACCTCAAGGCATCGAACTCGGGCGCGTCACGTGCCCAGATTCGGCGCCGCTTGATTGGCGGCGATCCGGCCGGTCCGGACGAGCAGCAGGGTGACGAGCACGCCGAAGATGAAGCTACCGATGTGGGCGAAAAAGGCAACGCCGCCGCCGTTGGCTTGAGCGCTGAAAAGTCCGAAATTCCCCTCGATGAGCTGATAGAGGAACCAGGCGCCAAGAAAGAACCAAGCTGAGATCTTGACCGGGAAGAAGACGATCAGCATCGTGACCCGCGAACTCGGATAGAGCACGAAGTACGCGCCCAGCATCGCGGCGATCGCCCCGCTGGCGCCGAGTGTGGGGACCTGCGCCGAGGCGTCTGTGCCGGCCAGAAGGGTCATCGCCGTCTGCGTCAGCATTGCTACAAAGCCGCCCGCAAAGTAGAACGCCAGGTAGCGCACGCTCCCGAAGGCATCCTCGACGTTCTTGCCGAGGATCGCCAGGAACAGCATGTTGCCGAGGATGTGGTCCCAGCCACCTTGCAAGAACATCACAGTGATCCAGCTAATGCCCCACGGCAAAGGGGCATGACACGAACCATCGACCGTGCATGGGTAAACGACGCATGGTTGACCGCTGAATTCAGATTCGGCAGCTCATAGAAGAGCCACACGCGAAGTTCGCCACGATCAACGCGACATTCGCCACCGGAACCGGCGTGCGGGAAGGCCGTCGGATATCGGGATCACCTCGTCATGATGACCGCCAACCCCTCCCCTGCATAGCGGTTGGCTCTCGAAGACGCCAGCAAGGAGGCAACGCCGTAGCGAGTGAACTGTTAACGAGCCGGTCCCGTATTACGGATTCTGGTCGCGTTTTGGCTCTGATCTTGCCGAGTTCGCAATTATCGGCACTGTCGCCGCGGCCCACGTCGGAAACGATCGCACGGCGCCCTGTAAACATGGGACGCATGACTCACTGGGTTACCTTCGACTGTTTCGGCACCCTGATCGACTGGCGCAACGGCATCGCGTCGTCAGCCGACCTGCTGTGGCCAGGGCGCGGCGCGCAGGTCCTTGACGCGTACCACCGGCATGAGGCCCCGGTACAGGCCGAGCAGCCGGGCCGCCGCTACCGCGACGTGCTCGCCGAGACGCTGCGCCGCGCTGCCGCCGAGCTCCGCCTGGAACTGCTCGCCGACGACGCGACGATTCTCGGCGACACGATCCCTTACTGGCCGGCATTCCCAGATACCAGGGAGAGCCTGGCCGAGCTGCGCGAAGCCGGATGGCGGCTTGGCCTGCTGACCAACTGCGACCGCGATATCATCGGCCACACCCAGCGCCGGCTCCAGGTGCCGATCGACGTCGTGATCACCGCCGAGGACGTCGGCTCATACAAGCCTGAGCATGCGCATTTCACACGGTTCCGCGACACCTTCGGGGACCGCAGCGAGCGATGGGTGCACGTGGCGCAGAGCTATTTCCATGACATCGTCCCGACGCGCGAGCTGGGCATTCCGAGCGTGTGGATCAACCGGACCGGCGACACCGGTGACACCTCGATCGCCGGCGCCGTGCTGTCGGACCTGACCGGGCTCGCCGCCACTGTCTAGCCGTCGAGCATGTGCGATCGCGATCGTCACCGCTCAGGGTCAACTGGTGGAGCTGCGTCCCGCGGTCATCCAGGCGCCGATCAGGGCCAGTATGCCGAGCACGAGCGCGAGGATGCCGTGCTTGGTGTGGTGGTGGATTCCGTTCTTGCTGCCCTCGTGCCCCGGGAAGAACGACGGCAGACCGCTGGCGGTCTTCGTGAAGTACACAACGGCGACGACGATCAACACCACGCCCAGCAGCCCGAGCAGTACCGGGATGACGACGGGCGTGTTGCGCACTGACGACGGCTTGGGCATTGCGGTCCCCCTCAGCTGGCGTACTACTACATGGCCTGTAGGAGACTACCGTGTGCCGCACCACGCGCCTCCGTGATGGCGTGACCCGGCTTCACGGAAGATACGGCCAACACATTTTGGCGGCGTGCTTCAGCCCTTCGACGCTATGCGGTTGGGCGCTCAACGTGTAAGCCGGTCAACGAGGCCCTCGACATCGGCGACGGTGACGGTCAGCGCCGAGTGGCCCTTTCTCCGCACTGGCGAGGGAACTGGCTGGCGGAAATGCACGCACACGCCTGCCGCCCCGTTGGTCCCGAACGTCAGGCCATCATCGACCCAAGACCCTCTCACGCCGGCCGCGGTCCACCACCGGTAGTGGCGGGTCACGTGAGCCCCATCGATGTTGGTCAGCGACGTCTCCAGGCTGAAGAACCCGAACGTCGCTCGGAACATCGCGTCGTCGGTGACGGTAACTCCGTCCTTGCTGGGACGCAGCCCGAACGGGAGCCAGAACGCCGCAAGCCGCTTGTCCACGGCGTAGGCGAAGAACTCAGCGATGGGCACTCCCAGCGGACGAGAAGACGGCCAGCGTAGCCGCGTCTCTTGCCGGGCCGGCTCAGCGGTCCGCCTCAAGGGCGGCCTTGTAGGCATGGGACGCGGCAGGATCGGCCGCATGACAGAACTGATCGATGTGGAGAGCGCATTCGCCTATGGCGATTCGGCCCTCGTCGGCGAACGGGTCCGCCTGCGTGGCCTGCGCGAGGATGACCTGCCGACGCTGGCGAGATGGGAGATGGATCCCGGGCGAATGGCGACGTTGTCGAACTGGGTGGCTCCTCCGTCGGAGGCGGCGGCGAAGGAACGCATCGCGAAGTGGTGCGCGAACGATAAGGACGATCTCGGCTTCGCCATCGAAACGCTCGACGACCCGCCGGTGCTGGTCGGCAACGTCCACCTGTTCGGCGCGCGGCCTAAGGACAGGTGCGCGACGATCGGCATCGCGCTTGGCCGCGAGCATATCGGCCGCGGCTACGGCACGGACGCGATGCGCATCATTGTCGACTACGGGTTCCGGGAGATGGGCCTGCACCGGATCCAGCTCGGGGTGGCGCCGTTCAACCCGGCGGGGATCCGCGCCTACGAGAAGGCAGGCTTCGTCGAGGAGGGTCGCTACCGCGAGGCGTTCTCGCACGACGGACGGTGGTACGACGAGGTGATGATGTCGATTCTCGACCATGAGTGGGCAGCGCGCCGCTCCCGAAGCTAATCCGAGTGGCGGAGCCCTCCTCCACCGCCGGCGTACCACCCGCGTCGGCGCGGTACCGGCGGGCTCGGCACCGCCCGTCAGCGATCACCGTCAACACCGCCTGTGAGCCGCCTCGGGGAATCGAACCCCGGACCTACGCATTACGAGTGCGTCGCTCTGGCCGACTGAGCTAAGGCGGCATGCGCCCGCGAAACGGGCGCGACGCGTCAGTTTAGCGACACAGCCGCGCGCGCCGCGAACAGCATCGATCGGCCGTGCGACGCAGCGACGAAACTCCGGTGAACGTCTCGGCGCAGAGGCGGCGACACGCGCCGTGGCGGGGCCGTCATGCCCCACAGTCATCGTCGTGAGCTACGGCAGTCTGCCTGTGCCCCTGGCCGTCGCGCACCGGGGTGGTGCCGGACTGGCCGCCGAGAACACGCTGGACGCGTTCGCCCGCTCGTACGCGCTCGGCCTGCGCTATCTCGAGACCGATGCCCGGGTGACCGCGGACGGAGTGTGCGTGGCCTTCCACGACGGCACCCTGCGGCGGCTGCGGCGCCGGCCGGACCTCGTCTGCGAGACGAGCAGCCATACCCTCGGCGCTCCCAGCATCGCCGACCTGCTGCGCGCCTTCCCGGACGCGAACTTCGCGATCGACGTCAAGGAGGCGGAGGCAGTCGTGCCGCTCGCCCGCGCGATCCGGGCGGCGGACGCCGCGCACCGGGTCTGCGCGGCCGGCGCGTGGGACGGATGGCTCGCCAGGCTGCGTACCGACCTCGGGCCGGGGTTGACGACTGCACTGGGCTGGCGTGCCCTTGCAACATTGCTTGCGAGCGCCCCGGCGAAGATCATCCCGCCGTGGTGGCATGAGCCGGCGCGGTTCGCGCACGTACCCGCCCGCCTCGTCAGCCGGCGAACGATCGCCGGAGCACACATGCTCGGCCTGCGCGTCGTGGTCTGGACGGTGAACGACCCGCCGTACATGCACCGGCTGCTCGACGCGGGCGTGGACGGCATCATCACCGACCGGCCCGACCTGTTGCGCGAAGTGCTGATCGCCCGGGATCAGTGGGCCGCGCCCGATTCTGACGAGCGAGTCGCCGAATCACGCTCGGGTCGCAAGCTCCCCTCGTAAGCGCGCCGCGCCGAGCACACCGACGCGAGCGCGCACACGGAGCGCCGCCCGTCCGCGGACAGCCTTACCACCACGGACTCACTCGGCACGCTGTGCCCGACGACGGTGCCCGCACCGTCCGGCGTCTCAACAGACGATCCGATGTCTGGCGCCTTTTCCGCGAAGTCCTGGTACAGGGGGTGCTCGTACTTCAGGCAGCACATCAGCCGGCCACATGCGCCGGAGATCCGCAGCGGGTTGAGCGGCAGGTCCTGGTCCTTGGCCATGCGCACCGAGACCGGCTCGAAGTCGACCAGGAACGTCGAACAGCACAGTTCCCGCCCGCACGAGCCGATACCACCGGTCAGCCGCGCCTCGTCGCGAGCAGAGAGCTGGCGCAGCTCGACACGTCCGGACAGCGTCGCCGACAGGTCGCGGACCAGCGCTCGGAAATCGACGCGGTGCGGCGCGGTGAAGTAGATCGTCGTGCGGCTGGCCTCGTGGACGTAGTCGACGCCGCTGATCTTCATCGGCAGATCGTGTTCGCGGATGAGCTTGCGGGCGGCCACCCGGGCGGCGGCGCGCTTCTTGCGGCTGACGTCGGCCTGCTCGAGATCCTCCGGCCCGGCCATGCCGGCCAGGACGGGCAGCCCGCCGACATCCTCGCTGACCCACTGCGGCGCCCACACGACCTCGGCGACCTCGGGGCCCTCGTCGGTGGGATACAGCACGTGCTCGCCGACGGCCGGGGTAAGCGAGCCGGGATCGGCGTAGTACAGGCGGCCTTGCCGCTGGAACGAAACGGCGCAAATCAGGCCCATCGGTACCTCATCCCGCCCGCGCGAGGCTCATCGCACGAGCCTAACTCACCCCCTAGGGGGTCTTAGGCGCCCGAAATCACGGGGCTACGCCACATCTGAGGTCCTGCGTCGTGGGAGCTTAGGCAATCTCCCGATGTGGTGCCCCCGGCCTTACCCGGAGTCTTGTCCATGTCAGGCCAACCGAGGAGGAAACGATGAGCCCCTACGTGAACGCAGAGGTTGCCACCGAGCACCAGCGCGAGCTCGTTGCCAACGCCGCGGCCTACCGCCGCACCCGGACCGACCGCCAGCCGAAGGCCCAGAAGGCCGGACGCCGGTACGGCCGCACCCACCGCGTCTCGGCCTTCCTGAAGGATCTCGCCGCCGCATCGCTGTGAGGTCCGGCATGAACGCGCCGCCGGGCGACACGTACCGCCCCCCACCGGCCGCCAGCCACTCGGAATTACCGAATGGCTGGCGGCTTTCTCTTATGCTCGCGGACGTGGCGCGCCGGGTGACCAGCCGCCAGCTGGTCGGACGTGCCGACGAGCTGGCAGGACTGCACGCACTGACGGAAGCGGCGGCGCAGGGCGAGGTGCGCGTCGTGCTGCTCTCCGGTGACGCAGGCATCGGCAAGACCAGGCTGGTGAGCGCCGCCATCGACCGGGCGCGTCGCGATGGGTTCATCGCCGCGCTGGGTGGCTGCCTCCAGCTGGGCGAGGTGTCCGTCGCCTACGCGCCGCTCGTCGAGGCGCTGCGCGACCTGCGTACGCAGCTGGGCGAGGACGTACTGGCCGAACTGCTCGGGCCCGGCCTGACCGACATCGGCGCCCTGCTGGGCAGCGGCACCGCCGGCACCGCGCAGAGCTCGGGTCCGCTGTTCGAGCATCTCCTCGGTTTCCTGACCCGGCTGAGCCGGCGCCGGCCCGTCCTGCTGGTTTTCGAGGACCTGCACTGGGCGGACGCCTCCACGCGTGACCTGGTGGCCTTCCTCGGCCGCAACCTTCGTGATGCCGCGGCCGTGCTGCTGCTGACCTATCGCGCGGATGACCTGCACCGGCGCCACCCGCTCCGTCCGGTGATCGCCGACCTGGAACGGGACCCGCGGGTAGAGCGGATGGCGCTGCCCGGGCTGGACCGCGACGAGCTGACCAGCCTGCTCGGCGAGATCAGCGACGACCCGCCGTCCGACGAGGTCGTGGACGAGCTGTTCGCCCGCAGCGGCGGCAACCCGTTCTACGTCGAGGAACTCATGGCCGCAGGCGGTATCGACCACGGCGTGCCCGCCACGCTGTCCGACGTGATCCTGTCCCGAGTCGAGCGGCTGTCCGAGCCGGCGCAGGCGGTGCTGCACGTCGCAGCCGTGCTGGGCCACGACGTTGACGACGTACTAC